>JANNJO010000144.1:0-16447 GCA_031395755.1 Acidobacteriota bacterium
CAGATGGCGGACGTGCACGTCAATCGTGCGCGGCTCCCGGTAGTCGGCGCCGCCGCGCAAGCGCTCGAGCCATTGCTCTCCACGGTCCGGCTGAAGCCGGACACTACGTACTGCGTCTACGTACTGATGTCTTGCAGAAAACTCGTGCCATGCGTCATTGGACCGACCTCGAAATTGTTCGCCACCGTCTGACCGAGATCGGCGAATGTCTCGCGCGTCCCGAGGTTCACGCCGTTTTTTACGCGCGGTCCCGTCACCAGGAGCGGCACGTGCTCGCGCGAATGGTCGGTGCTCGGGGTCGTCGGATCGTTGCCGTGATCGGCCGTGACGACGAGCAGGTCGTCGTCTCGCAGGCGCGGCAGCAGATCCTTCAGCCTCGAGTCAAAGCGCTCCAGATTCTTGGCGTACCCGGCGACGTCGTTACGATGACCGTAGAGCGAGTCGAAGTCGACAAGGTTCGCGAAGATCAGCCCGCGCGCCGTCGACGCCATCTCAGACATGACGGCATCCACACCCTCATCGTCGCTCCCGGTATGAACGGCGCGCGTGATGCCACGCCCGGCAAAGAGGTCGTCGATCTTTCCTATCGCAATCGTCGGCAGGTGCGCGGCGGCGAGGCGATCGAGCACCGTCTCTGCCGTGGGGCGCATGGCGAAGTCTTTGCGGTTGCTCGTGCGTGTGAAGCTGCCGGGCTGACCGACGAACGGGCGGGCGATGACACGCCCGAGGCCGTGTCCACCGACCGCGAGGTCGAAGGCGATGCCGTTGATGCGGTATTGCTCCTCGATAGGGATCACGTCTTCGTGGGCGGCGATCTGGAACACGCTGTCGGCCGACGTGTAGACGATGGGCTTGCCGGTCCGCATGTGCTCGGCGCCAAGGTCCTCGATGATTGTCGTCCCCGACGCCGCGTAGTTCCCCAACGTGCCGCGCCCGATCTGCTGTTCAAAGGCATCCATCAGCGTTTTCGGAAACCCATTCGGAAATACCGGGAACGCGCGATCGAGCACGATGCCCATCATCTCCCAGTGCCCCGTCACCGAGTCCTTCCCGGGGGACGCTTCGGCCATGCGGCCGATCGCCCCACGAGGCGTTTTGGCGCTCACCGTTCCACGGATATCGACCAGCCGATCCAGACCGAGCATGCGGAGAGTCGGCACCCGAAGCCCCACGGTGCCGGCGATGTTGCCCAGCGTGTTGCTGCCGGCGTCGCCGTAGTCGGACGCGTCTTCGAGGGCGCCGGCGCCAACGCTGTCGAGCACGACGACGATGATTCGGGAAAAGAATGGGGGCACGGTTGCGTTACGGGAGCAGAGCTTCTACGGCCCCCAGCGCGTCCGGACTTTCGCCGGAGGTCTGAAGCCACACTAGGTTAGGCTCTTTACGGAACCAGATCAACTGCCGGCGCGCGTAATGACGGTTCTCGCGTGTGATCAGCTCGCGCGTCTCCGCCTCGCTTCTGACGCCGTGCAGCAGCTCGAGCGCCTGACGATACACGAGCCCGCCGAACGGGCGAGCGGTCTCGGGCACCCCGCGCGCCAGCAGCCCGCGGATCTCGTCCATCAGCCCCTGCTCGAACTGGGCGTCGACGCGCGTCTTCACCCGTTCGGCGATCAACGAGGCCGGCGGCGACAGGGCCACCGCGATGACCCGCTGGCCGGCAAGCGGTGAGACCGTCGATGCGAAATGCTCTGTCAGAGGTTTGCCCGTCAGGAAATACACCTCGAGCGCGCGCACCATGCGTTTGCGATCGCGAGGCAGAATGCGCGTGGCTGACGCAGAATCGACCCGCGCGAGAATGCGATGGAGACACTCCACGCCCCTGCGTGCGGCAATACGTTCGAGCCGCTCGCGCATCTTCGCGTCAGCGGCGGGACCCGGAAAGAGTCCCCTCGTCAGCGCGCGGTAGTACAGGCCGGTGCCGCCGACGAGAATCGGCCAGCGTCCACGGGCGTAGATATCTTCGATGGCGGCCAGGGTGTCGCGCACGTACTTCGCGGCCGTGTACTCTTCGACTGGCTCCACCACATCAACCAGATGGTGCGGAATACCGCGCTGCTGGCCGAGGGGCACCTTGTCGGTGCCGATGTCGAATCCGCGATAGACGGCAGTGGAATCGCAGCTGATGATCTCGCCGCTGTGCTTCAGCGCAAGCTCGATGCCGAGCGCGCTCTTGCCGGTGGCGGTGGGACCCAGGATGGCGAGAATCGGCGGCCGCAGACTTACATCCTGAAGAACGCCAGGGCAACGATAGCGCCGAGAAGAATCAACAGACCGAGTTGCTGAGGGCGGGTCGGCAGCAGCATCTCGTCACCGGATATCCGCGGGGTCCTCGTTGTAGAGGAACGTCACCGTGAAGAACGCCGAATCCGACGGATACTCCGGCGGCAGCGGCTGAGTCGGGTTCGACGTGATCAACGCGTTGACGGCCGCCAGACTGAACGATTCGATGTGCGAAGGCTTCCTCACCTCGATGTCGGTAATGGCGCCGTTGCGGTGAATGTTGAACGTGATCACGACGTGCCCCTTCATGATCATCGCCGCCTGAGGGATGAACCAGTTGCGCTTCACCTGCGCGACGAATCGCCGCAGCCAGGGCCCGAAGTCGACGCCCTTGCTGTCGAACTGAATCAGCCCCTGCGCATCGCCGCTGCCCTGTGGGTTGTCGAACGATTGCTGCTGCACGTATCGATTGAGATTGCGCAGCGCGTCGCCCAGCTTGCCCGTCGAGCCGGTTTCTCCGACTTTCAACGCCGGCGCGGCTGAAGGGGCCTCGGGCAGCCGCATCATCGACCGGGACGGATCGTTCGCTGCCATCTGCCCCTCTGCCGTTGGGTTCGGGCGCCCTCGAGCCACAGACGACTCTTCGGCGTTGCCTCGATTCTGCGGAGCAATCTCCGCTTCCTCGCGCTCGGACGAATTGCCGCGCGCAAACGGCACCGGGTTCTGCGGATCGGGCGGCCGCTCGATGCTCGACATCACGCGGTCCTGGTCGGACGCGTCGACGTCGACTCGCGGCTGCGGCTTGGGAATGTCGACTCGCGGTGCCATGAAGACGAACCGCGGCGACTGCCGGGGTGTCTGATTGAGCGGGATGGCGGCCCTGACGGGTCGAGACTGAGGAAGATCGGGCATGAAGAGGAGCCCGATGAAGAGCAAGAGGTGGACGATTATCGAGATGAGGACACCTTCGCGCGTCGAAAGCGCCCGCTCGACCCGCGGTGTTTCTGGTCGACGATCCTCAAAGTCGATGTACATCAGGGACTTAGTCGATTATACCACTCGGCTATGGTGCCGGATCCTTCACAGCCACGAACATATAGACGACGCCGAAGGTCAGCGGGATTGCACGCACGGTGCCAAAGCCTGCGGAGCGGAGCTGGCCCGAAAACACCTCGGGCGAGGGGAACGCCTCCACCGATTCGGGAAGGTAGCTGTAAGCGCTCGGATGCCTGGAAATGACGCGACCGATGAGCGGCAGAATCTGCCGGAAATACCAGAGGTAACACTTGCGCAGCATCTTCGAGCGCGGCAGTGAAAATTCAAGGATCACGAGCCTGCCGCCTGGGCGAAGCACCCTGATAATTTCCCGGCAGACCGCCGCCGGCTGTTCCACGTTGCGGATGCCGAACCCGATGGTCACCGCGTCGACCGTTCGGTCGTTCAGCGGGATTCTCATGGCATCGGCCCGGATGAGGGCGATCGGAATGGCGGGGGCTGAAGCCCCCGCACCACCGGTGCCTTCCGCGGCCCTGTCTGCTTTCTCTCGACCAATATCCAGCATCGCGGCGGAGAAATCGATGCCGATGACGCGTCGTGCACGCTTCGGCCCGCTCGTCGCGGCCAGCGCGAGATCCGCGGTGCCTGTGCACAAGTCGAGAACTGTCTCGCGGCCCGTCAGCTGCAGCGCCGCCACCGCGCGCTTCCGCCACCGTTTGTCGAGCCCGGCGCTGAGCAGATGATTCAGCAGGTCGTAGCGCCCGGCGATCGCATCGAACATGCCTGAAATACGCGACGAGTCCTTCGCGGGAGGTACGGGGGATTGGGGATGGGGGATTCGGTATTGGTCAGCGGCCGGCATAGATGGACATCGCGGTCACGATGAAGTAAAGGATGCCGACGTAGCCGTTGAGATCGAAGGCGCGCTTCACCTGGGACAGATCCGCTTCGCTCACGAGCGATTGCTCGTAGACCAGAAGGCCGGCGACGAGGGCGACGCCGGCGAAATACAACGGGTCCAGGCCCGCCACGACACCCAGCAGCGCAAAGCAGCCGATGGTTCCGACGTGCATCGCGCGCGAAATCACAAGTGACCTCGCAACCCCGAAGCGGACGGGAATCGACTTGAGGTGCTGCCGCCGATCGACGTCGAGATCCTGGCACGCGTACAGGACGTCGAAGCCGCCCACCCACAACGCAATCGCCAGCCCCAGCAGCCAGGGCTCCCATCCTGCGCCTCCACCGGCTGCCAGCCACCCGCCGACCGGAGCAATGGCCATCGCCAGTCCGAGAAAAAATTGCGTCGCCCACGTGTACCGCTTCGCGAGGGAGTACCAGAAGATCACGATCAACGCGACGGGCGACAGCACGAAGCACAACCAGCTCAGCTGCGCCGCCGCGCCGATGAACGCGAGGGACATCACCACGACAAACGTCGTGGCTTCGGTCGAGGACATCCGGCCGCTCGGCAGCTCGCGGCCGGACGTGCGCGGGTTCCCGGCATCGAACCGGGCATCGACCAGACGATTGAACCCCATGGCCGCGCTCCGTGCAGTCACCATGCACACGCCAATCCACAGCACATGCCGCCATGTCACCGGATGCTGCCGAGACGCGAGCAGCGCGCCCGTCAGGGCAAACGGCAGCGCGAACACCGAATGGCTGAAGCGCACAAACGACAGGTAGGTGCGCAGGCGATTGATCATCGGTGCTACTTCGTCTCACCTTTGTCGAGGTACATACCGTGCCGGAACATCTCCATCTGTCGTTCTGGATTGGCCGGCACCGCAAAACCATGGCGTTCGTACAAGCCATGCGCGTCGCGCGTGACGAGCTGAAACCGCCGCAGCCCCTGCAGATCGGGATGCGCCATCACCGATTGGACGAGCCACTTGCCAAGGCCCAGGCCGCGGTGCGATTCGAGCACGTAGACATCGCAGAGGTATGCGAACGTCGCCCGATCGGTGACGACCCGCGCGAATCCAACCTGGGCTGGGCCATCGAACAACCCGAAGCAGAGCGAGTTCGCGGCCGCCTTCGCGACCAGTGCCTTCGGAATGCCCTCCGCCCAGAACGACCGGCTGAGAAACGCGTGGACGGCGTCGAGGTCGAACCGCTGCGGGTCGGTGGAAATCGAGTACTCCCCTTTGGTGAGCTCCATAGTTTACTCGCGGCGGTCTCTCGGCCCGCTCCGTCACGCGCCGGTCGAGCCGAAGCCGCCCTGGCCGCGAGCCGTGCCGCTCAGTTCCCCGGTCTCCTCGACAGTTACGGTCAAGCACGCCGCGATCACCATCTGCGCGATCTTCATCCCCGGATGGACGTCGAAACGGCTCCGGCCATGATTGATCAGTATCACACCGACCTCGCCGCGATAACCGAGGTCGATCGTGCCAGGGGTATTGAGCACGCTGATGCCGTGCTTGAGCGCAAGGCCGCTGCGAGGCCGCACCTGCGCTTCGGTGTTGGGCGGCAGCTCAATGGAGATGCCCGTGCTGACCAGCTTACTCTCGCCAGGCTCGAGCGACGCCGCGACATCGGCGAACAGATCCATCCCCGCGTCGCCAGGATGCGCATACGCCGGCAGGACTGACGTTGCGGACAGACGTTTGACCATGAGTTTCATACTGGCACTCTCGGTTGCCGATTCTATGACCTTGCGAGGGGCCGCGTCAGACAGGTTGGCCCGCCGCCCCCTTTGAGACTGATCTCCATACCCTCGTACACCTGCACGCGAGCACCCGCACGTTCCAGGGCAGCGCGCGTCTTCGGGTTGCCATCCAGCATCACACATTCGCGCGGGCCGAGCGCGAGAACATTCGTTCCCATCTTCTCGAACTCGTCATCGGGAACGTCGATCAGCCCGTAACCACGATCGAGGAGCATCGCGCGGAAGGGTCTCGGCAAGAGCGCCGAGGACACGACCGCCAGGTCTTTGTCGACCGGGCTAATCAGGGACATCAGGTGCATCACGTCGTGCTCGCCGCGATACTCCGGCAGCGGCACAACAACGAGCTCGTCGAGTGAATCGCTCAGCAGCATCTTGAGCTGCCGTATGCCCTCGGCGTTCGTACGGCGCCCTTCGCCGACCACGACGGTTCGGGCATCGAGCCAGATCAGGTCGCCGCCCTCGAGCAACCCACGTGGCGCGATCGTCCCCGAGATCGGCCAGCCCTGCCGGCGCAGCTCCTCTCCCTGTGCTGAGGGCTCGCCCGCACGGGCCTGCTTCCCCATGCTGCAGAGGATCGCGCCGTGCACCCCAAGCACCGCCGCGTCGCGGGTGTAAATCGAGTCGAGGTTCAGGCCGTCGTGATGCGGCAGCCGAATAATCGCGGCCCCCGATTCCGCGATGATGTCCATGAACCGGTCGTACTCCTTCATCGCTCTCGAGAAATCCGGGGGCGCGGTGTAATTGAGCCGTTTCCATTGCGCCGCGATCTGTTCGTCGCTGACGAAAGCCTCGCGCGCATGCTTGAGAAGCACACCCGTCAGCGTTCCATATTCTGAAAGCGACGCGATCACGAAGACAGCCAGCGGATCTGAGAAGCGTGGATACCCGATACGAGGTACTCCTCGACGTTTGAGACAGGGCCGTCCAGCTCGACCCCGATGAGCCGATCGCGCTTGCCCGCCTCCACCGTGCCGAAGTCGGACTCGAATCCGAGCGCTTGCGCGCCTGCGGCGGTCGCGCTTTCGAGCAGCAGGCGGGCAGAAGTACCGGGCGAGAGCCGCCTCATTTCTGCAACTTCGGCGAACAGGTTGAGATCGGGAACGCTGGCCAGACTGTCGGTGCCGACAGCGACGCGAGCCCCGGACGCGAAGAATTCGGCGATGGGCGGCTCCCCTGCCCCGGTCCGGAGGTTTCCTCGCGGACAGGTCACCAGGGTCGCGCCCGTCGCGACCAGACGCTCCAGCTCCGGCGCGCCAAACTGCACGCCGTGAACCACGAGCAGCCGCTCATCGAGGAAGCCCATCTGATGCACGTAATCGACCGGGTTGCACTTCGGCGCGACCCACGAAGGATCCCAGGTGCCGAGTGCTTCGAGCAGCTCGCGCCACGGTCCGGTGCCATCCCGTAGAAATGCCATCTCAGCGTTCGACTCGCCAAGATGCACGCTCGACCGGGCGAACGGCGTCTTCAACAGCGTGGTCCGAATGGCGCCGAACAGCGCGGGAGAGACGGAATACGGTGCATGCGGCGCCAGCGTGTGCCGAAGAGTAGAACTTGCGGGCACATGCTCCAGGCGCTCGACGGCCTCGCCGACGATCCGGCTCGCGTCTGCCGAGCGGAAACCGATCAGTTCATGGAAGACCACGGCCGGCATCCCGCGTTCTGCGAGCGCGGCCGAGCTCGCGAGGCTATTCGAGATGTCTCCGACCACAGCGGTTCCGAATGCCTGCGCTTCGTCGATGGCGTCGGTGATCGCGCGCACCGTTTCGCCGACGCCGGGGCGGGCCTCGCGAGCCAACGCAAGCACCGATCGGATCCACGCCGGAAAGTCGTCAGCCTCTGGAATGCGGCCGCGCATCCACGAGAGTTCGAGATGGGTGTGCGCGTTCACCAGGCCCGGGAGGACGGCTACGTGGCCGAGATCGATTTCGTCCGACGCGGTGAAGTCGCCGGGACGCGAGTGGCCGAAAGCGACGATGCGCCCCCGGTCGGTCCGCAGCCACGCATCGCGAATCGGCGGCTGCGAGATGGGCAGCAGCCAGCCCGCGCGATACTGCGGCACTTACCGCCGAGCCTCTTTGCCAGGCCGGCTGCGAGCAGGATACTGCCGCAGCTCCGGCGCTTCGCCCGCGGCTCCGTCGGCCCGCGCGCTCGCAAGGCTCAGCATTCGGGGAATGGCCCGCTCGCGAAAAATGGGGTCGCCGAGGATCTCATAGTGCATGTTGCGGCGCTTCGGGATGAAGCCGGCATCTTCCACGTTGCGGACGATTTCAATCTCGTCCATGCAGTAGGCCGCGCCGGCCGCGCGGACAACGTTCTCCTCGATCATGACGCTGCCCATGTCGTTGGCGCCGTAGGCCAGGCTCAACTGACCGACCTTTCCGCCCTGGGTGACCCAGGACGCTTGCAGGTTGTCGAAATTGTCGAGCACGATACGAGCGAGCGCCAGCGTGCGGAGATAGTCGACACCGGTCGCCTCGGCCCCGCCGAGCTCGGTGTGTTGCGGCTGAAAGCTCCACGTGATAAACGCGGTGAATCCGCCGGTCTCATCCTGCAGATCCCGGAGGCGCATCATGTGCTCGATGCGTTCCTCCATCTTCTCGACGGTGCCATACATCATCGTCGCCGTGGTCCTGAGCCCGCGGCTGTGCGCCTGGCGCATGACGCCGAGCCATTCGTCGGCGGTCGCCTTCCCGTAGCAATGCAGGAGGTGGCGAACGCGATCGACCAGAATCTCGGCGCCGCCCCCGGGAATACTGTCCAGGCCCGCGGCGATGAGGCGATCGACGACGTCAGGCACGGTGAGCTGCGACAGCCGTGACAGGTGGATGACCTCCGGCGGCGAGAGCGCGTGCAGCTTGAAATCGGGATACCGATCCTTGATCGCGCGGAAAAGATCTTCGTACCACGCCAGAGGCAGATCGGGATTGTGCCCGCCCTGCAGCAGCAGCTGCACCCCACCCACTTCGATGGTTTCGTCGATCTTCCTGAAAATTTCGTCGAAGCCGAGCACGTAGCCTTCGCTCGATCCCACCTCGCGGTAGAACGCGCAGAAGTTGCACTGGGCCACGCACACGTTCGTGTAGTTGACGTTGCGGTCGATGATGTAGGTGACGGTGCGATCGGGGTGTTTACGCAGGCGGATCTCGTCGGCCAGGCGGCCCAACATATGCGTCGGGGCGTGCTGATACAGCGCGAGCGCTTCGCCAGCCGTCGCGCGCCCGCCATCGCCGACCTTTCGCGCAATCTCCTGGATATTCATCAATAAAACTTCGGCGTCGCCGCCGCCGGCACAACGCCTGCTTCATTCGCGAGCTCGTAAAAGCGCTCGAGTCCCTGCCGTTCCCGCTCCCCTAAAGCGTACTTCACCTCTTCTCGGAGGTAGCGGCCCGCCCGGGCGGCCTTCTCCGGGCTGTCAGGATAGGACTGCCGCACAATTGTATCGGTTGCGCCCACGCCCCTGTCACGCGCCTCCTGGAGGGCCGCGATGTCGCCCGGCGCAGCCACGCCGGGCTGCCCCGCCCAGAACGCGTAGACGAACGGCAGGCCCGTCATGCCGATCCATTGCTCACCGAGATCGATTTTCTCCAGCCCGAGCGCGGCGTGGTCGGTAAACAGCGCGTTGTCCCCAATTAGGAGCGCGGCATCGCATTCGCCGAGCATGTGCGGCAAATCGGGCGGCATGCTTACAAGGCGGGGATCGATCTCGAACCATCGCGAACACAACACACGCAAAAGGGCCTGGGAGGTCCGCGAGCTCGTATCGAGCGCGATGGAATGAATATCCTCCGTGGGCACCTTGCTGAAAATTGCGACCGACGCCACCGGGCCGTCCGAGGCGATGGAGACGCCCGGCACGATGCGGTAGTCGTGTCCGACGTATTCGATGGAGGGGATCAGCCCGAGGTCGACCTCGTTCGCATGAAGCAGCGCCGCGCATTGTGCCGGCACATCGAACCGCAGGCTGAATCGATCGGTCTGCTGCTCGAGCCCGAACACCAGCGGCCGGGTATTCAAATAGCTGACAGCACCCAAACGAATCATGATCGACGATAGACGATGGACGATGGACGATGGACGAAATTCCCATCGCGCTCGACAGGCTCGAACCCTGCGGAGCGAATGCTGCGGTGGATCTCCTCAATGGGCGAGCGCCGGTGCCCCTTCGAATCATCCTCCTCGGAGGACACTGAATCGATGTCGTCGGCACCGAACGTCAGCGCAACCTGCGCGAGCTTTGGCCCGTACAAGCCCCAGTCGACCTGGATGGTGTCGATGTTGCCGGCGAGCAGCCGCGAGAGCGCCACCCGCCTGACATCTTCATAGCCGGTCGTGGGTTGTGCGGAATCGATCTTGCGCGGCAACGGCGCAAACGCGCGGATCGAACCGAGCTTCGTCTGATGCGCCGCGACGTCGCGGCAGACGGCCATCCACGGACGCTCGGGCGTTTCGTTGATGGTGAGCCGGGCTAAATGGAGACCGGCGTCGGTCAACGCCACCAGCGCCTGCTCAGGGGCTTGCAGCCGATCCACGGGCGCCTGGGCAATCAACTCGAGCCCCGCCTGCTTCAGCGCGCTGAGCACCACCGCCAACCCCTCTGGAAGCTTGCCGAGCTCGAAGAGGCAGAACGCAGACAACGGCGTATTTCTCACCAGCTCCCGCGCTTTCGTCACCAGGTCGATTGCGGCGCTCAAGGTGTCAGGTGTGTGAAAGATGCGGATCTCACCTGCCTCGGCCGGCACCTCGAGTGGCCATGGCTCGTCAGGCGCCTTCAGATCGAACACGCGCACATACGTCGTTGCGGTGCCGTGACGCTTCTGCCGGACGGCCGTCGCGAGCATGCCGAGCGCGATGATGTCGCGTGTCGACGCGAGCGCATCGGCATCGGCGTCTGACATCGGCTCGCCGGCCTCGACTTTTGCCGACAGATCATCCAGGGACAGGGGCACCCTACGTTCCCTTGGCGATCGACTTCAGCAGCTCAGCCGCTCTCCGGCTCGCCGCCTCCGTGGTTTTGAGGCGGGTCGGCCATTCGCGAGTGAACCCTTCACCCGGCCACTTCCGAGTGGCGTCGATGCCCATCTTGCTGCCGAACGCCGGGAGGTTCGACGCGTTCTCGAGGTCGTCCATCGGTCCGACCGTGAACTGAATGTCCCGCTGCGGATCGACATGCGTCCCGGCGATCCAGGCAGCCTCGCTGACGTTCTGCACGTCGACGTCCTTGTCGAACACGATAATCGTTTTCGAGAACATGAGCTGGCCGAGGCCCCAGAACGCATTCATGATCTTGCGCGCGTGACCCGGATACCGCTTGTCGATCGACACGAGGACGATGTTGTGGAAGATGCCCTCCGGCGGAAAATGCATGTCGACGATCTCGGGGATCGTTTTCCTGATCATCGGCAGGAAGATGCGCTCGCTCGCCTTGCCGAGATAGACGTCCTCCTGCGGGGGGATGCCGACGACCGTCGTCAGGTACGTCGGCTTCTTCCGCATCGTGATGCACGTGAGGTGGAAGACCGGAAACTCCTCCGCGAGCGAATAGAAGCCGGTGTGATCGCCGAACGGACCCTCCCTGCGGCGCTCGCCGGGATCCACGTACCCTTCGAGCACGATGTGCGCGCTCGCGGGCACCTCCAGGTCGACCGTCACGGCTCTTACCAGTTCGACCCTGCGGCGGCCGAGAAATCCCGCGAGCAGCAGCTCGTCCAGCCCCTCCGGCATCGGCGCCGTCGCCGCGTACGCGAGGATAGGCTCCGGGCTCAACGCCACAGCCACGTCCAGCCGCTTGCCGAGCCGTTCGGCGACGCGGTGGTGCTGCGCTCCGCCCTTGTGCCGCTGCCAGTGCATACCGGTCGTGCGGCCGTCGAACACCTGCATCCGATAGGTGCCGATGTTTCTGACGCCGGTTTCGGGATCCTTCGTGATGACGAGCGGCAGCGTGATGTAGCGGCCGCCGTCCTCGGGCCACGTCTTGAGAATCGGGAGCTCGTCGAGGGATCCGTCGCGCCTGACGATCTCCTGGCAGGGCGCGTCCTTGACTGTCTTCGGCATCAGGTCGCGCAGCCGGTCGAGCATCGGCAGCATCTTGAGGGCGTCGAGCATGCCGGCCGGCATCTTCGGTGTCATCATCTCATCGATCTCTTTGGCCACCGCGTCGAGCGAGCCCGCGCCGAGCGCCAGGCACATGCGCTCGGTCGACCCGAACAGGTTGGTCGCGACCGGCATGTCGAATCCGGTCGGCTTCTCGAACAGCAGGCCGGGGCCGCCGCCGGGCAGCTTGCACACGCGATCGGTCACGGCGGCAATTTCCAGATCCGGATTGACGCTCTCGCGCATGCGGGAGAGGAGGCCGCGCCGGTCCAGATCGGCGATAAAGTCGTTTATGTCTGAATACATTCTGTAATTCTTTGCGCCAGCTGCAACGCACGCATCCCGTCGGCGCCGGTGACACCCGGCGCCCGCTTCTCGCGCACCGCCGCCACAAAGTCCATCAGCTCGCGCTTCAACGGTTCCTCATGAGCGACCTCGAGCTTGCCGCCGTCGATCACCGGCCGCGCGCCATCCCCCTTCACCAGCCGCCACCGCTCGACCTCCTGCGCCGCGTAGTCGACAGACAAGTATGCATCGCGCTGGAAGATTCGAATCTTCCTGACGCGGTCCCTGCTGATCCGGCTCGCCGTGATGTTGGCGATGCACCCCGAGGCGAACGTGAGCCGCGCGTTTGCGATGTCCGGCTTCGGCGTCAGCACGGCCACACCGACCGCGTCGACAGCAACCACCTCTGACGGCACGATGGACAACACGACATCCAGGTCGTGGATCATGAGGTCGAACACCACATCGATATCGAGGCTGCGATCGGGAAACGTGCCCAGCCGGTGCACTTCGATGAAGCGCGGGTGGTCCAGCAGCGGCCGAACAGCCGCGACCGCAGGGTTGTACCGTTCGGTGTGCCCGACGCCGAACACCGCGCCGGAGGCGGCAGCCGCGTCCAGCATCTCCTGCGCTTCACCCAGATCCCGCGCGAGCGGCTTCTCCACCAGCACCGCGGTGCCGAGCTGCAGAAACGGCATCGCCACATCCAGGTGCGACTCGGTCGGCACGGCGATGGTGACCGCATCCACGCGCCCCAGCATCTCGGCCGCGCGGGTCACCCACGGCGCGTTGACGAGGCCCGCAATCTCGCGCGCCCTCTGCTCGTTGATGTCGACGATGCCCGCCAGCTCGACGTCCGGCAGCTCGGCCAGGATTCGGGCATGGTGCTTCCCCAACGCTCCGACGCCGATCACGGCAATTCGAACGCTCACTCCTTCTGCCGTCCCACGATGGTGATACCGGCCTGGTCGGCGCCGGCTATCAGCGCCTCGCGCTCGAACATCAGGGTCTTTCCGGCATCGATCGACAGCGCGGTCGCGCCCGCGGCGCGCATGACGTGAATCGTCGCGAGCCCCACGACGGGCACATCGAACCGCATATCCTGCTTCGGCTTGGCGACCTTCACGATGCGCACGCCGGGACCGGCCAGGTGCCCCGCCCGCGCAATCACCTGGTCCGTCCCCTCCATCGCCTCGATCGCCACAACCGCGCGGTCCTTTACCGCGATCGTCTGGCCGATGTCGAGGCCGGCGATGGCATCGGCCATTCCGTACCCGAACGCGACGTCCAGTTGTTCGTCATCCGTGAGCGGGCGCCGCGTCATCAGGCCGGGCGAGGCGAGCATCGGCTTCAACAATGACGTGGAGTCGATCAGTTCGATGCCTTCGTCCTTGAGCACGCCCGCCACGGCCCCGATGATGCCGTCCGTATTCCGGAACGCGAGCTTCATCAGCACGGAACGAAATTTCGCATCGGGGAGAGTGCCGCCTGCAAAAATCTTCGTGTGCTTCACCTGACCTGCCATCACCGCCTGCGTGATGCCGGCGTCCTTCATCAGACTGATGCATTTGCCCAGCTCGCCGAGCGAGATCCAGTGAATCGGCGAATGGGCTTTCGCCGCCGCGTCGTTGAGATCGGTGGAGGCTTCCTCTTTGGCGGCGATGACGGTGACGTCATGCCCCATCGACCTGGCCGCGTCCAAAACCAGAAAAGGGAAACGGCCATTCCCTGCGATAAGGCCTAAGCGCATGGGATTAGTGATTCGGGACGAGGGATTCGGGCGTGATCCGCGTGCCGAACCAGTCCCTAATCCCTAATCCCCAATCCCTAGTCCTATTCATCGGCGACCATTTCCTCGGTTCGCCGCGTCGGCCGGCGAAGAAGCGGCCCGCGCTGCGAGGAGCGGATGAAGTCGACGAGATACTGGACTTCCGGGCAGGAGAGCGTGGCGTCCTGCTCGATCTGCTTGAGCGCGCGCGTCGTGTTCAGGCGGGACTGCAGCAGATACCGGTACGCGCGCTTCAGCTTGCCGACCACTTCCTCCGTATACCCGCGGCGAATCAGGCCGATCGTGTTGAGGCCGTAGATGCGGGCGCGGTTGCCGACGGTCTTGGCGTACGGCAGCGCGTCCTTCGTTACCACCGAGTATCCGCCGACGAACGCATGGCGGCCGACGCGGCAGAACTGGTGCACGCCGGAGCCGGCGCTGATGGTGGCGAAGTCGTCGACGAACACGTGGCCGCCGAGCGTCGCGTTGTTCCCGAAGATGGTGTCGTTGCCGATGCGGCAGTCGTGCGCCACGTGGGCGTAGGCCATGAACACGTTGCGATCCCCGATTGTGGTCTCGCCGCCGCCGCCGCGCGTGCCGCGATGAATCGTCACGAACTCACGGAAGATGTTGCGCTGCCCTATCCGCAGGTAGGTGTCCTCCCCTTTGAACTTGAGGTCCTGCGGAATGAGGCCAATCGAGGCAAACGGGAAGATCTCCGTGCCGTCGCCGATGTCGGTAAACCCGTCGATCACGGCGGAGGCACCGATGCTGCAGCCCTTTCCGAGCTTGACGTGCGGCCCGACAACCGCATTCGGCCCGACGATCGTGCCGGCGCCGATCTCGGCGCCCGTCATGACAACCGCCGAGGGATGGATGCGAACGCCGTCAGGCATGACGGCGAGCAGCAGAATGGCCTCGGCGACGATCTGATCGCCGACATACGCCTCGGCACGCGCTTTCGCGAGCGTCGTGCGCGCCTGCAGCAGCGTCACTTCGAGCCGCAGGCGATCGCCCGGAACGACCTGTCTCCGGAACTTGGCGGCGTCGACGCCGTGGAGGTACACCCGCGACATCGGCATCGGCCCTTCGCGCTCGAGCAGCAGCGCTGCGGCGACCTGCGTCAGTGTTTCGAGCATCAGCACGCCGGGCATCAGCGGCGCGCCGGGAAAATGCCCCTGAAAGAAATCCTCGTTGACCGTGACGTTCTTATGCGCGACCAGACGGCGTCCCGGCTCGTGCTCGGCAATGCCGTCGATGAGCAGCGAAGGGTGGCGGTAACACAGCCGATCGAGGAGTACGGGGATATCGATGGGCACGGTGGGGTCTAGGATATCCGAAACAGGAGACCTGACAGGGCAAAGGGATGAGGGCAGAGGGCAGACGCCAGGCTCTGCCCTCTTCTCTCTGCCATCTTCCCTGTCTCGCGTTGAGGCGCCTACGGCTTCGCGGGCGCCGGAGCAGCGGGTGCTGCGGGCTTCTGCGTCGCAGGTGGAGCCGTCGTGGGCGGCATGGGCGGTGCCTGAGGCTTCGCACCCGCGGGCGCGGCCGGTTTCGCCGCCGTCGGCGCAGCGGGCTTCGCCGCGACAGGCTTCGCCGAGTCGAACCGCTTGATGACTTCGGCCGTGATATCGAGCGACGGATCCACGTAGATGGCGCCGGCATCGCCGGCGCTGAACAACAGCCCGATCGCCAGTTCCTTCACCATGCCGTCGACGATGGGCCGGAGCTTTTCCTGGAAGTCCGCCTGGAGCTGCTGCTGCATCTCCTGCACTTCGGCGTTGGCGTCTTCCTGGAAGCGATCGATTTCGACGGTCAGCCGATCGATCTCCTTCTGCGTCTGCGCGCGCGCGGCGTCGTTCAGCACGGCGCCGCCCTGCTGCAGCTTCTGCTGGTTCGACTGGAGCGCCTTTGTCTTTTCCTGCAGCTCCGCGCCCTTCTTCTGGGTAACGGCCTGCACCCTTCCGCTCGCGGCTTTGCCTTCGGTGGATTCGGCCGCGATGCGCTGCAAATCCAGGAACGCCATTCTCAAGGGGGCCGGGGCGGGCGCCGGCGGCGCCGACACCGCAGGAGGCGCCTGCGCAAAGGCCGGCCCGCTCAACACCATCACGCTACACACCGCGGCGACAGTCAATCTCGTCATCTGAAACGATCCTCGCTATTAGAAAGTTGACCCAACGTCGAACCGGAATCGGAACCCCTTTTCCGGCAGTCCGGTGCTGTAGTTCAGAATGCCCTTCCGTTGCGGGTTCGACGCAAAGATCAGGCGGAACGGCACGTTCAACACCGGCATGAAGAACCGGACTTCCGCACCCGTGGAGGTAATGAAACCCAACCGGTAAGTGCCGTCCGCCTCTGTCTCACCACGGACTCGGAACCGCTGCCCGCTGTCCTGCACCTGGCCAGCATCATAG
>JANNJO010000140.1:0-32223 GCA_031395755.1 Acidobacteriota bacterium
TGCGCGAGCAGATAGAGCGTAAGCACCTCGACGCGTTCCTTCCCACCATTACCCGATGGAGCCGCTGGAAGGATCGGAAGAAGAAAATCGAGTGGCCGCTGTTTCCCGGCTACTGCTTTGCGCGGTTCAAGCCCGACGAGACCCTCGCCATCCTCAAGTGCACCGGCGTCGTCAACATCGTGTCGTTCGAGGGCAAGCCGGCCCCCATACCCGAGCACGAGATTGACGGCATCCGCCGTCTTCTCGAAAGCGAGCTGCAGTTCGATCCCTGCCCTATGATCCGGGAGGGCATGATGGTCGAGGTGACCCACGGCGCGCTGAAGGGCGTCGTGGGCCGCCTGGTCCGCAAGGGTGCGCATGCAAGGCTCGTCCTGTCGGTCGATCTGATCGGTCAGGGCGCCAGCGTCGAGGTTGACGCGGCGGACGTCAAACCCTACTGAACGCCGTTCTGGCGCGGGTCGTGCATCTCCTGCTTGGTTACCAGTTTGCCCTGAGCAGGAGAAGCAGAATGAAACACATCATAAAAATTCTTGGGATTCTGGCCATCCTTACTACGGGATTCATCTCGACTGCGACCGCCGCGCCGCCCGATGACATGAAAGATGTACCGTTGACGTTGACCGGTTGCGTCGTCGCGGGCGAGGCCAAAGACAGCTTCCTGCTGACGAATGTCGTCGTCGACGGCACCACGATGGCGCCGGCTGATGCGTTCTATCGATTCAACACCACAAAAGGTCTCAAAGAGCATGTGGGACGACGCGTCGAAGTGAAGGGAAAAGCAGACCTCGACGACGTGGACAAAGGAAAAATGCGGACGAAAATCGAAGACGGCAAGACGACCACCGAATACACGTCCGAGCGCCGTACCGTCAAGGTCAAAGAGGACGCTCGATTCGGATCGATGGGCTCGATGAAGATGACGGCTGACATGGCGACCTACAAGTTCGAGGTCGACAGCGTGAAGCGCATGGAAGGGAACTGCGCGGCCTCGGCGGCGGCGCGCTAGGGCAATCGACAGGAGGCGAGGAGATCAGGAGGTCTTTGTTGTGAAGACTTCCGATCTTCTCGACTCGTCCAAGCACCCCGATATACTGTGGGGGTGAGCCAATCCCCAATCCCTAATCCCCAATCCCTGCATTTGCGGATTGGGAGTCAGGCTCTGTCCTCCCCCTTCATCGTGGCGCCCATGGCGGGCATGACAGATTCCGCGTTTCGCCGGCTCGTCAAGCGCCATGGCGGATGCGGTCTTGTTGTCACCGAGATGGTGAGCTCCGAAGGTCTCGTACGCGGCATCGATCGCACGCTTGAGTTCGCGGAGTACACGGAAGAGGAGCGGCCCGTTTCGATCCAGATCTTCGGCGGCGATCCGCAGAAGATGGCGGACGCCGCGCAGATCGTCGAGAGCCTTGGCGCGAACATCGTGGACGTCAACATGGGCTGTCCGGTGCCGAAGATTGCGAAGCACAACGCCGGGTGCAGCCTGATGCGCGAGCCCGAGCATGCCGCGAGCGTCATTGCGGCGATGACAAAGCGCGTGAAGATTCCGGTGACGGTCAAGATGCGCGCGGGTTGGAACGAAGAGTCGATCAACGCGCCCGAGCTCGCCAGGCGCGTGGAAGGGGCCGGCGCCGCGGCCGTCGCGGTCCACGGCCGGACTGCGGCCCAATCCTATTCAGGCCACTCGGACTGGGAGTTGATCGATCGCGTCGCCGGATCGGTGAGCATCCCCGTTCTTGGCTCGGGGGACTGCCTCGAGCCCGGGCAAATCATCGAGCGGATGGCGAGCGGCGTCAGTGGTGTTTTAGTGGGCCGGGGCGTGCTGCGCAATCCGTGGATCCTCGCGCAGGCGGCCGATTTGGCCGCTGGCCGCCCTATGCGCGAGGTGACACTCCAGGATCGCGGGCAGTTCCTGCTTGACTATGTGGAGCTGCTGCTCAGTGAAGGCGAGGAAGAAGCCGAGGGTTTCAGGCATCGCGCGGGACATATCCAATCCCTAATCCCTAGTCCCCAGTCCCAGGCGCGCAGCCGCCACGAGCGCTGGGTGATCAACAAGCTGCGCGCGCTCATGTCGTGGTATTCCAAGGGCCTCCATAACGGCGGCCATTTGCGCACGGCCATCAACTCTGCCGAGTCGATCGACCAGGCCCGCGAGATTATGGGCCAGTTCTTTAGGGATGATCTCCCTCTTTGACCGGCCGCGCCTTGCGCGCTTTAATGGATAGCGGCGAACAGGCTGACGACATCGTCGATGTCAGCCGGCTTCAGAACGAAGATCGCCTCCAGCTGACGAGCCTCTTCGCGAATCGTCGGATCGTCGTAGCCGGTGGTGACGACGATGGTGGCCTTGGGCGACATCGAACGAAAGAGCAGGGCGAGTTGAAGACCATTGTACTCGGCGACGCGGACGTCGACGAGCAGTGCGTCGGGTAACGCTGTTCGAAGGAAAGCCCTGGCCTCAGGCAGCGACTGAAACACGACGGCCTCCATCCCGCTCCGGCGGAAGGCGATCCGGCAGATCTCGCCGGCGGCTTTGTTGTCCTCCAGAATCAGGACGGTGCGCGGTCGGGACACTCGGCTATTGTGGAACAGGAAGAGACGTCTAGCCCGGCGAAAGTGCTTAGGGAGTTGGATTACAGAAATAGTCCGCCAGCCTGTTGATATCAATCGGCTTGACGATGAAACTGGCGCCCAGCTGAATGCCCTCCCTCCGCATCACAGGATCGTCATGGCCTGTGACGATTACAATTACGCCATCCGGCGACAGCGACCGAAACAGGTGCGCGAGCTGCAGGCCGTTAAACTCGCCGACGCGAATGTCGGTCAGCAAGCCGTCTGGCAGCTCCTGTTTGATGCATTCGCGGGCGTCGGGGAAGGAATAGCACACGACCGTGTCCAGTCCATTTGTCCGCAAACGGCTGGCATACACCTCGGCGACGCCCGCCTCATCCTCGAGGATGAGGATCTTCCGTCGGCTCACCTTTCCCTCCGTAAGGACGAGTCACTCTCGCTCGCGCCACGCCGATCAACGCGCGGCCTCAAGCCCATGATTGACCGCAGGGCCAATTTGCGCGTTTTTCGGGAAATTAGCAACCTCTCGTTACACGCACGCCGCGGAACGATGGAGAGGGGTGTCGGTCGCGGGACATGATCAAACAACGCATCAGCGGGAGCGCCGGACCGAAGCAGAGCGACTGCGCTGGCTTCGCTGGTGAATCAACCGTGCGACAACCTCTTTTGAAGTCGTTGGGCTGGCGCGGTTCCAATCGCGGGACAAGGGACGGTATGCGTTCGATCCTTGGTCGTGTCATTGCATCAGCCGCACGAAGCAGCACGCCGCGGCTATCTATGTCGCTCACAATCAATGACTTGTTCCGTTATCCGGGTGCGGGAACTGGATCTTCGAAAGAGACGATAGTTTATCACGCGGCCGACTTTCCGCTCTCGCTACGTGGGCTTGGTCGTGGGGGCGTGCCTGGCGGAAACTGGGAACGGTGTGGTTTGTGCGGACCGCGAATCAGATACCGATCTAAGAACCAGGCCTGGAGAAGCTCGTTGAACGCAACCAGGATCAGCGCCGTCTGAGTTTTACAACGGATGTGCCCGAGGCTCTCTCCGCGGCAGGCGCTCGATTTGTTCGAGCAGCGAGCTTTTTGCGGCCGTGAAAGGCGACTGGGATCAGGCCGCTGACGAATGGATCGGGTCGGCGAAAGGCTCGCCACAGACATGTGCTGCGCGCCTGATGACGACCGTGAGTCGTCAGCCTTTCGCTGCCCGATGCAGGCGTTAGAGCAACTGGGGTGCCAGCAACTACCTCGCTGAAACGGAAGTAAATCTATGGCTGCGCGCCGCACAGCCATAGAAGGCCTCGGTCGGGCAGACTAATGACGCCAACATCGCCGTGAACGAGCACAAGTCAGCGACAACGCCCGCCTTTCTGAAGGCATTCCGTTGGCAGCGATCGTGAACTGGGCACTGGCGATGTTGAAAGTTGAACTGCATACACACACCGCGGATGACCCCGTCGATCAGATACCGCATAGTGCAGTCGACCTCATCGGCAGGGCAGCGACGTTGGGTTACGATGCGCTCGCCATTACGCTGCATGAGCGGCAGCTTGATCTCCGACGGCTGAAGCCCTACGCCGCGGAGCGCGGCATCGTCTTGATTCCCGGCATCGAGCGGTCAATCCAAGGTCGTCATGTTCTGCTCCTGAATTTCAGCCACCGTGCGGAGGATGTTCGAACCTTCGACGATTTGGCGCAATTGAGGCGCCGTGAGCAGGGCCTGGTCGTGGCGCCTCACCCCTTTTTCCCGATGCCAACCTGCCTGTTCGGCTACCTCGACCAGTATGCTCATCTGTTCGATGCCGTAGAGTGCAACGCGATGTTCACGGATCCGGTGAACTTCAATCGCCGCGCTGAACGGTGGGCCAAGGTCAACGGTAAGCCACTGGTCGGCAATTGCGATGTGCACAGACTGAAACAGTTGGGCACGACGTATTCGCTGGTCGATGCAGTGCCTGAGGCCGATGCGATTTGCGCCGCGATCAGGGACGGACGGGTCCAAGTGAGAAGCAGACCTCTCGCGTGGAGGGAGGCAGCCTCGATTGCGAGCTCGATGTTCGCCGGCGACGTGTTGAGAGCGCTGCCTCATCGCGGCCGCACCCAACCCGTTTCCGCGGCGGCTCACAACCGCAAGGCACCGGCTCCATTCATGTAAAATCTGGACGCTGTTGCCAAACATGAGCCACGCGTCCCTCGCTGTGCCGATGCTTGTATGGCTCGCCGGTTCCGCCTGTGGCGGCTCGCCCACTGATGATCGCGTTCAAGCCACTTACGACAAGCAGACAGGGAAGCTCAATCAACTGACCGTCGACGCCGCGAAGGACGGTAAGCCGAACATCTTCAGTTACATGAATGGCTCGAAGTTCGTCAGAATTGAGATCGACAACGACGAAGACGGCAAGATCGATCGTTGGGAGTACTACGGCGACAGCCAGAGATTGGACAAGGTCGGCTTTTCGAGAGCCAATGACGGACAGGTCGACGCCTGGGCGTTCCAGGGCCCCGATGGATCCGTCGCGAGAATGGAAGTTTCCACGAAACGAGACGGCAGGGCCAATCGGTTTGAGTTCTACGAAAAGGGTGAGCTCGCGCGCGCCGAGGAGGACACCGATACCGACGGACGGGTCGACAAATGGGAGCAATACGAGGCCGGAGCGCTCATCAGCGTTTCATTCGATATGACAAAGTCTGGAAAGCCCACGACCACGATCGACTACCGTTCGGAGAAATAGACAGCCGGCGCACCAAGGTTAGAGCGGTCTGGCCTCGTAGTCGTACACCAATCCCACCTCTAATAACTGATAAAACAGCGCGCCCAGCTTCTCGTGTTTGGGATGCGCGAGGTAGGCACGCAGGCCGGCAAGATCCTCGAACTCGATGACTGCAGCGAAGGGAAAATCTTGGTTCATCATCCGCTCGTACGACGCGCCATGCGTGACGCGGTTGCCGATGTGGAAGCGGCGGACTGAGGGAATCTCTTTTGCCGCAACCGCGAGCGCGTCGAACAGAGCCTGCCGATCGGGCTCGCTCGCGTTGCTCTTCGGTCGAAACAGCACGAGGTGTACAACCATCAGTTGCGGGGTTCCAGCCTCTTCAGCTTCTCCACCAGCGTCGTTCGCTTGAGGTTCAGCAGCTTCGACGCCTGGCCCTTGTTCCCACCTGTTTTCTCGAGCGCGCGCCGAATCAACTGGTGCTCGATACGGCTGATGTAGCGGTCGAAATCGATTCCATCCTCGGGCAGATTCAAATCAGGCGCCGCCGCTGCCTGTGACGCCTGCTGGATGTCGAGTGTGAGATCCGCGGTCTCGATCTGCGTTCGGCCGCCGCTCAGCGCCACCGCACGTTCAATCGCGTTCTCGAGCTGACGTACGTTGCCGGGCCACGAATAGGCCATCAGGCATCGCATCGCCTGCTGCGAAACCGTCAGGACTGCTGCGGAGCGGGCCTGGTCAGGTTTCCCGGCGAGGGCGCCGGATTCGGGCCCGGAGAACTTCTTCAGGAAGTGCTGCACGAGAAGCGGGATGTCCTCCCTGCGATCGCGCAGCGGAGGAAGCAGAACGGGAATGATGTTCAGGCGATAGAACAGATCCTCGCGGAACGTTCCTTCAGCGACCATCTTCTGGAGATCGCTGTTGGTCGCCGCGACGACGCGGACGTCCACTTTGATCGTGTGTGTGTCGCCAATCCGCTCGAATTCGCGCTCTTGCAGCACCCGCAGCAGCTTCATCTGCATCCCCGGGCTCATCGTCCCGACTTCGTCGAGAAAGAGCGTTCCCTTGTGCGCCTGCTCGAGGCGCCCCTGCCGCGTGCCGATTGCGCCGGTGAAGGCGCCGCGCACGTGACCGAACAACTCAGCTTCGAGCAAGGTCTCGGGAATCGCGCCGCAGTTGAGCGCGACGAACCGCTGCGCGCGTCGCGGACTGTTGTGATGAATGGCTCGCGCCACGACTTCCTTGCCGGTGCCGGTCTCGCCGCTCACTAAGATCGTGCTCGCTGATGCCGATACTGTCTCTAAAAGCTGAAAGAGATCGCGCATCGCCTGGCTGCGGCCAATGAGGCCTTCGAACCTGTAGCGCTCCTGCAATTGCGACCGGAGATAGGCGTTCTCTGCTTTGAGACGCCGCTGCTCGAGCGCGGAGTTCAGCGCGTGCAGCAGCTCGTCGAACTGGAACGGCTTGGTCACGAAGTCGGTGGCGCCGCGCTTAATCGCCTCGACAGCGTCCTTCACGGTGCCGTAGCCGGTGACGATGATGCCGATGATGTCGGGATAGCGGAGCAAGGCGGCTTCGAGCACGCGCGTCCCGTCGAGGCCCGGCAGGCGCAGATCGGTGATGACGATATCGAAGGCAAATTCCGCAAGCTGCTCGATCGCGCGCTCGCCGCTGTCGGCTTGCTCGACCTCGAAGCCATGCTCGGCAAGACGTTCGGCGAGGGCCTCGCGCAGGGGCGCCTCGTCTTCAACGAGGAGCAGATGTTTAGTGGTTTCAGGCATTTAGGAGATCGTCAATACTTTGACAGCGCCATGGTCAATAGTCAATGGACGATGGTCAATGGTCATGGACTCTACAGAGTTGTAAGCCGTGTTCCGATAGGTTTTTCGAGGGAGGACGACAGTGGACATTGACAGACAGACGCTCTCGATCATGAAGGCATGCGAAGTAGTGGGTGTGAGCCGTCGCACTATCTATAACTGGATGGCTGGAGGGAAAGTGGAATATGTGCGTACTGCCGGGGGCTCGGTCCGCATCTTCGCGGATTCGCTGTGGAGAGCGCCGCAGAGCCTGCAGAATACCGCCTCGATTCAGCACTGACGATCGGGGTTCTCGTTCGTCCATCGTCAGGTTCGGCGGAGATAAAATGGATAGATTGTCGTTCTCAGTCACGGATTTGCTCGAGCGGGGCACCATGGGACAGCCGCTGGAACTTCGCAATCTTTTTCACCGGTTGAACAATCAACTCGGCATCATCCTCGCGCACGCTGAGTTGATGGAGAAGAAGGCCTCCGACGAAACGACCCGATCGCGCGCAACCCAGGTCGTGAGCAGCGTCCTCGAGGCAATGGGCACCGCAAAGGAAATCAGGATGCAGATGGGGACGAAGGCATCGGACGCCTAGCCCCGCCAATTTGAGTGTGCAGATTTGCAACTTACGACACCCAAAACCGTGATCGAAATTCGCCATTAGTTTGACGATAGCGATAAAAAATGTCAAATAATTGGCGAAGTACGGGCGGTACATAGGCCAGTTTTCCCCTCCATTCGCCCCCAAGCAACCCTCGTAAGTTACTGACAAATAACCTGTTTGTTCAGATTCGAGCAGGATGTGCGGTTCTGCACATTATCGTCGTATCTATTCTGGTACTTATGTTGCGATAGAGCCGTCCGTTGCCGGACAAACCGGCGCTTACAGGAGCCAACGAAAATGCGCGCCCAGCCAATGCCCGCCGCCGAGAGCCGTCGAATCGTTAACGGAATCCCGTTCGTCGAAGCACTCGCCCGCAGAATGGCATCGACGATGCCTCACTCGATCGACGTCTGCGATCTGGTGCAGGACGGCGTCATCGGGTTGATCGACGCGGCGCACCGCTTCGACGAGGGGCGCGGCATCAAATTCGAAACCTTTGCCGAGCGCCGCATCCGCGGCGCGATGATCGACGCGCTCCGGCGCGATGCATGGCCGCGCGGCGTGCGCCGCGTGAGACGCGAGCTCGAGGCGGCACGCGAAGTACTTCGCCGCGAACTCGGGCACGAGCCCTCGCTGGCAGACCTGGCCGCGAAAGTCGGCACCGACGAAAAGCGGCTCAGCCGCACGATCGTCCGCATCCACACAATCGAATCGACATCGCCGCTGGCGACGAGCGAAACGGTTGATGAGGCGTGCCTGCCGACCGCGCTGGTGCCATCGGAGCCCGAAGCGCCCGACGCCGCTTACGAGCGTGGCGAACTGGAGCACAAAGTACGCGGCGCCATCAGCTCGCTCCCTCCCCGCGAGCAGAAGGTGATCACCCTCTATTACTACGGCGAAGTCACGATGAAGCAGATCGGCGCCGAGATTGGCGTCAACGAGTCTCGCGTGTCGCAGCTTCACGCACGCGCGATTAAGAGACTGCGGGTCGTCCTGGCGGATATGGCCCCGGCCGAGGCGATGACCGCGCTGAAGAACGCCGTCCTCGCGTTCCATCAGAAGCCGGTCATGGCAAAGGCGCATCTCCCACAGCGAGTGGCTGCGGCTCCGCAGGCTCCGGGTGTGGTGGTCAACATCAAGCCGAATTTTTCCAGGAGACCATTCGTTGCGGCGCGCGTGCTGCCGCAGACCGCGCGGGTCGCCGTCGCCGTCGCCAGGTAGCCAATGGTCGATGGTCAATAGGCGATAGGCGGTCGTTCGAAAAAAGGAGCCCGGCGCGCATGTCGCCGGGCTTGTCGTTGTTTACGCGAGAATTTCGCGGGCCGTACGGAGAAGATCGCCCAGCCTGAACGGCTTGGCCAACCAGCGGCAGCCGCTTTCCTGCAGGAACTTTTCGGCCTCGGTGCCGGCGACGTCGCCGGTCACGAACATGACACGCCGCGCCACGTCTGGATCTGACGCGGAGAGCTTCTGATAGAAGCGAATGCCGTCGATCTTCGGCATCTTCAAGTCACAGACAATCAGATCGTACGACTTTGCGCTGACGCAGCCCAGCGCTTCCTCGCCATCGCCCGCGCGATCGACGACGAACCCGGCGTCGGTCAGCGCCTCGCTCACCGCAGCGGCAAGAGCCGGCTCGTCCTCAACCACCAGCACCGTCGAACCGATGAGCGACTCGAAATCGGCCTTCTGCGGCGCGGCAGCCGGCCGTTGAAGCGGCGTCCCGCTCACCGGCAGCTCAACGTAAAACGAGGCGCCTGATCCGGCATTCGACGCCAGCCGGATGCGCCCACCGTGCTCCTGCACGATTGCGTAGGCGACCGTGAGGCCAAGGCCCGTCCCCTTTCCGACCTCCTTTGTCGTGAAGAAGGGATCGAAAATCTTCGGCTGCAATTCCTCCGCAATGCCGGGACCGTCATCGTTGATTTCAAGAACGATGGCTTCGCGATCGACGTCGTGCCAGCTCCGCACCACGAGCGTGCCACGGCCGTTGGCGGTCAGCATCGCCTGCTCGGCATTGATGATGAGGTTCAGGAGCACCTGCTGCACCTGGTGCGGGTCGGCAAACACCTGGGGGAGCCCTGCCGCCAGGGCATCGACGATATTGATGTTGGTGATGCGCTGTTCGTAGGAGCGCAGCGCGAGTGTTTCGCGGACCACGTGATTGAGGTCGACCATCGCGCGGGTCGACTGTCGCTTGCGCGCGAAGGTCAGCAGGTTGCGGACGATCTTGGCCGCCCGCTCCGATTCGCTCAAGATAGTTTCGAGTCCGCGCTTCGTTTTTTCATCAATCTCGCCGGGTGGGCGCTGCGACAGCCGCTCGGCCCACGTGAGGATGGTCGCGAGCGGGTTGTTCAGCTCGTGAGCGACGCCCGAGATGGTCTGACCGAGGGCGGCCAGCTTCTCAGCCTGCAGCAACTGGTGGTACAGGTCGCGCGTCTGATCCTCGAGTTTCTTTCGCTCGCTGACATTGCGCACCAGCGCGTCGATACGGACCGATCCATCTTCGCCCGGCGGGTCCGAATGCGCCGTCACCTCAACCCACACCGGCGCGTTGTCGACGCGCCGAAGGCGAAGCAGATAGTCGGTGACGGCCCCCTCGGCGCTGAGGCGGTCGATGAAGGCGGCGCGCACCAGCGGATCGACGAAGCGCGAGACGTCGAACGGGCGTATCTGCGCGTCGCTTGCTTCGGCCGCATAGCCGAACATCAGTTTGAGGTGAGGATTCGCGGCGAGGGTGGTCGTCTCGCGCTGTCCAAGCAGCCCGATGTAGACGCCTTCATGAACCGCCTCGAACAGCCGTGCGAAGGCGTCGGCGCGGTGTTCGGGCAATGCTATTTTCCCGGCGGCGGCGCCGGCGTCGGCGTTTCCGTGCTCGGGAAATTCGGCCGGTAGTCGCCTTGGACCTTCTTGCGGATCGCGGTGACCGACGCGCCGGAATTCCGCATCTTCATCGAGTCGACGGCAATGTCGATGCAGACCGCGCACGCGACCCCATGGGGCTCCCATTCGGTCACGCGCCCCTGCGCGTCACGAGCCTTGACGAAGCAATCGGCGTTGTTCTTGTGACCGGCGTTGCCGCAACCGCAGTAACACGGCACGAAGCTCGCCACCTCGGGGTGGTCGGCCGTGAACGTATGCGCGTCGCGCAGCACCTCCATGGGCCGCGACGGGGCGTAGCCGCCGAGCTCGATGAGAGGCATGTCGAAACCGGGCCCGTGCGGGGCGCCGGGCTTGGGCCGCGGGGGAATGACAATCGCGGGCTGCGGATAGTCCGGCTCGACCGCCGCCTTCGCGGCGTTCGCCGCTTCGGCGCCCAAGGCCGCACCCGCCGCCTTTTCCGCGTCGGCCGCGGCCGCCTGCGGTGTTTCCGCTGCGGGAGCAGGGGCCGTTTCATTGTTCGAACATGCACTCAACGCGAGCACACCGCAGAGCGCAAGAGTGCGTGAAAGTCGCTTGAACATGGTGAGCCTTGATTGTACACGGTCCGGCTGAAGCCGGACACTACGTACTACCGCGTACCATATTATGGTGGCAACATCCATGACCAGTCAGGACCGCCTTCCATTCGTCCGCGCGTTGTCGCCAGAGCTGAACGGCTGGGGCTTTTTCCTTTGCACCCAGAAGGACGTTCGGCAGGGCCGTGGCGGCGATCTCTATATCTCGCTGTCGCTTCAGGACAAGACCGGCCTGGTCAAAGGGCGCATCTTCAACGATGCTGCCCGCCTGCGCGACGAGTTCGACAACGGCGAATTCGTCAAGGTGCAGGGGCGGACCGACGTGTTCAACGGCAGAGTGCAACTGCTGGTCGAGAAGATCCGGCGGATCAACCCCGACCAGGACAAGGCGCAGGGCTTTCGCGAAGAAGACTGCGTGCTGTGCGCGACGCGCCCGGTCGAGGAAATGTGGGACGAGATGCAGGAGCTGATTCAGCACGTCCGCGATCCGCACGTGCGAGAGCTGCTGGAGCGGATCACCACGCAACACGCCGACAAGCTGCGGATCTGGCCGGCTGCCCAGACGGTCCATCACGCCTATCGCAGCGGCTTTCTGGAACACATCCTGTCGGTTGCGCGCTCGGCGCTGACGCTGGGCGCAAGCTACGGTGCGAACCAGGATTTGCTGACGGCCGGTGCGCTGCTCCACGATATCGGCAAGCTCGAGGAACTGGACTACGACCGAGCCACGAGCTACTCGCGGGAAGGCAATCTCGTGGGACATGTCACCCTCGGCACGATGATGGTGCGTGCGGCCATGATGTCCATCCCCGGGTTCCCCGACATCCTCCGCACGCAGATCGAGCATCTGATCGTCTCGCATCACGGACACAAGGAATTCGGCGCGCCCGTCGAGCCGATGACGATCGAGGCGATGATTCTCTCGGCCGCAGACGATCTGGACGCGAAGATTAATCAGGTGAGGCAGGCGCTCGCCGAAGATGGAGAGGGAGAGTTCACGCCCTATCACTCCAGGCTCGGGCGGGTGCTGTGGAGGGGATGAACTGGGGATTAGAGGTCAGGGATTGGGGATTAGCGCTGCCGCGGGTTTCGCTCTTCGCGACGCTGGTGCTTCTTATAGCGTCGCCCGCCTCCGCACAGCAAGAATCGGCGGCGTCAAAATTCGGAAGAGTACTTCTGGGCGGGGCCGCTGGACTGGCCATCCATGAGTCGGGACATCTCGTCGCCAACTGGGCGTTCGACGAGAAGGTCATCGTCAAGAAGGTCGTCTACAAAGGCATTCCGTTCTTCGCGCTCTCTCATGCGCCCGATTTGTCACCCCGACGCGAGTACGTCGTGTCATCCGCGGGATTCTGGGCCCAATACCTCTACAGCGAGCAGATCCTCACGCATCACCCGAACCTGAAAGACGAGCAGAGCCCGCTGCGCAAGGGCATGCTGACATTCCATGTCGCGACGTCGCTGGTGTATGCGGGCGCCGCGTTCGGAACAACCGGGCCTACCGAACGGGACACGCGGGGCATGGCGTCTTCGCGCCGTGTCCGCGAGCGCTGGATCGGCGTGATGGTGCTCGCCCCCGCGCTTCTCGATGCCTATCGCTACTTCAACCCGGACGCGCGCTGGGCGGCGTGGGCGTCGCGGAGCGCCAAGATGGGCGGCGTACTGCTGGTACTGAAGTAACTACGCGGGGATTTTGCCGTCGCGCGGGCCGAGGGCGAACGTCATCGTGCCTTCGACGACGACCTTACCGTCGACGCGGGCTTCGCCGGCGAGGACGCCCATGCGGCTCCGCAGACGCTTGACGGTCACTTCGATGACCACCTGGTCGCCGGGATGCACAGGACGCCGGTACCGCACACGTTCGATGCCGGCAAAAAACGGAAGCCGATCCTGATTCTCCGGTTTGGCGAGAATCAGGATCGCGCCGACCTGCGCGATCACTTCGGTCAGAATCGTCGGCGGCAGAACAAGCCGGCCCGAGGGCGACTGCGAGAGATACGGCTCGTTAGCCGTGATGTTCTTGAGGCCGACGATCCGCTTGTCCATCTCGAGCTCGGTGATGCGATCGACGAGCAGAAAGGGATAGCGATGAGGCAGGATCTTTTCGATCGCCGCGTAGTCGAGCGGCAGCGTGAGCGCGTCCATCGGGACTGATATTATTACAGAGTTGACGGACCGTCCTACTGCCCAAGACCACGAACTCGTCGCGACGCTCTTCGAGCTCGGCCGCGAGGTGTCGGCCGTGCTCGACGTCGATGAGCTGCTGAAGCGCATCCCGGGACTGATCTCCCGGCTGACGCCGTTTACGGTGTTCTCCGTCTACTTGCTGGACGAGCGCCGCCAGGAGCTGCGCATCGCGTACGCCGAAGGCTATCCGATGGACCTGGTCCTGAACTTCCGCCTCAAGGTCGGCGAGGGCATCGTCGGTGCGGCCGTCGCGGAGCAGAAGCCGATTCTCCTGAACAACGTGCACGAGGATGCGCGCTACCTCGGGCTGGTCTCCGGCGTGAACTCCCAGCTGGCGGTGCCGCTCCGGCACCAGAACCGGGTGCTCGGCGCGCTGAACCTGCTGAGCGACAAAATCGGCGCCTTCACAGAGCGCGACGAACAGATCCTGGCGCAGTTCGGCGTCCACGTGGCGCAGGCGCTCGCCAACGCGCGCATGTTCGAGCAGGAGCGCGCGTACACGGCCGCTCTCGCGACGCTCACGGAAATCTCGCGCGAGGTGGCGGCGATTCTCAATCTCGACGAATTACTGAGCCGCATCGCCATTCTCACCAAGCGCATCATCGACTACCGGACGTTCGGCATCCTGCTGGTGAACGAGGCGAAGCAGCAGCTCGAGCCGAAAGTGGCGCTGCAGTACGGCGAAAAGACGGGCATGTTGAACATCAAGATTGGCGAGGGGCTCGTCGGGTACTCGGTCCTCCACAAGGTCCCGCTGATCGTCGACGACGTCTCGAAGGATCCCCGCTACATCAAGGTGCTCGACGACGTGCGGTCCGAGCTCGTGATTCCCCTGATGTCGAAAGACCGGTGCATCGGCGTGTTCGATCTCGAGAGCCCCGAGTTACACGCGTTCAACCAGCGGCACGCCGAGATCCTCGGCATTCTCGCGAGCCAGGCGGCCGTCGCGATCGAAAACGCGCGGCTGTACGAGACGGTCCGCGCGAGTGAGCTTCGGCTGGAGCGGGAGATCGAGTTCGCGCGGCGCGTGCAGATCGCGCTGATGCCGGCCGAGGCGCCGAAGCGGCCGAAAGGGGTCGAGCTGGGGGCGCGCTTCGAGCCGGCACGGCAGATCGGCGGCGACCTGTACGATTTCCTTTCGCCGGATCCCGGCACGCTCGTGATTGCGGTGGGAGACGTGTCGGGCAAGGGCGTTCCTGCGGCGCTGTATGGCGCGTTTGCGGGTGAGCTCGTGCGCTCCCGCACCTTCCGGCGGCGCTTCACGAATCTCAGGTCGAACCCGTCGGGCGTGCTCGCGTCGATGAACGCCATCCTCCACGAGCGCAGGCTCGAAGAATATTTCTGCGTGCTGTGCTACGCGTCATTCGATCTCAAGAAGCGGCAGCTCGTGATCGCGAACTCCGGCCTTCCCTATCCGATCAGGCGCAGCGACGGCGTGTCAGTGCCGATTCAGCTTCCAGGCGTGCCGCTCGGATCGTTCCCGAACACCACGTACGAGGAGCTCACGTTCGACCTGAAAACGGGGGACCTGTACGTGTTCTGCACGGACGGGATTTTCGAGGCGGAAGACCCTCTCGGCCACGAGTTCGGCACGTCGCGTTTGATCAAGGTGATCGATCGCCTTGCCGATCAGCCGGCGCAGGCCATCGTGGACGGGATCTTCGAGGCCGTGGAAGGCTTCCGTGAGGACAAAGCCGCCGCAGATGATATGACGGCTGTGGCGATGAGGATAACGACCTGACAGGGCAGAGCGCAGAGGGATGAGGGCAGAGAGTGCGTTCTGCCCTCTGCCCTCTTACTTCAGCCCTGTCGCCAGTCTAGTTTCTGCGTATGTCCAAGTCTCGCTCTTCCAGGTGCAGCCCCAGAGGCATGCCGTTGAAGACGGCGACGTCGCGAACGACGCCCTTCACTTTCACGTGGCTGCCCTTGACCGGCGTGCGGTTGCCACCGCGCGACAGAACCGTCATCTCTCCCGTCCCGTCATCCACCTTGTAGAGCTTGAACGGCACGAGCGGAATGCCCCACGAGCTGGTCACCGTCCCGTCGAGGGTGACGGTGCGATCCGCGTAGTGCCCGGCGTTGCGCTGCACATCGGAGATATCGGGATTCCGCAGGATGCCGGCGCAGCCGGACACAACAACCGCGAGCGTGAGCGCCGCAAAGGCGCGACACATAGCCTTCATAAAAATCCTCCTTCAAACAACGGGGCCGAGCACGTATCGTGAACGAACGCGGAATGCGGCGATGCCAGCGCCTGCCTGTAGCGCACTCCGGTGATACGGCGCAGCCCCGCAGGAAGTAATCCAATAGTTGTGCCGTATAAAGAGGCGCTAAAACGTTGATTTCACAAGGGAATCGTCACAAGACGTAGACGTACTGTCCTCAGCCTTGGGCGGCGGCTCTGGCCGGAGCGGCCATTGCGGGAGGCGACACGAGGGTCGCCAGCTGGGCGGCGAAGATCGTGGCGAGGGCCTGGGAGCTTTCGTCTCTCTCCGCGCCGCTCTTCATTTCTGCGGACAAGACCCCAATGCAGCCGTCAGCTGTCATCAGCGGAGCGACCAGCGCGCCGTTGGTGAAGTTGTCGCCGGCAACCGTGCGCATCTCGGCGGCGCGGTAGGCCGCGGCGACGGCGTTGCCCGCCTCGCGCGGGATTCCCCCCATTTTCGCGACGACCTGATCGGAATATCCGTAGGACATCGCCGGGCGCAGTTCGTTGCCGGTCGGATCGGCGACCCAGGCGATGATGCCTGACGCCTCGAGCACCTTTGCCGCCCGTTCGAGCAAACCGGGGAGCTGCCTGCTCTCGGTGATGCGCGCGAGCTCGCCGCACAGCTTTGCCGTGGTGATGAGCTTCGGCGTGATCGCCGCTTTCGCGCGAGGGAGCGGCGCCTCGAACCGGACCGGCTCGACCGGTGCCGTCGGGACTTGCGGCTCCGCCTCGCGGCGCGGGTCGGCGCCAGTGACGGCGAGCACGAGCATGAGAAGAAGCAGGCCGCCTGCCGCACCCCCGAGAATCGCGAGCTGGCGGCTGCGCATCTGGGAGACGCCGCCGGCGTGTGCCCGCAGCTCCTCACTCAGCGCCACCGCAACCTGTGTCGACGCGGTCGCCGCCGATTCGAGTCCGTCAGAAAAGATGAGGTCGCCGGCGAGCAGCGAGTTGCCGTTGGTGACGAACTCCTTCACCCGGCTGTCGAGCGTCCGGAAGTTCTCCAGCGCCGCCGCGGCCGACTCGAACGCGGCCTGAGCGCCGGGCGCGGTGAGCGACGCGGCAAAATCGGCCGTCTGCTTCTGAAGCGCCGGCAGCAGGCTCGCCACATGCGTCATCCAGAACGCCTCGCCCTGTCCGCGCGCCACGTATGCCACCTGGCCGATCCGGACGTCGGCAATCGTCGCGCTCAACGCCTTCGCCTGCTCTCGCAGCGAATCAGCGGAGGACTGTTGTGTATTGATGCGGGTGTCGAGGTCTTTCAGGAGGTACGACGCAGCAGTTCCGATGGCCACGCCAATGACGACGATCAGAACGCGTATGAGGCGTGAGTTCATCGAGGCATCCAATATAGCAAAGGCCTCGGCAATAGTACAGACCTTAATTCAAAACGTCGGCAGGTACGGCGTGAGGTACTGGGCGATGATCGTGAACTTGTTGGTGAAGATGAGAAGGCCGACGATGACCATGAGCACACCCGAGACCACTTCGATGGTGTGATAGTGCCTGCGGATCCGCGCCGAGGCGGCGAGGAACTGGTTAATGGCGAGCGATGTGGCGATGAAAGGCACCCCGAGGCCGGCGGAGTAGACGGCGAGCAGCTGCACGCCCTCACCGACGGTTTCCTGGGCGGCGGCGACGAACAGAATCGCGCTCAGGATGGGCCCGATGCACGGGGTCCAGCCGAACGCGAACGCGATGCCGACCAGAATCGCTCCGAAGAAGCCCGCCGGTTTCTTCGTGGTCTGCACCCGTTTCTCGCTGTACAGCCATCCGATGCGCAGCACGCCCATCATGTGCAGGCCGAAGAGGATGATGATGACGCCCGCGATCTTGCCGAGCAACGCCAGATGCTCCATGAGGAGCGTGCCGAGCGCCGTCGCCGATGCTCCCAGCGAAATGAACACAATCGAGAACCCCATGACGAAGGCGATCGACATCATCACCGCGCGGCGTTTCGTTCCGGCCCGGGCTGGTGTGGCCGCCGCGCCCGTCCCCTGCATCTCCTCCAGCGTCACTCCGGAGATGAACGACAGGTAGCCGGGGATGAGCGGCAGCACGCAGGGAGAAATGAAGGACAACAGCCCTGCGAGAAACGCGGCGAGCAGCGAGACTTCCTCGGTCATTCGACGGGCTTCAGCTTGATGAACGCAGGGAGCGAGCTGGGATCGAGGGCGCCCTTCACCGGAGGCAGGTCCTGAAAGAGGAAATCCCACTTCCACCGCTCGGACGGGTTGGAGGCTTGGAGCCACGTGCGTGCCGGCACGGGCCGGTTGAAGATCATCTGATGCAGGACCCCGTAGGCCTGCAGGTGGATGAGCGCGGCCGCGATCTCGGTGCGCGCGCGATCGGGTGTCGAGAGCTTGAGGCCGAAGAGCATCGCGAAATTGGCAAGGATGAGGCAATCGTCCTGTGCATCGCCGGGTGCCGCGATGACGGCCGCAGCGCCCTGCACGTTGCCTTGATCGTTGGTGTAGGAACCGTCCTTTTCGAACGACGACGATCCGGGCAGCACAAAATCGGCCGCGGCCGTGAGCTCGGACTGAACGACGCCTTGAACGATCAGCAGGGGCAGGCGTCCGCTCTCGCGCGCGGCAACGATCCACGAGACATCGCCCATCGATCCCGGCGGTCCGGGGTCCAGCACGTATAGCGCCTGCACCTGTCCACCCTGGAGCGCGGCCCGGAGATCCTTGAGATCCGGCGGCGTCGCGTTGCCCGCGGGAACGCTCAGGCCGAGGTCGCGGGCGCCGTCGATGTTCGGCGCGTCTGGGGGCGGCACCTTGAATGTCGTGCCGGCGGGCTGAATCTTCTCGCTCGTTTTCCAGGCCACCGAAATCGACGAGCCCGTGCCGCCCGCGAGCTGTTTCAGCACCTGCAGCTCCTCGAGCGAGGCGTGGGCCGACGTGAGGAACCTCGCCTTCGCGAGCCCCGCACCATCGACCGCTTCGGCGTCCATCGACGAGCTCACGGCGACCCGAGCCTGTCGAGAGTCGAGACGGGCGGCAAGCGCGCGCCAGAGGTCGTGCCAGTTGACCGGCTGCTGGACGCCATTGCTCGCGCGCACGAGCGGCTGGGTCAGGCGGCGCTCGCTTTCGACCCAGTGGTAGTCGAAGCGGCCGATATCGCACATCCAGTAGCCGTTGACGGCGGGGTTGAAGCGCGGCGTGATGCGTGCCATCTGCGCCGCGCGCGCCCACTCCGGCTTCGCCTTGATCCAGACGGTGGTGCTGCAGCCCTTCGAACAGAACGTGCAGATGGTGTCGCCCGCCAACGGGTTGTCCCACGGCCGCGATTTGAACCGATAGTCGCGCGTCGTGATGGCGCCCACCGGGCACACGTCCATCAGATTTCCTGAGAGGAGGGAGTGCACGCCCTCCTCCTTGTAGGTGGCGATTTCGCTGCCGGCGCCGCGGTCAGTGACGCCGATCTGCGCGTCCGCATCGACGTCGCTCATGAACCGGATGCACCGCGTGCAGAGGATGCAGCGATTGCGGTTCAGCATGAGCGTCGGGCCGAAGTCGACGTCCGCCTCGACGCCTTCGCCGTCGAAGACGCGGCGCGGAAACTCCATCCGGCTCCGGTCGGGGCCGAACGCGTACGAGAAATCCTGGAGCGGACATTCGCCGCCCTTGTCGCACACGGGACAGTCGAGTGGATGGTTGATCAGCAGGAACTCGAACACCCCGGCGCGCGCTTCGACGACATCCGGCGTCTGGGTATGCACGATCATGCCGTCGGTGCAGGCCGTCGAGCACGACGTCTGCAGCTTCGGCATCTTCTCGATCTTGACGATACAGACGCGGCAGGAGCCGTCCACGCCGAGCCCCGGGTGATAGCAGTAATAGGGAAGCTCGATGCTGTTTTCGAGGGCCGCCTGAAGGACCGTCTTGCCTTTGTCGACGTTGAGCTCCCGGCCGTTGATGGTGATCGTGACCGTTTCCATTCGACTCTAATTCTAAGCTATCTGACGAAGACGACGGGAGCGGCGTCGTCGCCGTTGGCCTCGACGCCGCGCAGCACCCCCGAAACAGGAATGCGCTGCGTCGTCACCTGCTCGGTGAGCGGAACGATGACGTCGGTCGACGAGTTGGCGTACTGGAGGGTCACCGTGATCGGCACGTCGAAGATCTCGCCCATCTGCTCGAACCGCACGGTCACCGCGTCCGGCGCGGACGTGTAGCTGAACTTGATGCGCGGTAGGGAGAACCCGTAGATCCACCGGTCGAAGAATCGATCGAGATCGCGGTTCGATTCGGTTTCGAACGCCGCCTTCACATCCTCGGTCCCCGCCTTCTTGAATCTCCATGTTGAATAGAAACGCCGCAGGCCCCGGAAAAACATCTCGTCGCCGATCAGCCGGCGCAGCATGTGGAGCGTGAGCGCGCCCTTGTTGTACACGAGCGCGCGGAACACACGGCCGTCGTTCCGGATGTGCCCAAGCCGGTAGCCGAGATAGACCGGGCCCTGGTCCGATCGGTCGAGCGTCCAGCGCGTCATCTGGCTCACGATCGAGTCGAATACGGCGTCCTTCTTTACGTGCTCGGCGTAGAGCGCCGCGAAATACTGCGAGAACCCTTCGCTGATCCATTGCTCGTGATAGTTCTTCCATCCGACGGCCTGCCCCCACCACTGATGCGCCGCTTCGTGCGCGAGAAAGAACTCCGGGAAACCCTCGAAATACGCGGGATCGGCGCGCCAGGCGATCGGCGTCGTCATCGGCGGCTGACTCAACGTGGCGAAGTACGGCGGGCTGTGGCCTCCCGGCTGGTCGCGCTCGACCACCGCGAGGGTGAAGCTCTGATAGGGCACGTCGCCAAGAAGCGAGCCGTAGAACTTCATCACCCGCTGCCCTTCCTCGAACAGATCGCGCGCCCGGCGCTGCAGCATACCGCTCGATTCGACGTGCAGCTCGCCGAAGGTGTACGCCACGCCGGCCAGCGGCGCGGCACCTTCTTCCGGCGCCGCGATCGAGAAGGACGCGCTGTCGACGTGGACGAACCGGCTGGTGGCCCAGCCGAGATAACGCACAGGCTGCGTCGCACTGAAGCGGTACTCCTTCCACGGACCGCTCCGGCCGTCGGACGGCACCAGCTTCGGGTATCCCTCGTCGAGCGTTCCGCTCGCGACGCTCGAAAAGTTCTCGGGAACGCGCAGCAGCATCGTGGCCGTCGCGTAGTCGCTGACCTCGCCCTGCGGATACCAGCCGGAACGTCCCGTGTAGATGTAGCTGGGCTGCGGCTGGATGGTGAAGACCTCGCTGGTTTGTTCGTAGTGTCGGGCGGTGGCCGGACCGCGGAGCTCCACCGCCTCTCGCTCGGGCGGCACTGCGGGGAGCCTGCCACTGTAGGTGATCTCGAGGTCGAGCAGCTCGTCCTGACGCAGCGGCTGCGGCAGGTTGATGATGACATCTTCCTGTCCGCTGACACGAAGCGCCATGAGGTAACCGAGCTTGCGGCTCGTGACGGATCGCACGACCAGCGACTCGGCGAGGTTCAGAATCAGCGTCGACATGGCTCCGCGCCGCGGCGTCACCATCAACGTGGCCCTGCCGTCCATCCATTCGCGCCGCGGATCGAAGCTGGCCTCGATGTCGTAATTGAGAATGTCGAAATCGGTGTGATCGTCTTCGCTGAAAAACGGGCCGCGTGTCGCCAGCTTCTCCTTCGAGGGATAAATCGCGATCGTGCGGCTGCGGGTTCGGTCGAAAAACCGGATGTCCTCGGGTTCCGCCACCGATTTCATGTACGTCAGATGCGTCCGGTCGACCTGCATTTCCGCCACGAGGTCGCCGTACCTCGGGATGACCGACCATTTGTCGCGGCTGAGGTCGGCGAGCTCGATGCCGTACGACTTCGCCAGATTCTCCTGAAACACAGCCTCGGCGCGCCGGAGATCCCGCGGATCGACGTCGCGCGCCCGAAAGGTGGCGACGTCCAGGCGCCGATCGAACTCGGAGGGATGCGCGCGGAGGTACAGGGACGTAAATCGCCGCTCGTAGGATTCCGCTCCGCTGTAAATGCGCACCTGGCCTTTCTCCGGCTGCGGCGTCGGCGAGAACGTCATGACCCCGCGACCGAGGATGACGATTCCCGTGACGCCGGCATCGGTCTCGGCCACGAAGGCGACGCCGCTCAACACGCGGATCTCGAAGTCCTCCGCGCTCAGGGCAAAATTGCTGATGCTGTACTGCTTGTCCGGGCTCAGCGACAGACGATACAGCCCCCGCACCGTGGTGAGCACGTTGAGGCCCGCCACATGCCATTCCGCATTGCGGCGCCGCACCGTGATCAGCAACGTCCCGACGCGGCCGTTCCGGCCCGACTCGACGAGCGTGTCGACGTAGACGTTGTAGCCGTCGCCTTTCGCGACATCGGCGCTTTCCGCTCGAAGGCGCTCCTGCACGACCGCGCGCGTGACGCCCGGCTGGAGCCACTCGTCGAAAAACTCCGCGCTCGTGCTGACATTGGCGCCAGGCAGCAGCATTGATCTGTAGGCGCTCGCGTCGCCCGTGGCGAGCACGCGCTCGACCTCGCGGAGGAGTCTCGCGATCCCGTCACCGACGGGAGCGGTTTGCGCTCGCGCAGATGCAGGGGCCGCGACCAGAAGGACGAGCAGCGCGAGCAGGATCCTCACGGGTTCATTAGACCACGGACGGGCTTCTGCCCCCCGCCGCTAGATCAGCGCGAGCGCTCTGCCGACTTTTGCGAATGTATCGAGCGCAAACTGCAGGTCCGCCCGTGTATGCGTGGCGGTGACAATCGTGCGAACGCGGGCTTTGTCGCGAGCGACGGTAGGGAACCCGATGCCCTGGGCGAAGACGCCTTCCTCGAAGAGTCGGTCGGACAGGCGCATGGCCTTCGCGGCGTCTCCGACAATGACGGGAGTAATGGGGCTCTCACTTGTGCCGGTGTTAAAGCCGAGCGCCCGCAGCCCCTCTTTGAAGAATTTCGTGTTGCTCCACAGCGTGTCGATCAGTTCCGGCTCCTCCAGCAGCACGTCGAGCGCCGCCAGGCATGTGGCCGCCACCGACGGTGGGTGCGATGTCGAGAAGAGGAACGGCCTCCCGCGATGCTGAAGAAACTCGATCAGGTTCTTGGTGCCGGCGACGTAGCCCCCCAGGGCGCCCATGGCCTTCGATAGTGTTCCCACCTGGACATCCACGCGTCCGTGCAGCCCGAAATGGTCGATCGTCCCGCGCCCGTTCTTCCCGAACACCCCGCTCGCATGCGCATCGTCCACCATCATGATGAGGTGGTGCTCCTCGGCCAGATCGCAGAGACCCGGCAGCGCGCCGAGGTCGCCGTCCATGCTGAAGACCCCGTCGGTGATCAGCAGCTTGCGGCCTGCCGGCGGCAGGCCGCGCACGATCTCGCGCGCCCCATTGACGTCGCGGTGAGGGAAGACCCTGATCGAGGCGCGGCTCAGCCGCGCGCCGTCGATGATGCTGGCGTGATTCAGCTCGTCGGAGATGACGTAGTCGTCCTTGGTGAGAATGGCCGCGACCGTGCCCGCGTTGGCCGCGAAACCGCTCTGAAAGACCACCGCCGCTTCCGTTCTCTTGAACTCCGCGAGGCGCCGCTCCAGCTCCATGTGAATCTGCATCGTGCCCGCGATCGTGCGCACGGAGCCGGTCCCGACGCCGAACTGCTCGAGCGCCGCGAGCGCTTTCTGCTTCAGTTTCGGATGCGTCGTCAGGCCGAGGTAGTTGTTCGAGGACAGGTTGACGACGTTTCGACCGTCCACGCGTGTCCGAGCCGCCTGTCCTTCGTCCAGCACGCGCAGGTGGCGGTAGAGACCCTGAGCTTTGAGTGCGGTGAGCTCATCGCCGAGAAACGCAAGCGGATCGGTGCGCATACTTTCCACTTTTCACTTTCTACTTTTCACTTTCTACTTCAACTGAAACACCCTATCACCGTCAGACTCCGACACCAGCTTCGCCCCGCGTTCGGCGAGCCATCTTCCAATCGCCGCGCCCTCATCATCTTTATACAGACTCTCATGCACGACGGCGTGCGTGGCGCCGTCTTCGAGCAGTCCCTTCCAGGCGAGATCGGGACTGTCCAGCGGGTGCCTGAGGAGCGCTCCGCGAAGGCTGTAGCTGAGGGGAAAGGTGCCGCTGTAGCCGTTCAAGAGCGGGTGCCAGTGATTCGTTGAATAGAACATATACCGCACTTCGTAGCCCCACTCCCCGAACGGAAACTCGACGACGACGGTGCCGGGAGCGTGGAGGGTTTTCAGAAAGCGGTAGACGGAAGGGATCTGGCTGCCCGTATGAACGCGCGGCGGCGGCGCGAGGTAGCCGCCCTCGGCGGAGCTGCCGTTGATGATGATGGGCGCCGCGAACGATTCGCTCAGCACGAGCAGCGTGAGAACCGCCGCGATCCCAGTGCCGCGGCGGAAGCGCCGCTCGATGACGGCCGCGCCGAAACCCGCCGCGATCGCGAGGAACAGCGTGACGATCATCGCGTAGCGCGCGGGCACGCGAAGCCCGTCGAAACCGGGCACGTGCGAATAAAGAAGCGAGTACGGCCCCGTTGATCCAATCAGTCTGCCGTTCGTGCGGATTTCCGGACCGAGCGAGAGCACGAAGGCGACTGCGGCGGCGAGCACCGCGAACGCCACGACAGTCCCCAGCCACGCTCGCGCGAACGCTCGAGCACGGGGCGACAGGCCGAGAATCAAGGCCGCAGCGAGAGCCAGCACGAGCGCGGGGCGGCCCATACCCCTCACGCTGATCGGAAGCGGCCCGATGCCGTCGATTCGGCTGCCCGTGAAGACCAGCAGCAACAGCACCATGTAAGCCGCGAAGATGCCAAGCAACAGGTACACGAGAACGTTGAGGCCGCGAACAGCTCTCGCCGATCCGATAGATATGTTCCAGGCCGATCGCGCGCTTGACGCCAATCCGATGGCGGCAAGAAAGAGGGCCGTCAGTGTGGGAAAGAGATCGCCTTCCGGTTTGGGAAACGCGCGCATCGCGCGGCCCCACACGTGGGACTCCGGCGGCGCCGTCCAGTAGCTGTAGAAGTCGGCAGAGTACGCCGCCACTTCGCTGAGCGCGCGGTTCGGAAAGCCGAGCCGCCTCAGCTCCAGGTAGGGCCACAGGAACGGCAGCGTGAGCAGTGCGACAGCCACAGCCGTCGCTGACAGCGCGATCCAGACGCTGAGGTCGCGCCATACCCTTCGTGTCGCGATCTCGAAGGCGACGTATGCAGCGGCCATTGGCGAGAAGAAGAGGAGGAAGTAACCGTTGGACAGATTCTGCGCGATCAGTGCCGCGCCCGCGCCCGCCAACGGCAGGTACCGTGACGTCTCGAAATACCTCCGCAATCCGTACAACGCGAACGGCATCCACTGCGACGAAATCACCTGCAGATGCGCGAATTGCGGCACGCGGTACGGCGCGAAGGCGTAGATGGCGCCCGCGACGAACGCCGCGCGGGCGTTGCCGGTGACCTCCCGGACGAAAAGGTAGGTGCCGAGGCCAGACAGCACGAACGTGGAGAGAAACAGCAGGTTGTAAGAAAGGATGATGTTTCCGGTGAGCGCGTACACCGGAAGAATCTGGACCGCCTGCGCGAACAAGTGCTCGGAGTAGGCGAGCGTCAGCGGTTCAGGGTGGAAGATATTGGCGTTCCAGAATCCTTTCAGCGCGCTGAGATCGCCCGACAGGAAGCGCAGCAGATGATCGGCATCCCACGCGAGAATCCACGCGTTCAGCAGCGAATCGCCGAGATCCCACGGAATGTCGCGCGTCAGGCCCGCGGCGAGAGGCCAGGTGAAGGCGATAGCGACAAGGAGATAGAGACCGGTCGCTCTGACAGGGGTGAGGGACGTGCCCCTTCCCCCTCGCCCCTTACCTGTATCTGCCAACAAAGCCGGCAATCAGATCCCAGATCTCGTTCAGCTGCGAAGGGGGCGCCAGCGTGACCATGCGGAAGTAACCATCAGCCGGATCCATGCCGAAGCCGGATCCGTGGACGCAGAGCACGCCAGTCGCGTGAACGAGATCGATGATGAAGTCGGCGTCGGTCTTGCCGGACGGCAGATCGACTTTCGGCATCGCATAGAACGCCGCCCGCGGCCTGGTCGACGTGATGCCGGGAATCGCATTGGCGCGCTCAGAGACCAGGCCGGCGCGCTCGCGCAGCGCCGCGCGGAACGTCGCCTGATGCGAGCGGTCGCCGGTCAGCGCGGGCACAATCGCGCGCTGCATCGGCATCGTCGAGCACAGCCGGCCTTCTGCCAGTTTGGTGATCGCGGCGAGCACATCCTTCAGGCGATCGCCGCCGCCCACCGCCAGCCAGCCGGTCCGCCAGCCAGGCGCGAGGTAACCCTTCGACAACCCCGATAGCGAAATCACCGGCGCCTCGGGATCGAGCGATCCGATCGGCGCCACGGGGCCGTCGAAGGCGACATCCTGATAAATCTCGTCGGCAATCATCGGCACGTTGTGTTGATGGGCAAGGTCCAACAGCTCACGCCGGAGGGACGGCGGGTACGCCGTGCCGGTCGGGTTGTTCGGGTCGTTCACTACGAGCGCCTTCGTACGCGGTGTGATAAGACGGCGGATCTCCTTCGGATCGGGCTGCCAGCCGTTGGATGGATCTGTGCGGTAGTAGACCTCGCGCGCGCCGATCTTGTGCAGGATCGCCGTGTAGAGCGGATACGTGGGCAGCGGCACGAGCACTTCATCGCCGGGATCGGCCAACGCGGTAAGCACGAAGTCGATCCCTTCTGAGGAGCCGGACGTCAGGAGGATGCGATCGGCCTCGATGGCCCATCCACGCGACGTGTTCTCGGCCGCCACCGCTTCGCGCGCGGGCAACAGGCCAGCCGACGGCCCGTAGCCGTTCTCGCCGTCGCGCAGCGACTTGTGCACGGCTTCGACCATGTGCGCGGGCGTCGCGAAGCCGAACGCCACAGGGTCCCCCGTGTTCAGGTAATGAATCCGCTTACCCGAGGCTTCGGCCTTCCGCGCTTCCGCCACGACACGGCGGATCGAATAGCTCACGGTGCTCATGCGGTCGGCCGGCGGAATCATCGCGGAGGTTTTTGGAGCCACAGAGGGAGATTCTAGCAGGTGCGACAGGTGCGACAGGTGCGACGGGTGCGACGGGTGCGGGATTTGGCGGGTCTTGCTCTTTAGACCCGCCACGCTTACAGTCCATCCATGGCTATACAGAGAGAAATAACCGTACGGCTGGCCAACAGTCCGGGCACACTCGGCCGCGTGGCACAGGTGCTCGGCGCCGAACGGATCAACATGCTCGCGATGGCCGTCGATTCATCGGGCGCCCTGCGGATGGTGGTCGACAACCCGCTCCACGCCGCCGCCACGCTGCGCGAGCAGCACTACCAGGTCGAGGAGCGAGACGTGCTGTACACCTCGATGCCCAACGAGCCCGGAGCGCTCGGCCGCGCGCTGAAGCTGCTGGCCGACGCTGGCGTCAACGTCGAGTACGCCTATGCGAGCGGCATCGATCGTCTGCCGATGGTCGGCGTGGTCTTCGGCGTAGGCGATGCGCAAAAGGCCTCGTACGCGACCGGCATCTGAGAAGATCTCCAATGCGCCTCTTCATCCCGACGATGGACGCGTTTCTGGTGGAGTTCGATAACGATGGCCGCGTCCGTTTGGAGAAAGATGGGTGGTCGGCGCCGTCGGTTCAGGAGCGGCGCGCCATCATCCACGCCGCGAAGGACGAGCTCGAGAGCCTGAAAGAACTCCTGGACGTATTGGAGAACACATCATGAAGCGCCACCGCCTCCTCCTTGCAGTCCTGTTCGCCGCCGTTGGCGCCGCCACGGTCGCGGCCATCACGATTCCCAAAGTCCATTTCACCGACACGCGGCTGAAGAACGGCCTGCGCGTCATCGTCTCGCCCGATCGCGCGGCGCCGGTCGTTTCTGTCGCCATCGCGTACAACGTCGGTTCGCGGAACGAGCGCCGCAGCCGGACCGGGTTCGCGCATCTCTTTGAGCATCTGATGTTCAAGGGATCCGAGAACGTGGCCGACGGCGAGCTGGCCGGCCTCATCCAGAACTACGGCGGCAATCACAACGGCCAGACCGACAAGGACCACACCATCTACTTCGAGCAGGTGCCGTCGAACCAGCTCGACATGGTGCTGTTCCTCGAGGCGGACCGCATGCGTTCGCCCGCGATCACGCAAGTGAACGTCGACAACCAGCGAGAGGCGGTGAAGGAAGAGCGCCGCCTCCGTGTCGACAACCAGCCGTACGGGCGCACGTCGGAGACGATGGCCGAGCTCGCCTTCGAGAACTTCGCCAACGAGCACTCCATCATCGGCTCGATGGCGGATCTGGATGCGGCGTCGCTCGAAGACTTCACGGCGTTCTTCAAGACATATTACGCGCCGAACAACGCCGTGCTGGCGATTTCCGGCGACGTCGACGACAAGACCGTCCTCGAGAAAGTGCGGAAGTATTTCGAGGGCATTCCGTCGGGGCCGCCGGCGCCGACGCTGGATGCGGCTGAGCCGCCGCAGAAGGAGGAACGGCGAACGGTCGTCCAGGATCCGCTTGCACGCCTCACGCTGGTCGACACCGCCTACCAGGTGCCGGGCGGGCTGCATCCCGACATGGATGCGTTGAGCGCGCTCGCGTCGGTGATGGGCGCCGGCCGCAGCTCGCGGCTCTACGACAGCCTCGTGCGGCAGCAGCAGATTGCCGTGCAGGTGTACGCGGGCGTGCAGCAGTCCAAAGGGCCCGGGCTGTTCTATCTCGAGGCGATGGCCGCGCCGGGCCGCGATCCTGCGGCCGTCGAGAAGGCGGTGTCTGCCGAAGTCGAAAAGGTTCAGAAGGGGCCGATCCAGGAGTGGGAGCTCGAGAAGGCGCGGAACGCCGCGCGCCGCACTCTCGTCGGCAACCTGCGGAGCTCGCTGCAGCGCGCGATTCTCCTCGCGCGCTATTCAGCGTTCTTCGATGATCCCGGCATCATCAACACGCGCTACGAGCGCATCGCGTCGTTGAAGATCGACGACCTCCAGCGCGTCGCGCGGCGATATATCGTGCCCACGAATCGCACGGTGGTCGTGACGGTTCCTGCGCCGAAGCCGGGTGCAACGGGTGCGGGAGGCAAGCCATGACGACACGTTCTGCCCTCTGCCCTCTGCTCTCTGCCCTGACGGCGGCGCTTCTCCTTGTTCAAGAGCCGGTCGTCGGACAGGCGCCGGCGACAACCGCGCCGAAGTTTAAAGGCCGTGCGCCAGTTACCACCGAAGTACTCAAGATCAAGCTTCCGCGCGCACAGGAAGCGCATCTGTCGAACGGCGCGCACCTGATGGTGCTCGAAGACCATCGCGTGCCGTCCGTGCAGTTCGAGATCATGATGATCGGCGGCGGCGGTTATTACGATCCACCGGATCTGCCGGGTCTCGCCGACACGACTGCGTCTTTGATGGATGAGGGAACTACCTCAAACACCTCCGAGCAGATCGCGCAGGCGCTCGATACGATGGCCGCGAGCGTGTCCGTGACGGCCAACGAGGGATCGCAGATCGCGACGGTCGCCGGCTCGGCGCTCACCGATCAGTTCGACCCCGTGCTCGCGTTGGCCGCCGACATCCTGCTCAACCCCAGTTTCCCGGAGAAGGAGCTGGGTCTCTTCAAGGGCCGCGCGCGCGCCGCGCTCGAAGAGCAGCGGAGCGATCCGGACTTCCTGAAGGAAGAGCGCTACGCCAAGGCGCTCTACGGCAGCCATCCGGCGTCGAGCGTGGGGCTGACGCGCGGGTCGCTGGAGAAGATCACCCGCGATGCGCTCGTGGCGTTCCACAAGAACAACTACGTGCCCGACCACAGCATCATCGGCGTGTCGGGTGACATCACGCTCGCCGAGGCAAGGACGAAATTCGAGAACGCGCTCAAGGGCTGGACGAAGATCGGAAAGGCGCGCCCCGGCGTGGTCGACCCGCCCGATTCCGGTCCGATGAAGGTGTCGCTGGTGAACAGGCCGGGCTCGGTCCAGACCGGCTACCAGCTCGGGGAGCCGGCGATCGATCGCCTGCATCCTGATTACGACGCGATGCAGGTGATGAACACCATCCTGGGCGGATCGAACGGCCGGCTGTTCCGCGAGCTGCGCGAATCCAAGGGCTACACCTACGGTGTCTACAGCACCGCGCGCGCGCTTCGCTATCGCGGCGACTGGCGCGCCTCGATGGACGTGCGCACCGAGGTCACGGAACCAGCGCTGCGCGACCTGCTTGCCGAACTGACAAAGATGCGCGACCAGCTGGTCCCTGACGCCGAATTCAAGGATGCCCAGCGGTCTCTGACCGCGTCCTTTGCGCTGTCGCTCGAGAATCCGGCCGCGCTGCTGAATCTCTATATCGTGCGCGAGCTCTACAACTACCCGGTCGATCACTGGGATCGATATACCGCTCGCATCATGGCGGTGACGCCGGCCCAGGTGCAGGCGGTGGCCAGAAAATATCTGGACCCTGCCAGGCTCCAGATCGTGGCCGTCGGTGATGCCTTGAAAATCGAGGTGGGGCTGCGGACGTTCGGGCCGGTCGAGGTTTTCGACGACGAGGGCAGGGCTGCGAAACCCGCCCCGTAGTATGATTTTGACCACTATGCAGACAACTCTATTGAAGAAATTGATGGTCGTCGCGGTGGGCGGGCTGTTCGTCGCCTCGGCGGCGAGCACGCAGCTTTCCGGGCAAGCCGACCGGCAGGGCGGAGCGCCCGCCGCTCCGGGGGCGCCGGCGGCGCGAGGCGGACGTGGCGGCGGAGGCAACGTGCCGCAGGGCGGCCGCGGCCCCATCAAAGTGATGGTCGTCACCAAGGGGCACACCTACGACCGCGAGCCGTTCTTCCAGATGTGGGATTCGTGGGGCAACGACGTCACGTGGTCGCACGTCGAGCACCCCGCGGCCGACGTCATGCTCTCGCCGAAATACAGCAAGCTGTTCGACGTGTACGCGTTCTTCGATATCGGCGGCCCCGGCGTCGGCATGGGCCGCGCGGGATCGCCGGCGCCGGATATTCCGCCAGGCTCCTTCAAGACGGCGAACAACCGCTTCTATCCGCCGCCGTCGGAGCAGTTGAAGACCGAGTTCCCGAAGCTGCTCCGGGAAGGGAAGGGCTTCGTGTTCCTGCATCACGCGTCGGCGGCCTGGACGCACACGTGGCCGGAATACTCCGAAGTCATTGGCGGCGCCTGCGACTGGTACGCGCCGCAGCGAGTGCGCGGGCTCGACAACCCGAACCACGGCTACTTCGGCATGACGCCGCAGTTCATCTCGTTCGTCGACAAGGCCCATCCGATCACCAAAGGCCTCGGCGACGGATTCCACGTCACCGACGAGGCCTACGCGTGCCACTGGTTCGAGGATTCCGTCCACCCGCTTGCGCGCACGGACTTTCAGCCGGCAGACCCGACGAAGAACCTGAATCCGAAGGTGAAGTACAGCAACCTGGCGGCGTGGGTGAAGACGGCGGAGAACAGCCCGGTGTTCTTCACGCAGGTTGGACATGGCATCACGGCCTGGGCGACGCCTGCCTACCGGCAGTTCGTCCTGAGCGCCATCAAGTGGGCCGCATCTCCCGAGGCGCTGGCCTGGGCGAAAGCGAACCCGAAGAAGATTTTCAATTCTTCAAATTAGGGTCGGGAGACGATCATGAAAAATATCTCCAGGAATTTCATCTGGCTCGTCGTCGCGCTTGCGATCGTCGCGGGCTCCGCGTCGATGCTCGCGCAGGGACAGTGGGGCAGCGGCCCTATCAAGGTGGCCATCGTCACCAAGGGACACAACTTCGACAGGGATGGGTTCTTCAATTTCTGGGATTCTCTCGGCCAGGACATCACCTGGACCCATCTGCAGCATCCGGCGGCGCTCGAGTTCTTCGACCCTGCGATCGCCGACATGTTTGACGTGTACGTGTTCTTCGACGCGCCAGGCCGTACGGCCGTTCCGGGTTCGGACGGCAAGCCGACATTCGAACAGCCGAACGCATCCGCAAAGAAGAACCTGATCCCGTTCCTGCAGAAGGGCAAGGGGCTCGTGTTCTTCCATCACTCGCCCGCTGCGTGGAACCACACCTGGCCGGAGTACGGCGAGATGATCGGGATGGCGTGCGATTGGGGCAATCCCGTCACGTTCAAGGGCAAGACGTATCCGAACTCGGGCGCCCAGGCCAACGTGAAACAGCACATCACGGTCATCAACAAGGCCCATCCGATCACTCAAGGCCTCGGCGACGGGTTCGACATCGTTGACGAAACGTATCTCTGCCCGGTTGATGAAAAAGCCAAGGGGCTTATCCCGCTGCTGCGTACCGACTTCGAAGGGGTCGACAAGAACTTCCCGGGCCGGTATGCCAGCGGTTGGCGCTATCCGGGTGTGGGAAGCAGCCTGGCTGGCTGGGTGCGGACTGCGGAGAAGAGCCCGCTCGTGTACCTGCAGAACGGCCACGACGGCGTGGCCTGGCGGAACCCGGCGTTTCAGACGCTGATGCGAAACTCGATCAAATGGGCGGCGTCGCAGGAAGCCAGAGACTGGGCGGCGAAAAACCAGACGAAGGTGAAGCGCAGCAGTAGTAACTAGTAAGGAAGAACGAATAAGGCAACCGGAAGACAGAAAAGGGGCGCGGCAGTTATGCCGGCGCCCCTTTTTTCTATTCCTTCTTCCCTTTTCCGTATTCCTTACTTCGCGGG
>JANNJO010000087.1:0-30592 GCA_031395755.1 Acidobacteriota bacterium
CGCCCGCCAGCAGGTCGAGGATGAGGTGCTCGGTGGCCGACAGCCGCGTGATGTCCATTTATTGCAGCTATTATCGGTCTTACAATGTGTAAGTCAAGTGTCCTTGTGTCTTCGTGGTTCTTCATGCCTTCGTGGTTCAGAGGCTCTTGCGGAAGGCGTTCTGCGTTTTGACGACTTTGTACCCCAGGCGTTCGTAAAACGCGCGGGCTTCCACGCGGAGAGCGTTCGATCGAACGCCCAAGAGGTCGAGGCCGCGCAGCACCGCCCACTCTTCTGCGGCTTCGACCAGCATACGGCCCACGCCGGTTCCGCGGGCAGACTCGGTGACGATCAGGCCCAGGATTTCTGCGCGCGTATCGGTCTCCAGCAGATACAGCGCCTGCACGTGGACCCAGCCGACGAGGGCGCGGTTGGCGTGGTGTGCGACGAGGAGGCGTGCGTCCGACCGATCCTTGATGAAATCGTAGCGGCGCTTGATGTCGGCCTCGCTGGAGGGATATCCGAGCTGAGACGTAAGGCCTGCCACCGCCACCGCGTCTTCCGGCAGCATCTGGCGAATGGCGACGGTTCGTGTTTCGCTCATTTCACCAGTCCTCGGAGAGCAGCGTCCATCGCTCGTGATCCCGCCAACGCCCCTTGATCTTCAGGTACCGCGGCGAGAAGCCCTCGCGGCGGAAACCCAGCTCCTGCACGAGCGCCTTCGACCTCGTGTTGCGCGGCTGGATGTTAGCCTCGAGGCGATGCAGCTTCATCCTGCGAAAGGCATGCGTGATGACCTGCGACAGCCCTTGCTGCATCAATCCGCGGCCGGCGAATGGCTCGAAGGCGTAGTACCCGAGATACGCGCTCTGAAACCCGCCGCGGACGATCTCGGAAAGGTTCACGACCCCGACGAGCTCGCGCGGCTCCTGCAGCCAGAGAAAGAACACGGCGCTGCGCTGCCCTTCCTGTCGCCCGAGGTGATCGCGAAACGCGCCCGGCGTCACCGGCGCCTGCACCCACGAACCGTGCAGTTTCCGGCTCCGCGCGACCGCGCCAAGAAACTCCTCCTCGTCTGCGAGGCTGCCTGCCTTGATGAGGATGCGTTCGGCCATCTGCGTTAAAAATAATGAACAGCCCCGCCGGCTGCGACGCCGGCGACCATGCCCAGCACGAGTTCGAGCGGCGTATGCCGGCTGAGGGCGAGGCGCGCCCACGCCAGCGCGGGCAGCATCAGAACCAGCAGGTACCCGATGCTCGAGCCCATCAGCGCCAGCCCGGTTGCGGCCAGCGCGGCGAACGCCATGTGCAGCGAGACCTTGATCCATCGGGTCGCCGCCGCGCACGCCGCAAGCATCCCGAATGTCGCCACCACCCCGCGCACCATGAACGACTGCGGCCGAAGCACGATCAGATACGCGAGCAGGACCACGAGAGCGACAGCTCCGACGAGATATAAAATCGGCCGTTCCTGGCGATTCGACGCGTCCGCGTTCTCCCACGCGCCGCGGCGGACCTGCCGAATCATCAGCGCAGCGAGCGGCACGACGGTGAACAGCATCACGATGGCGACGCTGCGAAGGGCCTCACCGGGCGTCTGCCTCGCTGCCGCCGCCGTCCCCACCATCACACCTACCATCACGAACGGATGGAAAATGATGGACAGCGAGCGCGCGAGATTCCTCACGGTTGTGGCTCGCCGAAAAAGAGGCCGAAGTGACCGAAGCGTTCGAACCCCATCGATTCGTACAACGATCGCGCGGGCAGATTCTCTCCGCCGGTGAAGAGAAAAATGCGGTTCACCTTGTGCATGTCCCATGAATCCTTGAGAAGTTGCGTCAGCACGGCCCGGCTATAGCCCCGCCGGCGACGATCGACAGGTGTAAAGACACCGCCGATCTGCGCCGTCTGTTCGTGCAGCGCGTTGATGCTAGCGCTTCCGCGCTTCGACAACCAGCTCGTCGCCATCCCGCTCGAACGGGCGGCCCATGAAGTCACCAGAGATGCGAGTCAACTCGAAGCCCGCCTGCTCGAGCAGCCGTGAGATGTCCGATCGATAGAGATATGCGAGCTCAAGGCGCATCATGTGCGTACGCGCGAGGCGGCCGTCCGCGGCGTACTCCTCGGTTCGGATCATCGAACGTACGCGCTGATGCACCGTGTCATAACGACTCGCTTCCGAGTAGACGACGAAGCCGCCATCCGGCAGCTCCCTCGTACCGGTCCATCGCCATGCCCCCGTTTGCGAGCCCGCATGAGCAGCCATGTATTCCAACGATGGGTGGAAGACGTTAAACGCCAGCTCACCTCCTGGCCGCAGGTGCTCGTGCGAGCGCTTCAGCGAAGCCAGCTGATCATCAACCGTCAGATTGTGAAGAAAAGCGCGGAAGGGAATGATGACGAGCGCGAAGGTCTCGCCGAGCGAGAACGTGCGCATGTCACCTTGATGCACCGAAACGCGCGCGCGAGCCTCGTCCGGCAGCGCCGCGGCTCTGTTACGCAGCTTCGCGATCATGCCGGCGTCGAGATCCAGCGCCGTCACGCAAATTCCAGCCTGCGCGATGGGCACGGTGATCCGCCCCGTGCCGGCCCCAAGCTCCAGCACCGGCCCACCCGATGCAACAGCCTTTGAGCGATACCACTCCATATCGCCCTGAAGGCTGCCAAGGTGCCTCACGTCATAGACGTCGGCGTCGTAGTTTGTGATGGAAGGATTGTAGCAGTGCCGGTCCGACGATGGACCATTGACCATTGACTACTAGACGTCCAGCTCCTCCGCCTCCTCCGCCCGTTCCATGATGAAGCGGAAGCGCGCGCTGGCGTCCTTGCCCATCAGCTCGTTGATCACACGGTCCGTGACGATCTGATCGGTGACCTCCACGCGCAGAAGCCGCCGCGTCTTCGGGTTGAGCGTCGTTTCCCACAGCACCTTCGGCATCATCTCGCCCAGCCCTTTGAAGCGCGTGATCTCCGGCCTGCCACGCCCGTTGCCGTGCTTCTTCAGAATGGCATCCCGCTGTCCGTCGTCCAGCGCCCAGAAGGTTTCCTTGCCGATGTCGATTCGGTAGAGAGGGGGCTGCGCCAGGTAGACCTTGCCCTCCTTGATGAGCTGCGGGATGTGCCGATAGAGGAAGGTTAACAGCAGCGTGGCGATGTGATTGCCGTCGGAATCGGCATCGGCCAGGATGATCAATTTTCCGTAGCGAAGGCGGGAGAGGTCGAAGTTTTGCCCCAGCCCACACCCGATCGCGGTCACGAGATCTGAGAGCTCCTTGTTCTCGAGCACTTTGGCCAGCGGCACGCTTTCGGTGTTCAGGACCTTGCCACGCAGCGGGAGAATCGCCTGGCGCGTGCGATCGCGTCCCTGCTTCGCCGACCCTCCTGCCGAGTCCCCCTCGACGATGAACAGTTCTGAGTCAGAGCGGCCAGATCCGGTGCAGTCGCTCAGCTTGCCTGGAAGGGTCAGGCGCCCCGACGTCGCGCTCTTGCGCGTGACTTCCTGCTGCGCCGCGCGGCTCGCCTCGCGGGCGCGGGCGGCGAGGATGATTCGAGCGACGATGGCTTCGGCCACGCTGATGCTATGGTTCAGCCAGTGCTCGAGGCCCGGACGCACGAGCGAGTCGACGGCCGAGAGCACCTCCGGGTTGTTCAGCCGATCCTTGGTCTGGCCCTGAAACTGAGGTTCCTGGACGAAGACGCTGAGGACACCCGTCAGCCCCTCGCGAATGTCCTCCGCCGTGATCGTCGCGCCCTTGGGCGACAGGTTGTGGGTGTCGATGAAATTCCGCATCGCCTTGGCAAGCCCGACGCGGAGGCCGGTCTCGTGCGTGCCGCCGGAGGCGGTGGGAATGCCGTTCACGTAGCTGCGAATGTGCTCTTCGGTGGATTCGGTCCACTGCAGCGCCACATCCAGTCGCAGGCCGTTCTGCTTCTCGAGTGAAAACGCCATCTCGTGGACGGGTGCGGCGTTCCGCTCCGCGACGATTTTCTTGAGGTACGCGACGAGTCCTTCGGTGTGCTCGAATGTCTCCTTCGTCTTTCCGCCCTCGTCCTCGAAGGTGATCTTCAGACCTTTATGGATGTAGCTGGCCACGTCGACGCGCTCGCGGATGGTCGGGGCGTCGAGCTCGATCTTCGGAAAAATCGCTGGATCCGGATGAAAAAACACTTTGGTGCCGCTGCCCCGCGCCGGTCCGATCTTCCTGGGGGGGCCGAGGGGTTTCCCCTGCTTGAACCGCTGCTCCCATTCGGCGCCGTCCCGCCGGACGGTCGCGACGAGCTCTTTCGACAGCGCATTAACCACGCTGGCGCCGACGCCATGAAGACCGCCGGCGGTCTTGTAGTTCCCGTGGTCGAACTTCCCCCCAGCGTGAAGCACGGTGAAGATCACCTCGATCGCGCTTTTCTTGCTGGTCGGGTGCTTATCAATCGGAATCCCGCGCCCGTCATCCTGAATGGTGATGGAGGACCCGTCCTTATGGAGGGTCACCCAGATGTTGGACGCGTGACCGTTCATGGCCTCGTCGATGGAGTTGTCCAGAATCTCCCAGACGAGATGGTGCAGGCCGGTTGAACCGACGCCGCCGATGTACATGCCAGGTCGGCGGCGGACGGGATCCAGGCCCTCGAGGACGGTGATGTCTTTTGCGGTATATGCCATTGAACGGCGTTCTGACGCTGGATTGTACCAAAGGCGAAGAGAAAGTACGAGTGGGGGTTCCTTTGGGCACATCGCTTGCATTGTCACCTTTGAATGATGAATTCGATGAAGGAAAGGATGGAAACGATGCGACTTCCACTTCAAATAGGTTTCGCTCTCGTCGCCCTGACGACTGCAGCCGATGCGCAGGCTCAGACGCGCTTTCAGGGAATGGACCGCAACAACGACGGCATGATCACCCGAGCCGAGTGGCGCGGCAACGACCGCGCATTCCGTAACCAGGATTGGAACGGTGATGGCGTGCTGTCAGGCGACGAGGTCCGCCAGGGAGCCCAGCGTCAGAACTGGAATCAGGACTGGAATCGTGACGGGATCGTCGATACCCAGGACAATCAGATCGCTCAGCGGTACCGCGGGTACGACATGGACAACGATGGGCACGTCACGACCAGCGAATGGCCGGGCGACCAGCGGCTCTTCACGAGGCTCGATTCCAACCGCGATCGCTACCTGAGCATCGAGGAGTACACGACGGGCGCGGGTTTCCGCCTCGACTCACAGGGTGGACCGGCAAACACCTTCTCGAACGTCGACTCGAACCGCGACGGCTGGGTCACACGAAACGAATGGAACATGGGCGCCGCCGACTTCAACCGGCTGGACGTCAATCGCGACAACCGCATCAGCCGCTACGAGTTCGACAACGATACGGAGAGCTATAACGATACCAACTACTCGCCGGCACAGTTTGCCGCCATCGACACGAACCGTGACGGATGGGTCACGCGCCCCGAGTCGCGGATGAATACCGCGGAATTCAACCGGTTCGACACCAACAGCGACAACCGCATCAGCCGCTTCGAGTTCGAAAACGTCGCGTCGTACAGCGACAACGATCCTTCGTCCGATTACGACCGGTTTGCCACCGTGGACGTGAACCACGACGGATGGCTGACACGATCGGAATGGCGCGGAAGCGAGACTGGATTTACCCGGCTGGACGGTAACCGGGACAACCGGCTGAGCCGGACGGAATATGACGCCCAGGTCCCGACGCCGGCCGCCGCCACTTCGAGCCCCGCCAATCGCAGCGCAGCGTGGCGGACCGGGTACGACCGCGGCACCCAGGAAGGGCGCGCGGCAGGCCGCGAAGATTTCGTGCGCAACCAGGGTTGGGATCTCGAAGGACAGCGGGAGCTCGAGCGGGCCGACTCCGGCTACACGCCGCAGGTCGGCACGTTGAGCGACTATCAGGGCGGCTATCGGGAAGGATTCCGGATCGCGTATCGCGAGGGTTACTACCTAGCTCGCGAGCACCGGTAGTTCCGGCATCACCGGCAGGACGCGCGTGAACTCTCCCCGCTGGAGGAGTTCACGCCCCCGTCCGCCGCGGCTCGTCAGACCGTATTTCGCCGTGCTGATCGTCTGCGCCGCACCGCGTGTCGTCTCGACGGTGAGCAAATCGCGGTCACCGCTCGACGCCACAAAACCCAGTACGCGATCTTCGTCTGTACCAAGCTTGATCAAGATAACGCCGCGTCCCGGCCCGGACAGAAAATTCACTTCGTCGAGTTTGCACAGCAAGGCGCGCGCCTGCCGCGTCGCCGCGATGAGCACCTCGCTTCCTTTGACGATCGAGACGCCCACAACCTCTGCACCTTCACCGACCCGTGCAAACCGCCGCCCGGTGCGTGTGCTGACCTCGACAAATGGCTCCAGGCTGAAACGGAGGCTGTAGCCATCGGTGGTGACGGCGACCGCGTGCATTGGCGGCACGTCCCCTTCCTTCTTCGCCGTGATGTGCGCGGCCACCCGCGGGTCGAGGCTGGCCGCGGCCACCACCCGTTCGCCATCTTTGAATTTGAACAGGCTCTGCATCGGCTCTCCGTAGCCTGTCGACGCGGGCACGTCGATGATGCGCGTCGTGTAGGCGCTGCCGAAATTCGTGAAGAACGCGATCGTCGCGCGCGTGCTGCCGGCGAGCACCGCCAGCACCGAATCGCCTTCCCGGAGCCGGGTGGTCGACAGATCCTTCACGTCCTTCTGCCGTTTGACCCAGCCATCCTGCGACACGATGACGACGTTGTCTTCTTCGATGATGAAGTCGTCGGCTGAATACTCGACGGACGCTTCCGCCGCGATGAGCGTCCGGCGTTTGTCGGCCTTCGCATCGCCGTACGTCTCTTGAATGTCCTCCAGCTCTTCCCGCACGAGCGTCCAGCGGCTCTCTTCGTTCTTGAGCAGCGTCCCGATCTGTCGGGCGCGCTTCCGTTTGTCGTCGAGCTCCTGCTGGATGACGAGAATCTCCAGCCGCGCCAGCCGATAGATCTTCAGCTCGAGGATCGCGTCCGTCTGCTCGGCGTCGATCCCGAACCGCTTCATGATCTTCTCGGCCGCATCCGCCTTGCCGTCCGACTTCCGGACGAGGCGCAGCACTTCGTCGAGCACGTCGAAGATCTGCTCGAAGCCCTCGAGCAGGTGGATCCGTTTTTTCAGCGCCTCGAGCTCGTGCTCGAGCCGCGCGGTGACGACCGCGAGGCGGAAGTGGAGGAAATGCCACAGGATTGATTTCAGGTCGAGCCGCTCAGGCCGCCCGACTTCCGGGTGTTCAGTCGGGATGAGACAGGTGAGGTTCACCGGGAAAGTGACCTGCAGCGCGGTGTGCCTGTAGAGATACGCCATCACCATTTTCTCGTCGGCGTCTTTTTTCATCTCGAGCTCGACCCGGACGTCTTCGGTCGATACGTCCTTCACGTCCAGCAACTGCGGCAGCTTCCGGCGCTCGATGATGTCGCCGATCTGCGTGACGAGCTGCGACTTGTCGACCATGTAGGGAATGCTGTCGATGTAGATCGTCTTCGTCGATCGGGATTCGCCCCCGATGTCCCACGTGCCGCGGAGGCGGATGCTGCCGCTGCCGGTTCTGTAGATGTCCTTGATCTCGTCAGGCGAGTTGAGTATCTGACCGCCCGTCGGAAAATCCGGGCCCTTGATGTAGCGGCAGAGCTGTGCGTTGCCGAGCTCGTCGTTGGCGAGCAGCTTGATGAGCGCGGTGCACACTTCACCGAGGTTGTGCGGGGGGATGTTGGTCGCCATCCCTACGGCGATGCCGGTGGCGCCGTTGATGAGCAGATTGGGCAGCCGCGCCGGCAGGACGACGGGCTCGGTCTTGGTGCCGTCGTAGTTCGGGCGGTAGTGGACCGTGTCCTGCTCGATCTCGCCGAGCAGCTCATCGCTGATGCGCGTGAGGCGGCACTCGGTATAGCGCATCGCGGCGGCGGGATCGCCGTCGAGCGATCCGAAGTTGCCGGACCCGTCCACGAGCGGATACCGCAGCGAGAAGGCCTGGGCCATGCGCACGAGCGTCTCGTAGATGGCCGCATCCCCGTGCGGATGGAAGCTGCCCATCACATCGCCGACGACCTTGGCGCACTTCCTGTGCTTGGCATCGGCCGTGAGCCCCTGCTGCCACATGGTGTACAGAATGCGGCGCTGAACCGGCTTGAGCCCGTCGCGCACATCCGGCAGCGCGCGCGAGGTGATGACGGACAGGGCGTAGTTGAGATAGCGCGACTGGGCCGCTTCGTGCAGCGGCACGGCCCCGTCGCCGGCGCCGTTCCCGCCCGCACCGCCGCTGTCTGTTGGAGTGTCGAAGTCGAAGGTGTCGTCGGTAGGCTTCTTCCGCTTTGCCATGTTGGTGAATAGGCTCCAGGCTTCGGGCTTCGGGCTTCAGGCTGCGGACTAGTCACGCTGCTCCATCCGGCCTGCGCGTTGCTTCAGTGGAGGTGCGAATGAGCCGTGATCATCGAAAACTCCAGGTTTTCACGCTGGCCGACCGGCTGATCATCAAAGTGTACGGAGAAACCGCCGCATTCCCTCCAGAGGAGCGCTTCGGTTTGTGCAGTCAGGTTCGACGTTCCGCAGTGTCAGTCGCAACGAACATCGTTGAAGGCAGCGCGCGACGCACGACGCGAGACTATCTGCACTTCATCAATATTGCCACCGGGTCGGCAGCTGAAAGCCTCTACCTGCTCGACTTATCTAGCCGGCTGGGGCTCTTGTCGAAAGAAGTTTACCGAGAACTCGAGCCGAAGTACAGCCACCTTCTAAGAGGATTGCAATTCCGCTCTGAGCGCCTCCGCTGGATCGATGCTTACCGCGCGTCGCGCGGGGATCAGACAAGCGACAGAGGCCACCACCAAGAGCAGGAGTGGCCAGTGACCGTCATCGTAAGTCCCTCACGCATCACCATCTTCACGAAGTCGCCACGCGTGGCTCCGAGGGCAGCGCGCACGGCCATTTCCCGGCGGCGCTGAGCGATCTTGTACGAGAGGACCCCGTACAGGCCGGTCGTGGCGAGTGCCAGTACTGCGAACGCGACAAGAACAAATGTGGCGAAGCGTGGCCCGCCGACGGAGGCGGAGATCTTAGCAGCGAGTGGCCCCATTCGTTCGACGTCGCGCCGGGCTCCATCTGCTGCACGACGTCTTTCAGGAGAGGCGCCGTGGCCGACGGGTCACCGTCTGCTTTCAGGACGAGCGTCACGTGGCCGATGTGAACTCCCGCTCCCTGCGCGATGAAGATCTGTGGCTGAGGTCCGGCATCGAGAGCGGCCGACAACATGTCTTCTACGCCCGGAGCGCGGTCGCCATCACCGGTCGGCCGACGGCGTCCGTCATCCCCGGCAACGTGAAGCCGAAGCTGGAGAGCATACTGCCGAATGGTGCCATGTCGCCGGCCCCAGCCGCGCGCACATCCGGTATCGCCCGGAGACTCTCCACCATGGAAACTGCAAACTGGGACGTGCGGCTGTCGGTGCCCGCAGCGGCAGCATGCATGCGCACATCGGCTGTTAGTACACCATCGCGGCCTCGACGCCGAGAAGGACCCGGCGCATGCGTGCGCCAGTCGTCCCCACGCTCCGGGCGCCGCCAACCTGCATCGATGAGGCGAGATCGACGCGCGAGCCTCTGACGACGAACACGGCGGCCAGCGCGGCCCCGATGAGAAACCTGGCGTCGACCTGGATCTCGTCCAGTCGCGGGAAGTCCGCTGGCGCGAGGGCAGGCACGGCGGCAGTCATTGCCCATCCAACGAAAATCCCTAGCGTTCCGCCGAGCAGCGCAATCACGAGACTCTCGGTGAAGAGCTGCCGCATGAGTCTCGGCCGGCCCGCACCAAGGGCGACGCGGATTGCAAACTCGCGGCCCCGACCGCTGCCGCGCGACAGAAACAGACTGGCGACGTTCGCACACGCTATCAGCAGCACGAGCGTGACGCCCGCCGCCATCACCACCAGCGCGGGCCGTACACCCATCGTCATCTGATCCACCAGCGAGCGGACCCGCACCTCGACCGTATTCCCCTTTCCGAAGACCAGCTCCGCGAGCGGGCGTTCGACGCTTCGTGCATACGAAGTGCCCTCCGCCTCCGCCTGCGCAATCGTGACACCGGGCTTGAGGCGTGCGACAACGGCCGCAGCAGGACGCCATAGACGACCGAGAAGACTGCCGCAGTCCCGCCGACGCCAAGGCCGATAGTGATGAAGGCCGCCCCCGCGAAGCCACGGTTGCTCGACAGGAGCCGGAATGTTTGCTTAATGTCTCGAACGAACGCATCCATAGTGGACTCACTCCTTCGGAGGCCTTTTCACCACGGGCGCCTATTCGACCAGCGTAGATTCTCCTGATCTCATGGTCTTCTGTTCATACCCGGCTAGTTCCCGACGGTCACCACCGTGCGCATGCTCCGGTGCGTGTCGAGGACCGCGGCCCCGAGCTTCTTGCCGAGATACACCTTTGACTCGCGGTTGTCGGGATGCGGCTCGTACTTCACGACATCAAACCGTAGATGATCGAGCGTGCCGCGCATTTCGTAAAAGCGGTTCTTCGTTTTCACGAGGATTTCATCGAAGCCGTGCTCGATGGCCCAGGCCTCCTGCTGCTCGGTTAGCGCGCGGAAGTGGCCCTGCCCGCGCCAGTCGCGCCGCGTGCCGCCGACCCAGGTGTAGAGGATCCTGCGCCCGTCGAAATTCACGTGGTCGCGCAGCCGCTCGACGAGGTCGGCGAGCTTCGGGTTGTCCTCCTCGGCGCGGATCTCATGCGCGACTTTGTAGGACACCGGAACGACCGTCCCGGCGTCATCGGGCAACGCCGCGGTGGCCATCAGAATCAGGTGGTCGCGATTCTTGAGGCGGCTCACGATCTCCGAAGATGTCTTGCGGCGCTGGTACTCGCCGAAGAACTCCTCGATGTACTCAATCTCCAGCGCGCCCTGCTCGAGCGGGTACTGCGCGATCCGATATTCCAACGTTTGCCCCTCTTTTCACAGGAGATCAAAAGACCAGGAGTTTTTTGAAGAAAATCTCCTGAACTCCTAAGCTCCTGTTTAGATTACTCCCCGAGGCCGATCTTCAGCTCGGCCCCTGTCGCCGACCACCAGGGCGAATCCACCCACCCCGACGGGTACACCGCGATCTCTTCCACGCCGCGGGGCAAGCCGTCCGTTCGTATGCGGCCCGCAGCCGCCGGCCGGGGCCGCCCGATGCCGCCGTGAAGGTGGACGCGGACCTGATAAGCGCGCGCGGGATCGTAGGACTCGGGAACGACGAACGCGTAGCGCGTGGTCCACCCCGTCGAACGTCCGGGTGCGACCCACCTGCGGGCCGCGCGGCACGTCTGCGGCGTAGGTCCTGCCGTGCCGGACGAGCGTCAATGCGTGCTCAAACGAGACGCCGGTTCTGATGATGGCGTCGATGCCGCCGGCCGCGCCGCCCCTGTCGGAGGCCGACCAGAACGACCCGAACGCGCGCTCGATCGGCGCGCTGTTCTGCCTCGGCGGCGCGGCCGTGATGATGATGGCACTGAGGCTACCGGCGAGGATCGTGAAGGCCAGTACGCGCACGGGCGCATTATAGGGCGGCCCCATGGCGGGAACCAGCGGCGAGTAGGATTGCGCCCCTGGGAGGACGCAACCTGTCGGAAACGCGCCCAAGAGTTACACCCGGGATAGTCCTGCTTCGGGAGCTTCCGTAAAAAAAAGAGCCAGGAGCAGGGCCAGATTGGCCCTCTGCTCTTGGCTCTATGCGCCTCTGCGAAGCGGGTTTACGCCTGTTCGCCGCTCGGGGCCACAGACGTACGGCCGCAATCCTCACACGTCAGGTAAATCACCGGCAAACTCTCGGATCGCCCGATTATCCGCGCGGCCAACATGCCGCACCTCGGACAAACCACACCGACTGCTGCGTTGGGTCTTCGTGCCATAAAGTCGCTCCTGACTCGTTAGACGCTCACTGGGCTCTAACGGTTTCCTCCCCGTTCCTGTCACGGGCCGGCTGACTACTATATCGGTCGTGGCGCTGAAATTGACCAAAAACCTGCAAATCTTGGTCAATCCACCTAATAATGTCACTATCTGGGGCTTTTCGCCTCGAAAATAGCGCCGCCAACCTGTCAGGGTTCGCTGCCAGGGGCACTTGCGATCGCCTCGCGGAGACGCTGCATGGTTTCCGGCGATCCGCTGAAGAGCCCTTCCGGGTACTTCTTGTGCCGCAGGATCTCGGCATAGATCGGTCCGCTTTGATAGAGATTCAAGCCTAGACCGGCCAGATACTGCAGCCGCAGGTCACGGTCGCGATTGATCTGCGCGTCCGCCAGATATGCCTTCAAGTCGGATGCGCGGCCCGCGTAGTTGGCGAACAGGTCTACGGCCGAGCCGATGCTGATCTCCCTCAACGACTCCTTCACCGCCGCATACTGCGGGCTGTTGAGCTTGGCCTCCCACTCATCTACATTGAAGTGCGGCGGGTCGACCGTGCCCATGAGCACCGTGTCGTAGCCCCGGCCCTGGTGCGTGTTGCCCCAGATAACGCCGTTTGGAAAGACCTCGAAGAACGTCCCGATTTCGCTCTTCACCGCCTCGGGCGTGCTTTCGTACAGCTGCACGAACAACGTGACGGTGCCGCCTGGGTTCAGCTTCGATTTCGCGAGCTCGAAGAACTCCTTCGTGTAGAGCGTCGCCGCGCCCTTCACCCACGGATCGAGCGGGTCCGAGGTGATCGCATCGAACCTCTCGTCGGTCGTCAGCAAAAAGTGCCGCGCATCGTCGATGACGACGTGCGTCTTCGGGTTGCGGACGACGTGGAAATTGTGCTCGCCGAAATGCTCCGACACCACGCGCGGCACCAGAGGCTCGATCTCGGCGATGATCAGCGACTCGACGTTCTGATCGATGCTGACCGCCCCAGCGGTCGCCCCCGCGCCGCAGCCGATGACGAGCACCTTCTTCGGGCTCTTCGGCACGAGGGTCGTGAAATGGCCCAGCATCCGCTGCAGCCGCATGTCCTGCGGCTGGCTCGACGCCTGAACCTTGCCGGCGTTGTGATAGTTCATGATGCCGGCGCCGAAGCGCGAGACCGCCACCGACGAGCTCAGGCCCTCGCCGACATAGAAGATGTCGCCCTGCTGCCCCATCCATGTCGCCGCATAACGCCCGTACGCCACGAGGATGCCGGGGATCCGGGGCACTGTGCGAACCAAAAAGGCGGCGATGCCGAGCGCGATGACGAGCGCGACGGGCGCGACCCAGCGCAGCGTCCGCTTGTTTGGCGTCGAGCTGAACTCCGCGGGGGCGAGCAGCAGCAGGCCGGACAGGCCGGACACGATCATCAGTACCTGCTGCGCCCGCTGCGAGCCGAACCAGTACACGAGGATCAGGCTCGCCACGACCGAACCAAAGATGGCGCCGACGGTGTTCGCGGCATACACACCGCCGACCAGCCGCCCGGCGTCCTGGTCCTTCCGCGCCACCGCTGCGAGCGCGAGCGGAAAGCTTGCGCCCCACAGGATAGGCCCCGGCAGCACCGCCCAGAACGCGCGCACGAAATCGAGCTGGAAGTTGAACCAGATGTTGCTGGAGATCGAGGTATTGATGGGCCAGTACGGGAGCGACTCCATCAGCATGTACGCGCTCCACGCCATGGCGCCCACGTTGAGCAGCTGGCACCACCCGAGCGCCACGCGTGGGCGCTCGACGGTCTTCGCGATGATCGACCCGAGGCTGCTGCCAATGCCGAGCCCGATGAGGAAGACGGCGAGGATCAAGGAGAACGTATAGGTCGATGCGCCGAACAAGAGGCTCAACAGCCGCGTCCAGATCACCTGCGCGGCCAATGCGCAGAAGCCCGACAACCCGATCGCGACATAGACCAACGCCGTGTCGCCCAGGGGCTTGGGACCAGGGATCAGGGATTGGGGATTGGGGGTCAGGGGTTGGTCCCGATCCAGGGTCGCGGGGGTCTTCGCTGCGACGAGCAGGCCCAGCCCGCCGACGGCGAAGTTGATCGCCGCCGCGACGTAGGTCGCCGTGTTCATGTCGAAGACGCGCAACAGGTAGAACCCGGCGAGCAGCGTGCCGACGACCGCACCGGCGATGTTGCCGGCGTAGAAGAACCCCAGCCAGGACACGCCCGTCGGCGTGGTCTGCACCCATCGCGCGACCGCCGGAAGCGTGGCGCCCATGGCGAGCGTCGGGGGCAGCAGGCAGATGCTCGCCACGAGCCCGCGGAGCAGGTATCCGGAGATGCCGTAACCTCCCCAGGCCGTGTACACGTAACCCACGAGCGGCAGCACAAGCAGCAGAAGAAGGCCGATCACGCCAATCGCGATTTCGAGCAGCGCGTAGACCTTGAGCGGATGATGACGCGGCGAGATGAGCCGCGGGAGCAGAAAGCTGCCGAGGCACATGCCGCCCATGAACGTGCCCAGCAGCACGCCGATGGATACCGACGAGGAGCCGACGAACAGCTCCAGCATCTGGAACCAGACGATCTCGTATATCAGCGCCGCGCAGCCGCTGCCGACAAACAGCAGCAGCAGCACGGGAAGCCACTGATCGGGTGAGTCTGAATCTCCCGTGTCTATTGCGTCGCTGTCATCCATGCCGTCAGGTTCTTCCCGCCAATACTTCGGCGATGTGCACCGCGCGCCTGTCGGTGTTCTGCGCGATTTGCTCGCGGCAGCTGAATCCATCGGTGACGATCACGGTGCGGGCCTCAGCAGCGCGCACAGCCGGCAGCAGCACGCGTTCGCCCAACGTCTGCGCCACGTCGTAGCTCCTCTGTTCGAACCCGAAAGGGCCAGCCATTCCGCAACAGCCCGAATCGAGCAGCTTCACATCGCCGCCGGTCGCCGTCAACATCGCCAACTCGTCTTTCATGTTGAAGATCGCGCGGTGGTGGCAGTGCATGTGTACCAGAATCTGCTGCTGTCGCTGCACCGGCCTGTAGTCCGGGGCGTGCCTCACGAGACACTCGCTCAGCAGCATCGTTTGCTGCTTGAGCTTTGCCGTCCGCGGATCGTCCGGCAGGAGGTTGACGGCCTCGTCGCGGAAGACGCTCGCGCAGCTCGGCTCCAGCACGACGATCGGAGTCCCGGCCGCCAGTTCCTCGGAGACAGCATCCATCGCGTCAATCAGGTACTGCTTCGCCTTATCGAGCATACCGAAGTCGTAGAGCGGCCGCCCGCAGCACACGTGGCGCTGCAGCACCTTGACGCGGAACCCCGCATCCGACAGGACCTCGTGGGCGGCTTCGGCAATGTGCGGCTGGAAATAGTTCGTGAAGGTGTCGGCCCACAGTAACACATCCGCACGAGGGGCTGAGGTGGCGGAATGCCCTAGGTATCTCTTCGCCCGCTCGCGGAACGTTGAAGTCGCGAACTGCGGGAGCGTGCGGTTCGGGTGGATGTGCAGCAGCGATTTCGCGAAACCGCTCGTCAGCGTTGAACGCGCGAACGCGTTGGCCACTCCAGGGGCACGCGACGCCATGCGCGCCCATCGATCGATCAGACCGAACGCGTAGGCATGGAGCGGACGCGATCGGCCCTCGTAGTAATGCGACTGGAATTCGGCCTTGTAGGTGGCGAGGTCGACATTCGTCGGGCACTCGGTCTTGCAGGCTTTGCAGGACAGACAGAGGTCGAGCGCGTCTTTGACATCTTCGTTCCGCCAGCCGTCCTCCAGCACTTCTCCCTGCAGCAGCTCCCACAGCAGATGCGCCCGCCCGCGAGTGGAGTGTTTCTCTTCGCGTGTCGCCATGTAGCTCGGGCACATGACGCCGCTGTCCTCTTTGCGACACGCGCCGACGCCAACGCAGCGCAGCGTCGCGTTGGCGAGCGAACCGCCGTCGTGGGGAAACCGGAAGTGCGTCGCAACCGCCCTCGGACGATAGTCGGCGCCCAGTCGGAGATCCGCGTGCGGCTCACGCGCATCAATCAGCTTTCCCGGATTCATCTTGTTGTCGGGATCCCACAGGCGCTTGAACTCCCGGAAGGCTCCCATGAGCTCGGGCCCGAACATTTTCGGCAGCAGCGCCCCGCGCGCCTGACCGTCGCCGTGCTCGCCGGAAATCGATCCGCCGTGGGCGGTGACAATGTCCGCGGCCCGATCGACGAATTCCCGGAATTTGAGGATGCCGGGCTCGGTTTCGAGATCGAAGTTGATCCGCATATGCACGCAGCCATCGCCGAAATGGCCGTAGAGCGGGCTGTCGTACTCGTATTCGGCCATCAGCGTGAAGAGCGTGCGCAGGTACGATCCCAGACGATCGGGCGGCACCGCGGCGTCCTCCCAGCCTTCCCATCCGGGCTTCTGACCGGGCTGAATGGCGACCGCCCCGAGGGCCGATTCGCGTACGTGCCAGACCTGCGCTGCCTCGTGCGACGTGCACACCATGTAGTTCGGACGCGGGTCGAGCGTCGCCAGCCAGGCGCCGAAGTTCTCTGCGTGCGCGTCGGCCTCCTCGCTCGTCCATGCGCCGAACTCGACGAGCATCGTGCCGTTGCCTTCGGGCAACACCTTCAACTCGTCGAGCCGCATCCCTTTGGCGCGAAGCGAATCCGGAATGGCGTTGTCGAACCCCTCGAGACCGATCGGCTTGTGCGTCAGGATGCCGGGCACGTGATCGGCCGCGACGAACGCATCGGGAAAGCCGATACAGACCAGCCGGCGGAACGGGGGGCTCGCCATTAGGCGGAGAGTCGCCTCGAGGACCGTGACGCAGGTGCCCTCGCTGCCAACCAGCGCGCGCGCGACGTGGAACCCGTGTTCCGGCAACAGCTCGTCGAGGTTGTAGCCAGACACACGGCGCGGAATGCGTGGAAACTTCTCACGGATGAGCGGCGCAAAGCGATCGCGAATCGATCTCAGCCCCGCGTAGATCTCTCCCTTGCGGCCGCCTGCCGCGATGATGGCATCCAGCTCCGTATCGCTGGTCTTGCCGACCGTCATTCGTGTGCCGTCGTACAGCATCACCTCGAGCTGGTGCACGTTGTCGACGGTCTTGCCGCCCATCAGCGCGTGCACCCCGCACGAGTTATTGCCGATCATCCCGCCGAGCGTGCATCGGCTGTGCGTCGCAGGATCGGGCGCAAACGTGAGGTGATGCACCTCCGCTGCGTCCCGCACTCGATCGAGCACGATGCCTGGCTGCACGCGCGCAACCTGGGCCGCCGGATCGAGCGAGAGGATGCGGTGCAGGTACTTCGAGAAGTCCATGATCACGGCGACATTGCAGCACTGTCCGGCCAGGCTCGTGCCCGCGCCGCGCGGCAGCACCGGCGCACCGACCCCGCGACAAGCCGTGATCGTCGCCTCGACGTCGGCTTCGTCCAGCGGAATGACGAGCCCTATCGGAATCTGCCGGTAGTTGGAGGAGTCCGTCGCATACAGCGCGCGGGCGCCGGCGTCGAAGCGCACTTCGCCGCGAACGGTCTGCTTGAGCGTCCGCTCGAGCTCGTCGCTGGCCGCAAATCTCTCGCGCGCGCTGGCATGCGAGCTGGGTTGGGGCTGGAACACTACTTCCAGACCGCTTCGATCGCCTCGAAGCGCGTCTTGCCCATGTTCGTGATGGTGTGGGTCAGAGGACCGGTATGCCAATCGAAGTCACCGGCCTTCATCTCTATGCGCTGCGGCGCGCTCCCCTGCCGCTCGATGCCGATGGCGCCGTCGTGCGCGGCGATGAGAACGCCGGACCGTGGAAGTGTGTAACGCCCCGTCGACTGGCCAGGCTCGAGAATCAGCCGCTCGATGTAAACGAGATCGTTGTCGAGCGCCGGCTTCGCCTGGTAACCGGTCGGCCTGGGCGAGGCCCGGAACGATCCCGCGGGCGACACGTCGTCGCGGCCCTGAATCTGGACGGTGATGTTCCGGAATGTCGTGGTGGCGACATTGCCCACCCGGTGCGTGACGACTGGTGAATACCGCACTTCAGCGTCAGCCGGCTCGATGACGACGAAGTCGGTGGCGCCGAGGGTCAGGCCGCGGAGCCGCGCAGAACCGATCGAAATCCAGAAGTAGGGGTTCTCGTGAATATGGAAGAGCGTAGAGTCGTGGGGCGGCACGGTCACGTCGAGGATCCGGGCGTACTTGTTATCGAGCTTCACGAAGTGATGGGGTTCGCGAATCGCCGGAATCTGAAACTCTGGAGTGGGCACGCCCTGGGCGGTGACGCCGAAGGTGAGCGCAGCGAAGCCGGCTGCCAGCAAATAAACTGTCTTCACGGGAACGGATGATGTCCCGTTTCAAACGGGAATGCAAGACACCGGCAGCCCAAGGCCAGGCGCCGGCGTCTATCATCCTCTGCGACGTACTGACGCGTCCCGTACCAGCAGCGCGCCTAGGCGTAAGACTTGCGGCGCTGACGGACGGCCGCCGCGGTTCTCAGCTTCGGAATCCGCTCATCCGACTTCTTCACACCGTGCAGCGTCGGCCCCGGCTTGCGGCGCTTCTTACCGGGAGCATGCGCGGGGTCGTCACCGCGCATAACGGCCGCAGATGCGCCCTTCGCCGTTTTCTTCTTCTGATTTTTCTGCGCGGTGCGGCCGACGCCCGCGGCCGACATCGCCTGAGACGCCGTCCGCCGCACGTTCTGGGTGAAGTTCGCCACCGTGCCTGCCGCGGTTTTGCGGCCTTTTTCGGCCCCGTTCGTCAGGGTGTCCAACATCTCGGTCGCGCCGTCGCGCACCCGCGTCAGCTGGTCGGTGAGTTTCTGACGATTGAGCCAAGCCTCCGCTGTCCCCTCAATGGTCCCCGCGATGCGGCCCAGTTGTTCGGCCAATGCGATGGCCTGTTGACTCAGGTCCGATGCGTTTTTTTGCTCTGGTATGGCCATGAAGCGTTCTCCTCCGCCATTTTTGTGAGCAAGAAAGGGGCCAACCCCGTGTAAAATAGCTGCTCCCTTTCCCTTTGAGGTCACACATGCGGATTGCCTGTTTCCTTCTCGCATTGCTGAGTCTGCCAGCCGCCGCACGGGCGCAGCAGACCGTCACGCTCGAGATAAAAGACTTCGCAACGATGCCCATCACGGGTCTTCCCATCGGCAAGACCAGCAACGAAATGCTGCTCTCGAGAGTCAACGCGATCCGCGAGGAACCCGGGGGCGCGCCGAGGCTGTTCGTCGCCGACATGAACGGCCCGCTCTACATCCTCGATAAGAAGACGAGGCAGTTTACGACGTACCTGGACTTCGACGGACGCGATGACCGGACGGGCATTTTCCATCGCTTCTTCATCACCAGCGGATACGGCAACGGCCTGAATGGGTTTCACTTTGATCCCGACTACCGCCGGACCGGCAAGTTCTACACGGTGCACATGGAAGACCCGAACCTAACGGTGTCGAACCTCCCGGACAACAAGAACCACGCCGGCTTGAATCTCAGCGGGTACTCGGCCACGGCGACGATCGACACCCCCGGCAACACGATCAACGAGGGCGTGCTCATCGAATGGACCGACACGAACCCGTCGAATGCGGCATTCGAAGGCACAGCACGCGAGCTGAAGCGTGTCCGGCAGTACACGCGGAGTCACCCCATGGGTGAGCTGACGTTCAATCCCTTTGCCCGCCCTGGCCATCCCGACTGGCGCGTGCTGTACGGCGAGGTTGGCGACGGGGCGTCCGGAGAGTCCCGGGTCGTCGCTATCCGCAACAACCCTCAGCGTCTCGACAACCTCGTCGGGAAGATCATCCGCATCATTCCGGATTTGAACGAGCACGTCGCCACGAGCACTGTGAGCGACAGCGGCCGCTATCGCATTCCACACGACAACCCGTTCGCGAAAACGAAAGGCGCGCGTCCCGAGATCTGGGCGTACGGCCTTCGCAATCCGCACCGCCTGAGCTGGGGTCCCGATCCGTCGGACCCGCGCGGGGCGAAACTGATGGCCAACTCTGTCGGATACCGCACGTGGGAAACGGTGAACGTCATCGAACGAGGCAGCAATCACGGGTGGCCGTACCGGGAAGGCAACCAGGTGCTGTCGCCCGACCAGCGATCGCATGGACCACTGCCCGAGGTGGATAAAATTCCCACGCAAGTCGGCGACGAAATCACAGACGATGTCGTCACGCCCAAGTATCCCGTCATCCAATATCCGCACGACCCGGCCGGGGGGGACGCAATCGGATCGGGTTACGTCTATAACGGCAAGTTGATTCCCGGCCTGACCGGCAAATACATCTTCGGCGATATCACCACGGGTCGTTTTTGGTACGCCGACTATCAGGAGATGCTCGCCGCCGATTCCGACGGCAACGCCAGCACGCTCGCGAAGTACTACGACGTGAAGTTCGTGTGGGACAACCCCAACGACTCGCCCGATGGGGGCAAACAGGTGTACGACACCATGTTCCCCATCAACGAGATGACGTACCACTTCCGAGGCGGCAAGGAAGAACACCTCGCCTCACGTCAGCGCGTCGCAAACCAGGGGCGCGCCGATGCGCGCTTCGCCATGGACCACGATGGCGAGCTCTACATCTACAGCAAGAGCGACGGCATGGTTCGCCAGGTGGTTGGCAGCGTGAAGTAGGATGCGGTTTTCCACTCCTGCGCTTCTCCTCGTCGGATCGATCGTCATCAGCGCCGCGCCGCCCGTGCCGCTGATTCTCGAGGTCAAGGATTTCGCCGAGCTGCCCGTCACCGGCAACACTGAGGGCACCGGTCAGGTTGACGGCATGCTTGCGCGAGTCAACTCCATCCGCGAGGAGCCTGGCGGAACCGGCCGGCTGTTCATCGCCGACATGAACGGTCCGGTTTACATCCTCAACAAAAACACCAAGGCGCTCGCGGCCTATCTGGATTTCAACGGCCGCGACGACCGGCCGGGGCTGTTCGACAGGCTGCTGTACGAAGTCGGTTTCAGCAGCGGTATCAGCCAGTTTCAATTCGACCCGGACTACCTCAGGAACGGAAAGTTCTACACCGTCCATCTGGAGGGCACGGCGCTGCCGGGCTCGCAGCGTCCAGACCCTCGCAATCATCCCGGGTTGACCTTCGGCCCATTCGGGTACGAACCGACCGCCGCCGTCGCGACGCCTGGGCCGATTCAATTCGAATCGATCCTCATCGAGTGGGCGGACACGAATCTCCGCAACCTCACGTTCGAGGGCACGGCGCGCGAAGTCATGCGCCTGCAGCTGAATGGGCGCATTCACCCGATGGGCGAGCTGGTGTTTCATCCCGCCGCCCGGCGCGGCGACCCCGAATGGCGCGTGATGTACATCGGCGCCGGCGACGGGGGGGCCGGCGAGTCGCGCACGGGAATCCGTGCCAACCCGCAGCGTCTGGATACGCTCGTGGGAAAAATCCTCCGCATCCTCCCGGACCCAGGCGAAAACGCGGACACGACCACGCTCGGCGAGAACGGCCGCTACAGGATTCCGAATGACAACCCGTTTGTGACGAAGCCGGGGGCCAGGAAAGAAATCTGGGCGTACGGACTGCGAAACCCGCACCGGTTGAGCTGGGCGGCCGACCCGTCCAACTCCCGGCAGTATCACTTGATCGCGGCGTCGATCGGCCTGCGCACGTGGGAGACCGTCAATATCATCCACAAGGGCGCGAACTACGGCTACTCGCAGCGCGAAGGGAACCAGCTGCTGCAGCCCGACAACGTCATTGCACCGCTTCCTGCCGTGGACAAGATCGCGGTGCAGATCGGCGATGCCGTGACCGATGAGGTCGTCGTCCCGACGTATCCGGCGGTTCAGTACGGGCACGTGCCGGCCGGGGGCGACGCGATCGGAAGCGGGTACGTCTACGCCGGTAAGGCGCTTCCGGCGCTCCGCGGAAAGTATGTCTTCTCGGATCTTTCGATGGGGCGGTTCTGGTACGCCGACTTCAAGGAAATGCTCGCGGCCGATGACGGCGATCCGGACACACTCGCGCCGATGCACGAGATCACATTTCGCTGGAAGGATCAGGTCTACGCCACGTTCATGCCGATCGCCGAGGCGACCTATCAGGCACGAGGCGGGAAGGATCCCGATCTGCCGGGCCGGAGCACCGTGTCCGGGTCGAAGCGGGCAGACGCGCGTTTTGCGCTCGATGCCAGCGGCGAACTTTACATCTACAGCAAGACCGACGGGGTGATCCGGCAGGTTGTCGGAGCGGAATAGTACGTGGTGTCCGGCTTCAGCCGGACTTTGAGGAGCGTGTATGCGTCTGCGAAGCGTCGTGATCCCGGCTGTCGCCCTGTTGATCCTCACCTACGCCCTGCTCGCCCAGGCGCAGCGCGGCGGCGGGGCGATGACGATGCCGCCGGTAGCCGGCTCGCTGCCTTCGCGGAACTTCGAGAAGGTGGTCGACGGCGTGTACTTCGCCACCGGGACCGGTTCGATGATGACCGCCAGCAACGCTGTCGTCGTCGTCAACGACGAAGACGTGCTCATCGTCGATCCCGGCATTACCGCCGCGGCGGCCACCGCGCTGGTCGCGGACGTGAAAACGCTCACGAACAAGCCGATCAAGTACGTCGTGGACTCGCATTACCACTACGATCACGCGTTTGGGAATCAGGTATTCGGTCCCGAGGTGACGCTCATCGGCCATGAGACAACGCGACGCCGGCTCATGGGCCCCGTACTGAAAGAGCGCACGTATCTGACCAACGGCAGCGGCGCTATCGCGACCCGCTTTACGGCGCTCAAGCGGCAAATCGCCGACGCCGCCGATCCGCAGCAGCGCGCCATTCTCGAGCGGCAGCTTGCGATTCATCAGCTCTACGCCGACGAACAGCCGAAGCTCAAGCCGACGCCTCCCAACACGACCCTGTCTCGCGATTTGACGCTGCATCGCGGCAGCCGCGAAATTCAAATCCGTTTTCTCGGCCGCGCCCACACCGACGGAGACGTCGTCGTATTTCTGCCGAGAGAGCGCATCATCGCGACCGGCGACATGATCACGGGCGGGCTGTCGTATACAGGCGACGCGTTCGTTCAGGAATGGCCGGCGACTCTCGAGCAGGTCATGACGCTCGATTTCGACACGGTGCTTCCGGGGCACGGGGGCGTGTTCAAGGGCAAGGACCACATGCGCAATCTGCAGGCGTACTGGCGGGATTTCTACGACCAGGCGACGGCGCTGCGGAAGCAGGGCGTGTCGCCAGAGGAAGCGGCGAAGCGCATCGACTTGACGAAGCACGCCGGCGCGATTCCCGCCGCGAAGGCGCCGGGCGTCGACGTCCGCGGCGTCGATCGCATCTACGATCTCGCGGCGAACCCGAACGCACCGGTGCGATAGGTTCTGGGTTCTGGGTTCTTAGTTTCGAAGTTCCCACATTACGCGCGCACGATCTCGATCGGCCCGGTGTGGGGGTTTCCCTCCGGATCGAGGCGCGTGATGTCAGCCGGCTGCGCGTCTGCCGTGTCGATGTCGCCAATTGCGCGCACCACCATCCGCTTTCCTTCGATACGCGCGAGCAGGAAGTGACAATCGGTGGCCCAGGTCACCGTGTGCGCTGGCGCAAAGCGATCGGGCGGGGTCCGCCGCAGCTTTCCGGCGGCACCGGTGACGAAGTAGTCGATCCCGTCGGCGCGGGAGTGCTGGAAGTTGTGCTCGTGGCCGCTGAACATCACCTTCACCCCGGAACGCTCGAACAGCGGGATGAGACGCTGCATGCTCCTGGTGTTGTGGTGCTGCGGCCCCGCGCAGTACGGCGGGTGATGCGCGAACGGAATGCGCCAGAGCGTTCCCGTCCGATCCTCAGGGAACGAATTCTCGACGAACTCCCAGTGCTTGGGGTACTCGAACAGCCGCTTGCCGCGGAAGAACACTTCCTTCGACGTGTCGAGGCATACGAACTCGATGTCACACCCGTAGCGGAACCGATAGAACAACCCGGGAGAGAACGAGGCGCGGCCGGCGGCCTCCTCGCTGAGAATGCGCTCGCGGAGGTAGAAGTTGTCCTCCACCTGCGCCCGGTCGTCGCGCTCCTCGGTTTCCTCGGCGTCGTGGTTGCCGATCGACGGATACACCGGCAGCCGGTTGATGATGTAGCGGTACGGTTGGAAGTAGGTGAAGAACCAGTCGTCGTCTTCGTCGCCGGTCCCGCCGATCGGAATGCCAAGGAGCCTCGCGCCGGCGTAGATGTTGTCCCCGGTCGTGATGATCAGCCGGACAGCTTCGGACCGGCAGATCTGCAGCATCGCATCGGCGACTTTCTGCTGACGGCGGGTGGGCGAATCCTTCCTGACGCCCACGCCGAAGTCGCCGATCACCGCAAAGCTGAGCGAGGACGCCGGCGCCGCCGGATCGGGGTTGGTGGTGAAGCGATTGTCGTAGCGGTTGCCTCTCTGCACGAGGGCGTTGTCGTTCGCCGACCAGTCCCACCGATCCCCCGCCCCCCACTCTGCGTCTTTGACGAACACTTTGTACGTGTACTCGGTGTCGGGCATCAGGCCGGACACCCAGCAGTGATTCGACACCTCGGTTTTCGACACGGCGACCATCGTCCCCCTTCCGTCGTACACTTCGACCCGCGCCGGACCGTAGGGCGCCGATTGCGCGCCGATGGAATCCTTCCGCGGCGGGTGGACGAACTTCAGATCGTCGTCGTCGACGATCTTCCACTTCCCTCTGGTGTTCGTCCGGAAGTAGAAGGCGCCCCAGGCAACCAGTGCGGACTTGTGGCTAACTGAGGGAAGATAGAGATATGGCTCCGCATGGAACTCAGGCATAAGAGCACTCTAGCCCGCGCGCGCGTTCTCGCCAAGATGTCCGCTCGATGACACCCGCCCGGATCGCCCTGATTGCGTCGGCGGTGCTCGTCGGCAGCCTGCTCGTCACCTGGCTCGTGTTCGCGTTCTGGCGTGTGCGATCGGAAATCAAGCGGCGCGCCGCCGGCGCCGCCCCGCTACAGTCCCGGCGGACCGTCATCTGGCGCGACCCAGGCCCGGCAGAAAGCCTCGATCTTGCCACCGGGCCGGGAGGACGTGATGGAGCCCCTGCCCCGCCGTTTCTGTTCGTCGAAGAGCACGTGTCCGGCACATTTCCCTGCGTGTCGGTGCGGGACGCACGGGGCCGCGTCTGGCGGGCGAAGTGGGGCGATGAAGTGCACACCGAGACGTTTGCGGCACGGCTGGCGTGGGCAGCCGGGTACTTCGTCGAGGTGAACTACTTCGTTCCCGGCGGGCAGATCGAGGGCGCCGGCACGCTTGAACGCGCGCGCGCATGCATCGAGGAGAACGGACGGTTCTGCGACGCGAGGTTCGAGCTCGACGAGCCCGGGGTGCTCAAGCACTTCGACGAGCACAGCTGGGCCTGGAACGACAACCCGTTCGTCGGCACCCGCGAACTGAACGGCCTGAAGATCGTCATGATGCTGCTGTCGAACTGGGACAACAAGGACGTCCGCGACGTCGCGCGTGGATCGAATACCGCCATCTTCGAACACCGCATCGGCCGGGACGGGCTCGAGGCGCGCTACCTGATTATCGACTGGGGCGCCGCGCTCGGGACGTGGGGCAACAACGTGCTCAGCAGGGGCCGCTGGGATTGCGAGGCGTTTGCCGGACAGAACGATCAGTTCGTGCTTGGCGTGGACGGCGACAACGTCCAGTGGGGCTACAAGGGACAACGAACGGCGGATGCGATCACCGACATCCGCCGCAGCGACGTGCAGTGGCTGTACAGGCACCTGGGAAGGATCAGCGACGAGCAACTCGCCGCCGGCCTGAGAGCCAGCGGCGGCACCGAAAGCGAGGTCGGTGATTTCACGAAAGCGCTCCGCGCCAGGCTCGATCGGCTCCGAGCGGTGGCCGAGGGTTAGCGCGGCGCCTGCTCGTAATTGATGAGGATGACGAGATCCTCTTTACCCGTCTGCTTGAGGCCGTGCGAGCTGCCGGGGCGGGTCAGGATGGCGTCGCCCGGACCGACTTCGAATTCTTTGCCGTTCATCTGCATGATCCCGCGGCCGCTCAGCACGTAGTAGATCTCGTCCTCCTTCTGCTGGTGATAGCCAATCGCCGAGCCGGGCTTGAATGCACGCTTGCGAAAGACCAGCTTCAAATCCGGTGTCTGGCCGAAGAAGGAATAGCCGATGGTCTCGCCACCGCCGTTATGCGTCCCCGGTTCATTTCTGGCGACATCCTTGTCGCGCTCGAGCACGTACCCACCCGGTGCGGGTTTCTCCTGGGCAGACGACGTCGCCCATCCGGAGCCCAGCAGAACGATCATCGCCAGTAACAGATAACGGTTGATCACGTGGACCTCCTATGACGAAGACCGGAGAATATCAGATCCGGTCGGCGAACATCCCTTTGTAATGCCGATACCAGTCGCTTTGAAATCGCTCCTCCGGATCGTATTTCCGCTTCAGCCGCAGAAACTCCGGGAGCTGGGGATAGCACGCGTCAACCTGGTCGCGCCGCGCGTGCCGGTGATACGTCAGGTAGTAACGCCCGCCCCGCTTCATGCCCATGTCGATCAGGTCGCGGAACGCCTGTCCCGCACGCGCGATACCCTCCGATGTATGGACCGTGTGCAGATTAAAAATGATGCAGGCGTACGGCTGCTTCGCCCACGCCAGAAAGCTCTCATCGTCCTGCTCGATGAGGCGAACGGTCCCGTAGACGATCGGCACACCGTTGGTTCGAAAGACCTTCGCGGTCTCGGCCATGAACGACGGCAGCGCCGGCCGCGGCACATAAATCTCGGTGATCATCTCGGTGGCGCGGTCCTTCGCACCCAGCTGCGTGTCGAGGCGCGCGTGGTAGTCGTTCAGATACGTGCTCAGTTGATGCGTGTCGGACCAGTAGACCTGACCTGACGTCGACAGGTAGTACTTCGAATACTGCTCGAAGGCGGTCGCCTTGTTGTTGTGCGCCAGCAGCAACAGCGCGTGCCAGTCTTCGTCGACGAGCTCGCGCTGCACGTCAGGCATCGCCGTGTTCGGATCGACCGGTCGATAACACGAGAACACACCCTTGCGCAGGAAGTCGTCGGAGGTCTCGTCGACCGAAAACTGGAAGTCGCCGAACATGTATCCGTCGGCAATCCGCTGCTCGAAAGCCTTCGGCAGGTCGTCGATCGTCCGGACTTCGACGACGCGCTGAATTTTCTGTCGGGGGATCAGGCGCAGCTTCACCGTCGAAACGGCCCCGAACAGACCGTATCCGCCGATCGCCAGCCGGAAGAGCTCGGTGTTCGCGGTACGGCTGCAGGTGCGTGCCTCGCCTTTCGAATCGACAAGAACGAAGGACTCCACGTCGGCGATGAACGGCTTCATCGTGAGACCTCTGCCATGCACGTTGGCGGCAAGCCCTCCGCCGATCGTCAACCTGTCCGCACCGGTCTGCTTCTGCGCGATGCCCCACTGGCGGGGACGGCCCGTCTGGGCCTCGAGAAGATAGTCAATCAGCGGAGGCCACATGATGCCGGCATCGACGTCGACGATGCCGCGCGCGCGATCGAAGGAGCGGACGCGATTGAGCTTCGTCATGTCGAGCATGACGCCATCGCTGGCGAACTGCTGCGCGCCCATGGCATGCCGGCCGCCGGCAATGCAGACGCCGCGGCCTGCGCCAGCGGCACGCCTGATGGCCCGCTGCAGCGCGCGCGTGGAATCCACCGGGACAACCTCGAGCACCCGCGTCAGATTCAGTTGGGAATGGATGTCATTGACGAAGAGGCCGTTTGCCGTGATCGGACTCTGGGCAGACCAGGCCGGGGCTAGCGCCATCACACCGGTGGTCTTGAGAAACGTTCTTCGGTCCAGTGCCACTATGACCTCCGGTCTGCGTCACGTAGACGGCGGCCGCCCTGATAGAGCAGCCACACCGCGCCCATTTGCACGACATGCATGAGATCGTTGTGGTTGAAATGCGCATGGAGACGAAAGCCGCTCTGCTGAATTCCTGCGGCGGCCATCGATACCAGAATCCCGCCGGCAAGATAGGCCCGATGTGGCGCCACACCGCGAATGCGATTCGCGGCCAGTAGAACAAGGACCAGCAGCAGCGTCGAACCGTACTCGGCGATGACATACGCGAACGCATCATGGGTCAGCATCCACCACGAATACGCCACCAGCTTGATGGCTGCCGCAATCAGCAGCGTGCGGCGTGTGGACCCGATGAATGCGGCCGTGACGGCCGCTGCAATAAGAAAAAAACTTGCCACGCCCATCGCGAGCGTCGTGATCTTCCAGAGGAGCGCGGCGGACAAGGGCGCCATCGCGGGGCCAAAGCCGTGGTAGGTCCCACCGGCGAAACTGCCGACTGCCGTTGCCGACAGCGCGCCGGACCAATAGAAGATCGCCACCTGCCGAGGCGTTCGGCGCTCTCCAAGAGCAGGAGCCGGGGTTCGCGCTCCGTGCGTCGTGTCCGGCTTTCGCCGGACGCCGAGGAGCCGCCATGCCAGCACTGCCGTCAGGCCGCCAAGCAGATAGTCGGTGATGAGGGTGCTGGGCTCGGAGATGGTCACGCTAGGCATTCCCCGTCGTGGCGTAGGATTCGAGCTGCACCACGCGCAGGCCGGGCACAGGTGGGAGTCGTCGACCGTTGGTGACCAATGCCGTGCAGCCGGTGCCGAGCGCCGCAACGAGCTGTATCGCGTCGGGAGTTCTCGCGCCCGTTGCGGCGCGAAGCTGCGCTGCAGCGCGGAGCTGCTCCTCGATCAGGTAGATAAATACCGCGGTGTCGAGCGCGATGCGCCCGGCTCCGAGATCGGCGGTCAGTCCCACGATTCACGTTCCTGGCGCACGTGCGCGAGGGCATCGGTGCCGCGCCAGTGTTCTTTCCCGAGCCCCTGCAGCTCGAGGATGGACAGCGGGGCCTGCTTGTCGAGCACGGCGCTCAAGAGATGGGTCACCTCCTGAGCCACCGAGCGGCGCTCCCGCTTGGCGCGGGCCTGCCGCATTATGGAGGCATTGACCGACCACGTCAATTCAATGTAACCTTTAATCCGGATTTAAGGATTGAAGTCTCCAGCCATTCTCGACCACCTCTCCGCCCTGGCCGACACCACGCGCAGCCGCATTCTGGTGCTGCTCGACCGACACGAGCTGACCGTGTCGGAGCTGTGCGGCATCATGCAGCTCCCCCAGTCGACGGTCAGCCGCCATCTGAAGGCGCTGGCGGATACCGGCTGGATTGGCGCGCGCGCCGAGGGGACGAGCAATCTGTATGCAATGTCCCGCGACGATCTCGACCCGTCGGCCCGCCGCCTCTGGGCGCTGGTTCGCGAACAGGTCGGCCCCACGCCCGCGGCTGCACAGGATCAACGCCGCGTGCAGACCGTTCTGGCGGAGCGACGCACCAAGTCGCAGGAATTCTTCTCGTCTTCCGCAGGGCAATGGGATCGCCTTCGCGACGACCTCTTCGGCGAACGGTTCCATCTGGCCGCCCTGCCGGCGTTTGTCGATGCCGAATGGACGGTCGGCGATCTGGGGTGCGGAACCGGACAGCTGACGGCCGCGCTGGCGCCGTTCGTGGCTCGCGTGGTGGCCGTCGATGCGTCGGCGGCGATGCTGCAGGCGGCAAAAAAGCGCCTTCACGGGTTTGAGAACGTCGAGCTGCGGCGCGGCGATCTCGAAGCCCTGCCGATCGACGACGCACGGCTGGACGCTGCGACACTGGCTCTCGTGCTGCACCACCTGCCGGAGCCGGACCAGGCGCTCAGAGAAGTCTCGCGCGTGCTCAAGCCGGGCGGGCGGCTGCTGATCGTCGACATGCTTCCGCACGATCGGGAGAGCTACCGCCAGCAGATGGGCCACGTCTGGCTCGGTTTCTCAGACGAACACGTCCGGCGAATCCTCGACGAGAGCGGATTCGCGGACGCCCGGATTGTCCCGCTCTCGCCGGACCCGAGATCAAAAGGCCCCGGTTTATTTGTCGCAACAGCAAAGAGGAGATAACGAACGATGGCTACCGCAACCGCAACCCTCCATCCCTTCGCCGCCGCCAAGGCCGCCGGCCGCGACCCGTACAAAGTGAAAGATCTGTCGCTCGCCGAGTTCGGGCGCAAGGAGATGCGCCTCGCCGAGCAGGAAATGCCCGGACTGATGGCGCTGCGCAAACAGCACGGCGCCAGAAAGCCGCTCGCGGGCGCCCGCATCATGGGCAGCCTGCACATGACGATTCAGACCGCCGTGCTTATCGAGACGCTCACGGAACTCGGCGCCGACGTGCGCTGGGTTTCGTGCAACATCTTCTCGACGCAGGATCACGCGGCCGCCGCGGTCGTCGTCGGACGCCCGGAAACGGGCGGCACGGTGAAGGATCCGAAGGGCACGCCGGTGTTCGCCTGGAAAGGTGAAACGCTCGACGAGTACTGGTGGTGCACGAACGAAGCGCTCGAATGGCCCGACGGCAGCGGCCCGACGCTGATCGTGGACGACGGCGGCGACGCGACGCTGCTCGTGCATAAGGGCGCCGAGTACGAGAAGTCGGGCAAGGTGCCCGCGTTCAATCCGGACAAGGATCCCGAGGAGTGGGGCGTCATCCTCGAGACCATCAACGCGTCGATCGCGAAGGACAAGGCCCGCTATACGCGCATCGCTTCGACCATTCGCGGCGTCAGCGAAGAGACGACAACCGGTGTGCATCGTCTCTATCAGATGATGGAAGCCGGCACGCTGCTCTTCCCCGCGATCAACGTCAACGACTCCGTGACC
>JANNJO010000151.1:0-2527 GCA_031395755.1 Acidobacteriota bacterium
GCGGTCGAAGCGCTCGCGGAACTGCGGATCGCCGGCGAGTATCTCAGGAAGGACCTTGATGGCCACCGTGCGATCCAGCCGCGAGTCGCGCGCCCTGTAGACCTCGCCCATGCCACCGGCACCCAGCGGGGACAGAATCTCGTACGGACCGAGGCGAGCGCCAGATTGCAATGTCACAGCCGAAGGTATTTTACGCCGAGGCCGCGGCGGGCCGGACGACGTTGTAGAACGTGTCGCGCTCGACCGGCACGCGGCCGGCGGCGCGGATGATGCGCTCGATGTCGCCTGTTGTGAGCGCCTCCGGCGTGCGCGATCCGGCCATGTGGTAGATCTTCTCCTACTGGACCGTTCCGTCCAGGTCGTCCACGCCGAACCAGAGCGCCGTCTGCGCCAGCTCCACGCCGGTGGCGATCCAGAACGCCTTCACGTGCGGAATGTTGTCGAGCATCAGCCGCGACACCGCATGCACGCGCAGCGTATCCGAGCCGGTGGGCGCCGGCAGCTTGCGCATCTGGTTGTTGTCGGGATGAAACGCCAGCGGGATGAACGCCTGGAAGCCTCCGGTTTCGTCCTGCAGCGCGCGGGCGCGCAGCATGTGATCGACGCGTTCTTCGAACGTCTCGATGTGCCCGTAGAGCATCGTCACGTTCGACTTCATCCCGAGCCGGTGCGCGATGCGGTGGATCGAGAGCCAGCGATTGGCGTCCGCCTTGTCGTGGCAGATCTTGCGGCGGACCCGATCGGCGAACACTTCGGCTCCCCCGCCTGGCAGCGACGCGAGCCCGGCATCCATCAGCTCGCGCAGCACCTGCTCGTCGGTCTTGCCGTATAAATCGGCGAAGAACGCGATTTCCACCGCGGTGAAACACTTCAGATGGATCTCGGGCCTGATGCGCTTGAAGCCGCGAAGGAGCTCCAGGTAGTACTCGAACGGCAGGTCCGGATGCAGCCCGTTGACCACGTGCACTTCGGTCAGCGGCTGATCGCGGCGCACGCGGAGCTTCTCCCATGCCTCGTCCATCGACATCGTGTACGAGCCGGGATCGCCAGGCCGCAGCCGCGCGAACGAGCAGAACAGACAGCTCGCCACGCACACGTTCGTGGCTTCGATGCGGATGTTGAAGTTGTAGTACGTCAGATCCCCGTGGCGCCGCTCGCGCTCGCGATTGGCGAGCGCGGCCACGGCGAGCAGGTCGGGATGCTCGAACAGCGCGACGCCATCCTCAAACGAGAGGCGCTCACGGTTCTCAAGCTTGTCCGCAATGTCCCGAAGCATCAACGTGATCGTATCCCAACCAATCCTTAATCCCGAATCCCCGATCCCGGGTGGTGTTATACTCGCCGACCAAACCGACGTTTCCCCAGTGACCAAGCGAAGTGGGTGGAAAGCCCACACGGTCACGCCACTGTAAGCGGGGAGCGGCGGCTCCGGAAAAGGGGTCCCGGATCCTTTTTTTGCCACGTCACTGCATCCGTGAAGGATGTGGGAAGACGCGAGCCGCTGCTGCGATCCGCAAGTCAGGACACCTGGGCACTGGGACGTCCCTTAAATCTCGCCTGCGGGCGGGACTGGCGCGAAAGACGCCAGAGGAGGGCTCATGCTCACATTCCTTTTTCTTCTGCTCGCCCCGATCGCTGCGTACGCGCAGAGCGCACCAACCCCCAATCCGCCGCTGACGATTCGCGAATCCGTCGTCGTGACCGCCACGGGGCGTGAAACGCCGGAGTCGAAGGTCGGCGCCACGATTACCGTGATCGATCGTCAGGACATCGAGCAGCGGCACGCGCTGAGCGCGATCGATCTGCTGAGGATGGTGCCGGGCGTCATCGCCGTGCGCTCGGGCGGCGTTGGCAACCTGACGGGCCTATTCGTCCGGGGAGGTGAATCCACCTACAACAAAGTCCTCCTGGACGGCATGCCGTTGAACGAGCCGGGGGGCGCGTTCAACTTCGCGTCGCTCTCGCCCGAGAACATCGAGCGGATCGAGGTGCTGCGCGGGGCGCATTCGGCGCTCTTCGGATCGGACGCGATGGCGAGCGTCATCCAGCTCTTCTCAACCCGGCCCGATAGAGGCCGGCCGCAGGTGAATCTGACGGCGGACGCCGGCAGCTACAACACCACGCACCTCGCGGCCGGGCTCGGCGCCCGAACGAGCGGCGTCGAGTACACGATGTTCGGCTCGCGGCTTCAGACCGACAACCGGGAACCGAACAACGAGAACAGGACTTCAACCGTCTCGGGCAGCGTGACGCGATGGATGAAATCGGGCGCGTCTGCGCGGTTCCTCGGCCGCGGCGAATTCGGACGCGCAGGCGTCCCCGGAACGACAGCGTTTGGCCGGCCGGACCTCGACGCGTTCTTCCAGCATCGCAATGGCAGCTTTCTCGGTGGGTGGAGTCAACCAACCGGATCGCGCGTCACTCAGCAGACGAATTACTCGTACATCGTCACAAAGTACCGATCGACAAACCTAATCGCCGATCCGCCTTTCACGCCGAGGTTCGGCGATCTGGTGGCCGTGTTCCC
>JANNJO010000201.1:0-11773 GCA_031395755.1 Acidobacteriota bacterium
GAGGCGGCGCGACAACCGGGACTCCGACGACGCCGACCGGGACAACCGGCGGCAACGTTGGGGCGACTGTCGCGCTGACAGCCAGCGGCGTGAGCGACGCGGCACCTCGCATCGCGACTGGTGCGCGGATCCGGTTTACGAACAACGACGCCAGAACCCATCAAATACTCTCCACGCCGCATGGCGCCCATTCCGACTGCCAGGCATTGAACAGCATCGGCACCCTGGCGGCCGGACAGAGCGGCGTCTCAGACCCGCTGACTGCCGCCCGAGGCTGTGGGTTTCACGATCACATGGACCCGGACAACACCAGGTTCCGCGGCCAAGTGTTGGTGGGACTCAACGCCGGCGATCCGCCGCCGCCCGAACCCGGATACTAGTTCATTTTTACCAGCTGACCGCGGACCGCGCCGCCTCCGTTCACCGTCGTGTGCACATTGAAGTAGTTGCCGGCCGGGTTGTTGAAAATCGACTGGGCGACCGTGGCCGCCGACACGGTGGCGGACGTACTGCTGACACCCGTCTTGACGATCGTCGACTGCCCGGTCGCCAGCGTCGTGTCAGCCGCCACCAACGGCAGACCGACCACGACCCCCGCGTTCGTGCCCGCCGGTGCAGTGTGGATATGCGCGCCCGTCAACGTCGTGCCTGCGCGGAAACCAGTCACGTTAACGGTGAAGTCGTAGGTCGCACCGGTGATGACGTTGGCGGCATCACGAGTGACCGTCATCGTCAACTGCATCGTCCCGCTGGCCCCCGCGTCGGCATTGGCCGCGGCGATCGGCGGGACTTCGTTGCCAGGCAGCAGAATGGCGGTGAACCGCGCGACGTTCGGATTCGAGGGGCTGGTCGGTGAGTCATCGCAGGAAACGGCGAACATCAGAACCAGGGCGAGCATCACGAAACGCTTCATGTAGGTATCCTCCAAAAAGAGATTACACAGAGGTGCAATGGTTAGACCAGCGAAACGATGCCGGATTCATTGAACCCGCATCGATCTAATCTTACTCTTTCCGTAAATGTTTACGTTGTGTGAAGACCCTGGACTTCCGACCCTCCCCCGCTTCCCTGGCCACCATCACCTCCGTCGACTTGATGACGGCGAGCGCTTCGTCGCCACGGCGGAGGCGGAGCGCATCAACGGCGTCGCGCGTGATGATGGCGGTCAGCGACTGGTCGCCGATGCGCAGCCGGATCTGCGCCATCAGGCCGTCGGCCCGGACTTCCTCGACGACGCCGCGAAGCTGATTGCGGCTGCTTAGCGCCGCCAGGATGGTCGGTGGGCGCGAAGAGCGTGGCGGCTTCAGCGCACGGGTCGTTTTGCGGGCCAGGAACCGCTCGAGTTCCGCTTCTGAGAAGCGGTGATGGCCGCCCGCGGTCTGCACCGTGCGGAGCGTGCCCTTGTAGATCCACTGCTTCACGGTGGCGTAGCTCACCCCCAGGCGCCGTGCCGCGTCGCGGACGCCGATCAGCTCACTCGGCATCAAGCCTCCAAATCGCAGGAATTGACATCAAAAATCGGATGGTATCATATTAAACCGTCTATGAATGTTCCAGGTGGCCGACACGGGCTCATCATCCTCGCGCTGGCCTGCTGGTTGTCCGGCCCGGCAGCCGGACAGATGCCCGCCCGGTCCATCACCGTGTTTGCAGCCGCCGATCTCGGGCCGTCGTTCAAACAGATCGTCCCGCAGTACGAGCGGAAGACGAACAGCAAGGTCACGCTCGTGCTCGGATCGACGGGAACGCTCGCGCAGCAGATCCGCAACGGAGCCCCTGCGGACGTGTTCTTTGCGGCAAACGAGACCTACGTGCAGCAGCTCTCCGCCGAGTCCCTGACCCTCGGGCAGACGCAAAGCCTCTATGCACGAGGGCGAATTGCGTCGGTCACGCTCAAGTCGGCCCGCGTCCGCATCGAGAATCTGCACGATCTCGCCAGAGCCGAGGTGAAGCGCGTCGCCATTGCCAACCCGACACACGCGCCGTACGGATTGGCAGCGAAGCAGGCGCTCGAAGCGGCCGGCTTGTGGACGGCGGTCGAGGCCAAGCTCGTCTACGGCGAGAACGTGCACCAGGCGGTGCAGTTCGTGCGCAGCGGATCGGCCGAGGCAGGCATCGTAGCCCGCTCGGTGGCTGACACGCCCGATCTGAGCTGGACGCTCGTCGAACAGCGGCTGCATGCACCGCTCAACCAGGTGGCGGTCGTCCTCGCGCGCACGAAGCAACCCGCGGCGTCCATGGCCTTCATCGAGTTCGTCAACGGCGTCCAGGGACGCTTCGTGATGCGGCAATTCGGGTTCCTTCTGCCAGGCGAGTCTTTCTAGCAATGGACTGGTTCCCTGTCTGGCTTTCGTTACGTGTCGCTCTGCTCGCCACGCTGCTGACCGTCATCGCCGGCGTGCCAGTCGCGTGGCTCATCGCGCGCCGCAGCTTCCCCGGGCGCGATCTCGTCGCCGCCGCCCTCTTGACTCCTCTCGTCCTGCCACCCACGGTGCTCGGTTATTACCTGTTGATGATCATCGGCGCGCGTGGACCGATCGGCCGCCTGCTGAATCAGTGGAACATCGAGCTCGCGTTCACCTGGCGCGCGGCCGTCCTCGCGGCGGCGGTGGGATCCTTCCCGCTGCTCATCAAAACCGCTCAGTCAGGGTTCGAATCGATCGACACGCGTCTCGAGCAGGCGGCGCAGACGCTCGGTCATTCCGACTGGAGCATTTTCTGGAACGTGTCGGTTCCGCTGGCGTGGCGATCGATTCTCGCGGGCACGGTGCTCGCCTTCTGCAAAGCGCTCGGAGACTTCGGCATCACGCTGATGGTGGCCGGCGACATTCCGGGCCGGACGCAGACGCTGCCCCTCGCGATTTACGACCACGTCCAGGCCAACCAACTCGACCACGCCAACGTCCTCGCCTTTCTGAGCGTGGGCATCGTCGTCCTGCTCATGTTCGCGTTTGGCCGTATGGCACGCCTGCGCTACTGATGCTGAGCGTCTCGGCCCGCAAACGCTTCGGCGACTTCATCCTCGATGCGGCGTGGAGCAGCGACCAGCCCATCGTCGCGCTCGTGGGGCCGTCCGGGTCCGGCAAAACGCTGACCCTCCAATGCATCGCGGGGCTGATTACTCCAGACGAGGGTCGGATCGTTTCCGCGGGGCGTGTTCTGTTCGAGACCGGAGCGCGGATCAATCTGCGGCCGCAGGAACGGCGCATCGGGTACGTCTTCCAAGGCTACGCGTTGTTCCCACACATGACCGTGCTGCAGAACGTGGTGTTCGGCCTGCGCGCTCAGCGCTCCGGCGCGGCAACAACCGCCGGGGCACCCGATCGCACGAAGGACATCGTTGAACGGCTCGGCCTGACGCGCCTCGCCGGGAAGTATCCCTCGGAGCTTTCGGGAGGTCAGCAGCAGCGTGTGGCGCTCGCGCGCGCGCTTGCCACCGATCCGGAAGTACTGCTGCTCGACGAACCGCTGTCCGCGCTCGATGCGCCACTCCGCCGGGACCTCTGCGGCGAGCTCAGCCAGACGCTCCGCGACTGGGGTAAAGCCGCCATTCTCGTGACGCACGATCTGTCCGAGGCCTACCAGATTGCAGACACGGTGGTGCTGTATGAGCACGGGCAGACAACGGGCGCAGTTTCAAAAAATGATCTCCTGTGGAATCCTTCGTCCGAGCGGGTCGCGAAGCTGATTGGCGCGCGAAATATCCTGCGCGCGCCGATTGCCGAGCCGCCGATCGACTCCATCGTGCTCAACTGGCGCGGCAGGCGGCTGGAAGCCGCGCGATCGCCCAGCCACCGGCTGCAGGCCGGTGTTGGCGATTCGCTCGCGTTCTTTGTGCGGCCGGAGTACGTGCGGTTGATTCGCAAAAACAGGCCGGTCACCGAGGGACTGCGGCACACCAACATGTTCCACGGAGCCATCGTCGGCGAGCGCGACGAAGGCACGACCTGGGCGCTCTACTTCCGTCTGGACGAGCCCGGCACGCCCAGCCAGGGGCACTACGATCTCGAAATCGAAATCCCGAAGCTCGTCTACGAGCGCCTCAACATCTCAGTTGATCGTCACTGGGACGTCTCGATCCATCCCGGCTCCATACAGGTGCTGCCAGGCTGACCTCCCGACTGAAGACTGTCGACTGTCGACTACGGAGTCTTCATCCACTCCCCAAGACTCCGTCCCTGTTCCGGCGTCTGGACCGGCAACACGCTCAGCGCCCAGCCATGTCCCGGATCGGTGCCAAGCGTGATCTCCACGGGCCGCACCACATCCTCTCTCGAGAACGACAATGCGATCCGCGTTCCTGGCTTCAATCTCCCGATGCGCGCGGTCAACTGCCCTGCCTGCAGCGCCTCCCCATCGATCGCCGTGATCTCGTCGCCGACAGAGACACCGGCCGCAAACGCCGGCGAACCGCGACGCACCTCGCTCACGATCGTCCTTTGATTGTCCGTCCTGACAGCCAGGCCCAGCCACGGCCGCGGCGCCTCAGACGGAGGTGTCATGCGAAGGCCAAACCACTCGATCCCTTCCGTGTAATCGAGCTCCGCCGTTGTTTCCAGCGCGCGCTCCAGCCAGACGCGGATCTCCTTCGCATGAGCGGGCCCCGCAACCGACGCGAGGCCGGCGCGAAGATCCTCAGTGGTGAAACCTTTCACTCCAGAGAAGCGGGCGGACATCAGCCGCATCACATCGTCCAACGACTTTGCGCCGGCGCTCATGCGGCGCAGCTTCGCGTCGAGGACAAAACCAATCACCGCGCCCTTCACGTAATAACTGATAGAGGTATTCGCACTGTTCTCGTCCGGGCGGTAGTACTTGATCCACGCGTCGTAGGACGCCATCTCCGCCGACTGCTCGAGGCGTCCCGGGGTTGTCTGAAGCCGGCGGATCTGGGACGACAGCGCGCCCAGGTACTCGTCGCGCGTTGCCACGCCGGCGCGCGGCAGCATCAAATCGGCGTAGTAATCCGTGACGCCTTCGACAAACCACAAACTTCTCGTGTAGGCCTCGTTCTCATAGTCGAACGGCCCAAGCTCCACCGGCCGAAGGCGCGTGCCGTTCCAGGCGTGGAAGTACTCGTGCGCCGCCAGGCTGAGCCACTCGAGGTATCCGCCTCGCACGTCCGTCGACTCGCGCGGGATGTTCATCACCGTGGAGTTCTTGTGCTCGAGCGCGTTCAACGGAGCACCGATGACGTTGAAGAAGTAGTAGCGATCGAACGGGACGTCGCCCCAGAAGCGCGCCGTCGCCTCGGCGACTTTCGCGAGGTCCTGGACGGCCTGTGGCCCGTTCCAGACGCCGCGCTCGCGAAAGTCAACAAGGGAGTGCGGCTTCCCCGCCACGCGAAACTCGTACACGGCCGGGTTGCCGGCGAGGATCGGCGAGTCGACGAGCGTGTCGTAATCGGGCGCGACGTACGTGTTCTCTCCAGGGCCGGAAGACATCCCCGAAAAGCTCCGTGACCAGCTTCGAGGCAGCTGCACCCGAACTTCGTGCGCGCGGCGGGATGGAGACTCGACGAGCGTGACGAAGGTGGGCGCGCCGTTCAGCAGCGCAAACTCCTCGTCCACCCAGTTGGTGCGCACGCTCATCTCGTGCGCGTACACCCGATACCGCAGCCAGACGGTCGCGGCACCCCTGGTGAGGACGCGCCATCGGTTTTTGCGCGTTTTCTCGACGCGAAGCGATACGCGGGCGGGATCGGCCGCTGTCAGCGCCTCCACATGCCGCGCGTACTCCCGGACCAGGTACGACCCAGGCGTCCACACGGCCATCATGAGATCGATCTGCTCACGTCCATCGGTGGGAATAGAGGCCTCGACTTCGACATAGTGCGTGTGAAGAGCGGGGAAACTCACCGTATAGCGAATCGGCTCGAGGGTTTGCGCGGACACCGGCGTTGCCCAGAGCATGAGCAACGCCCAGAGAATCGGCTTCAGGCTTCGGGTCTCAGGCTTCGGGCCAGAAGCCCAGAGCCTAGAGCCGAGGGTCTGCCTGCTAAGCAAGCGTCTCTCCGGGCCGGAGCTCGATCACGTCGATCCCACGCGGACCAGCATGCGTGCGCAGTTCCTCCACAGTGCCCGTCAGCTCGGGGAACGTGCCGTAGTGCATCGGCACGATCGCCTTCACGCCCAGCCACTCCGCCGCGGTGGCGGCATCTTCGGGCCCCATCGTGAAGCGATCGCCGATCGGCAGAAATGCCACCTCGGGCGCGAAACCATCGCGGATCAACCGCATGTCGCCGAAGAGGCCTGTATCTCCCGCAAAGTAAATCGTCTGGCCGTCCTCGAAACGGACGACGAAGCCGGTGGCAGGGCCGAGATAGGTGCCATCTGGTGCGCTACTGCTATGCAGCGCCGGAACCATGGCGATCTCGATGCCTGAAATGGTCTGCCGGCCGCCGATGTTCATCGGCCGCCGATGTTCATCGACCTGAGGTGCTTCAATCCCTGGCGCTCGAGCCATCCTGCGAGCTCGGGGGACGCGACGACCGTCGCGCCGGTCTCGCGCCCCACCGCAGGCGCATCTTCGCAGTGATCGGAGTGGCCGTGGGTGATTAGCATTAATTCGACCGCCCCGATACGCTTCGCGGTCGCGGGGCATGACGGGTTGTTCGTCACGAAGGGATCGAAGAGCAGCCGCACACCTTTCGGAGAGGTCAGCAGAAACGTCGAGTGCCCGAGCCATTTGACGGTCAAGCCGCGCAGGCGCGCGGTCCTGCCGGCGGGAGTCGAATCGGTCGAGGGCAATCGCATCGCAGCGAATTATCCATTAATATCGCAGGGACGTGTCTACGGTTATCCCTCTGACTCCAGTCCGTGAACCCAAGCCCGAGTGGCTCAAGGTGAAGGCGCCAGGCTCGCCTTCCTATCTCAAGCTCAAGGGCCTGATGCGCGACCTCAAGCTCCACACGGTCTGCGAGGAAGCGCGCTGCCCGAACATCGGCGAGTGCTGGACGCACGGCACGGCCACCTTCATGATCCTCGGCGACGTCTGCACGCGCGCGTGCGGCTACTGCGCCGTGGGGCACGGCCGGCCGCACGCGGTCGATGCGGCGGAGCCCGCTCGCGTGGCCGATGCCGTCCACCAGCTCGACCTGGCTCACGTCGTCGTCACGTCGGTGGACCGTGATGATGTGCCCGATGGAGGCGCGGCGATCTTTGCGGACACCATCCGCGAGATCCGCACGCGCACCCCTTCGGCGAGCATCGAGGTCTTGATCCCCGACTTTCAGGGCAAGGAAGCCCCACTCCACACCGTGCTCGACGCGGGCCCAGACATCCTCAACCACAACACCGAGACGGTGCCCCGGCTGTACCGGCTCGCGCGATCGGGCGGACGCTACTCCCGCACGCTCGAGCTGCTCGATCGCTCGCGCCGCTACGCCCCGCACATCGCCACGAAGTCGGGAATCATGGTCGGGCTGGGCGAGGAGTGGGACGAGATCGTCGACACGCTTCGCGACCTCAGAAACGCCGGTTGCGCCATTCTGACCCTCGGCCAGTATCTGCGCCCATCGCCGGCTCATCTGCCGATGACGCGCTACTACCATCCCGACGAGTTCGCGCAGCTCAGGAACATCGCGATCGAGATGGGCTTCTCGCACGTGGAATCGGGTCCACTGGTGCGCAGCTCGTATCACGCGCACGAACAGGCGGACAATTACAGACGGGGATTAGGGATTAGGGATTAGATCACACGCTCACCGTGTCTCTCACAACAGTCCATCAGGAAATCATCTCGTGCACGAAGTGCACGCGGCTCCGCACGTACTGCACGGACATCGCCCGCGTGAAACGCGCGGCCTTCCGCAACGACACCTACTGGGGGAAGCCTGTTCCCGGATTCGGCGATCCCAATGGACGCGTGCTGATCCTTGGCCTGGCGCCCGCGGCGCATGGCGCGAACCGCACCGGTCGCGTCTTTACCGGCGACGGCGGCGGGGGCTCCGGCGATTTCCTGATGACCGCGCTCCACAAGAACGGCTTCGCGAACATTCCAACGTCGCAATCAATTGAAGACGGGCTCCGGTTGACGGACGCATTCATCGCTGCTGCGGTACGGTGCGCTCCTCCAGACAACAAGCCGACGCCCGGCGAAATCCGGGCGTGTCAGCCCCATCTCGAAGCGGAGCTCGCGCAACTGCCGAACGTGCGCGTAGTGGTCGCGCTTGGAAGGATCGCGTTCGATGCCTGGTGGAGGGTGATGGCCGCCAAAGGGGTCGTTGTCAGACCACGCCCCGCATTTGGCCACGGCGTGGTGCATAAAGTCGCCGGCTCACCTGACGTGATCGGTTCCTATCATCCCAGCCGGCAGAACACCAACACCGGCAAGCTGACTGCGAAGATGATGGATTCGGTTTTTCGAACGGCTGCGAAGCTGGCTTCACCCCACTAACCCCTAATCCCGACTCCCTAATCCCTAGCGCCCCTGCGTTTTTTTTGGCTTGTATACATGAGCACTTTCGCCAAAAAACACGTCGGCCGCTTCCATCACCGTCTCTGACAGCGTCGGATGCGGGTGGATGGTCAGCTTGAGATCCGCGGCGAGCGCGCCCATCTCGATCGCGAGCGTACCCTCAGCGATCAGTTCGCCGGCGCCGGAGCCGACGATGCCCACGCCGAGAATGCGCTCCGTCTCGGGATCGACGATCAGCTTCGTCAGGCCGTCCGGCCTGTTGAGCGTCGATGCCCGTCCGGATGCCGCCCATGGAAATTTCGCCACCTCGACGGTGAGATTCTGTTTCTTCGCGTCGGCCTCGGTCAGGCCAACCCACGCAAGCTCCGGATCCGTGAAGACGACAGCGGGAATCGCACGCGGCTCGAACACCGTGGCACTGCCGTGAATCGCCTCGACCGCGACACGGGCTTCGTGGGACGCCTTGTGCGCCAGCATCGGATCGCCGACGACATCGCCGATGGCGAAGATGGAGGGCTCCGCGGTACGGCGCTGGCCGTCGACCTCGATGAAGCCGCGCTGGTTCACTTTCACCTTCGTCTTCTGGAGTCCGGCAATGCCCGAGTTCGGCCGCCGGCCAACGGCGACGAGCACGCGATCGAAGACCTGCGGGCTACCAGGCGCATTCTTTCCCTCGAAGGTCACGCGCAGACCTTTCTTGTCGTCCTTTTCTTCCTCCTTCACGCCCGTGACCTTCGTCTCGAGCAGGATCGCTTCGCAGTAGGTTTCCATTCGTTTGGCGACCACAGCGGCCAGGTCGCGATCGGCTCCAGGCAGCAGGCCATCCGTCATTTCAACAACGGTCACCTTGGAGCCTAGTGCGGCGTACACGGTACCGAGCTCGAGCCCGATATATCCGCCGCCCACGATCAGCAGGCGGTTTGGGACGTCGGGCAGCTCGAGCGCCGTCGTGGAGTCGAGCACTTTCGGACTGTCGATCGACACGTTCGGCACCGTCGTCGGCCGCGAGCCCGTCGCGATGATGATGTAGTCGGCCTCGACGCGCTGCTCCCCTTTTGCGGTCTCGACGCTCAGGGTCTTCCCATCAAGCAAAGACGCGCGCCCCTGGACGTAGGTCACCTTGCGCGCCTTCGCGAGCAGCCCCAGGCCGCCGGTCTGCTTCTTGACGACCGCGTCCTTCCAGCTCCGAAGCCTGGCCACGTCGATGGACGGCGTGCCGAACGTGACCCCGAACGCGGCCGCATGCTTCGCTTCGTCGAGGACCTTCGCGGCATGCAGCAGCGCCTTCGACGGGATACAGCCGCGAAAGGTGCAGACGCCGCCCGGATTCGGCTCGGCGTCGATGAGCGTGACCTGCATGCCGAGGTCGGCGGCGTGGAACGCGGCAGCGTAGCCCCCCGGCCCCGCGCCAATGACGGCTAATCGTGTCGTCATGAAATTGGAGTTATGCGTCCAGCCAGATCAAGGCCGGCTGTTCGATGGCTTCGACAATCCACCGCAGAAGGCGCACGCCGTCGGCGCCGTCGATGACGCGGTGATCGTAGGACAGCGTCAGCGGCATCATGAACCGCGGGACGAACTCGCCGTCCGCGAAGACAGGCTCCATGCGGGCACGCGACACGCCGAGGATGGCGACTTCGGGCCAGTTGACGATCGGCGTGAACGGGCCGCCGCCGAGGCTGCCCAGGTTCGAGATGCTCATCGAGCCGCCCTGCATGTCGTCGAGCGAGAGCTTCCGGGTTCTTGCCTTCTCGGCCGCCTGCGCGATCTCGTCGGCCAGCTGCCCGATGTCTTTCTTGTCCACGTCGCGGATGACCGGCACGAGCAGACCGCGATCGGTATCGACCGCCACGCCGATGTGCACGTACTGCTTGAAGATGATTTCTTCCGTCTGCAGATCGACCGACGAGTTCGCCTGCGGAAATTTCTTTAACGCCGCGCCAAGAACCTTCATGAGGAACGCGGTGATGGTGACCGGGGCTTTCCCCTCCGCTTCCGCTTTCTTCGACAACCGCTTCCGCAGCGTCTCGACCGCCGTGATGTCGGCGCGATCCTGCTGGAAGACGTGCGGCACCGTATTCCACGCCTGCGTCAAGCGGTGCGCGGTCGTCCTGCGCACGCCGCCCATCGGCTTGCGCTCGATCGCTCCCCATCGGCTGAAATCGGGCAGCGCCGCCGCTGCCGCTGCCGCCGGTCGTCCACCGCCGGCGCCGGACAACAGCCGACGCGCGTACGCGGTGACGTCGTCCATCGAGATGCGCCCACCGGCGCCCGAGCCCTGAATGTCCTGGATGCTGACGCCGAGCTCGCGCGCAAGGCGCCGCGCGGAGGGCGCAGCAGGAATGGACGCGCCACCGTCGCCCGCCGGTGCCGGCGCTGGCCCCCTGGAGGGCTTCATCTCGACGACGTCGGCTTTGCGCTTCTCTTGTTTGGGAGCCTCGGGCTTGGGCTCCTCTTCGGGCTTCGCGGTTCCTTCGGGCTTCGCGGCGTCAGCAGGCTTCGCAGCCTCGGCGGGCTTGGCGGGCGCCTCGACGGCTGCTGTCCGCCCTCCGCCCTCTGCCTTCTGCCCTTCCTCGACCACAAAAATCGTCTGGCCGACCTTGACCTTTTCGCCCGGTTTGATTCTGGCTTCCTTAATCACCCCGGCCAACGACGAGGGGACTTCGATCGTGGCCTTGTCCGTTTCGAGCTCGAGGACGGCCTGGTCTTTCTTGACCGTGTCGCCGGGCTTCACGATGACTCGAAGAACATCTCCACCCTCGATGTTCTCGCCCAGCTCGGGCAACTTCATGTCTGTCGGCATATGTAAATTCTGTCGGGACTAGGGATTTGGGATTAGGGATTCGCTCTTGCCGCGCTACGCGGTTGCCGGGTTCTTCTTCTCCGGGTCTATGCCCAGATCCTTGATGGCCTTCTCGACCAGCTTCGCATCGATCTGCTTATCGCGCGCGAGCGCCGAGAGCGCGCCGACGGCGATGAAGCGCGCGTCGACTTCGAAGAACTCGCGGAGCGCCTTGCGGCCTTCGCTGCGGCCGAACCCGTCGGTGCCGAGCGCGACAATCTGGCGAGGCAGCCAGCGATCGATCGAGTTCGGCAGCGCTTTCAGATAATCGGAGGCCGCGACGATCACCCCTTCGGTCTTGTTGAGGCACTCCGCGATGTAGGGCACCCGGGCCTTCTGCGACGGGTGCAGCATGTTCCAGCGGTCGCACGCGTTGCCGTCGCGATAGAGCTCGCCGTAACTCGTCACGCTCCACACGTCGGCGGCGACGCCGAACTGCTCGAGCAGCACGGCGGCCTTGATCACCTCCGGCAGAATCGCGCCGCTGCCGAGCAACTGCGCCTTCAGCTTCGA
>JANNJO010000247.1:0-8524 GCA_031395755.1 Acidobacteriota bacterium
ACCGTACGCGGGTCCTGTCGCCGATTTTCCTTCGTCCGTCCTCGGGCCGACAAGCAGGCGTCACGGGAGACGGCCCTGCGCGGCGGACAAAGAAAAATCGGCGCCACCCGCCGTGAGGGTCATCAAACCGTGTGGACTGGCCTCGCCAAGACACAGCCTTAGGTTGCAAGTATTCGAGAGTTTGCTCGTTGTGATAGTTCTTTCGATAGTCCTTTCTATAGATTTCTGTAGATTCGGCGCCAGGGACCAATCCAAGGGAATCGGAGTTCCCTGATGAAACACCAGTTTCCAGTTGTCGTCGTCACGCCGCCAAAGAGAGCTGCGCAGCGACTTCCCCCAACGATATGTTGCAAGAACAACGTCTGATGTAATAGTGAGGAGCCGAAAATCTTCCACGACTGAGGGTGGCACACGCGGATCCTTGGTTAGCGCAGCCTATGCAACGCATCCGCAGATCCCCGCATGGCTGGATCAAGAAGACGTTCTTCAAGATTACGAATTTCATCCTCAAGCATCCTGTGTCCGTTCAACTATTCTTGTAGTAGACCATCCCAAAGCACGCTTGCAGTTAACGGCCGGAACGTTTCGAGTGCCGGCCCGAGCTATCTTGAGGCAAGAAAAAGTAGCACACGTAGACCCGGAATGCAGCGTCGGGCATTGACTGCTGCGGTTTCACAGCCCTCACGGCGGGTGGCGCCGATTTTTCTTTGCCCGCCGCGCAGGACCGTCTCACGTGACGGGCGCTGTTCGGTCCGAGGACGGGCGAAGGAAAATCGGGGCCAGGACCCGCGCACGGGCTGCGGAAATTGAGCCGGTGTAGCTCAGCTGAAGCCGAGCCCTACCGCGGCGCACCAGGTCTCCCAGCCTCGATGCGGGTGGCGCTGATTGTTCTTTGCCCGCCGCGCAGGACCGTCTCACGTGACGGGCGCTGTTCGGTCCGAGGACGGGCGAAGGAAAAATCGGTGGCGCACCCTACCGCTGTGGCACCGGCAGCGCGGGGACAATCTGGATGACGGAGGGGAAGCGCGCAGGCTGGCCGTCCTTCTTCGGATTCAGATATCCGGCGCTGCTATTCCACGTATAGTCCTTAATCGTCACCCCGGGCGGAAACGCCATCGTCTCCTCGCGAAAGCGCCCAGCCTCGAACACGTGGGTGGCCGGCGCGTCGAATACGAGCGTGCCCCTGTTCTTCAGCGCGCTCTGGTAGTACTTCACCAGCCCGGCGAACGGCATTTCCGTGCCAAAGAGGTAATATCGCTGGCCGCGGCCGGCGTCGTAGGACGTGATGAACTGCGCTGACGGATAGACCGGGAATCCGAGCGTGGCTTCGCTCGGTGCGCTCTCAACGCCCGCAGCAGGCGCCGATTTGGCAGGTGCCGGCTGCGCTGGAGGCGGAGTCGCGGTTACCGGCGGCGCCGGCACCGGACGCGGCTGATTCTGGCGGCCCGGAAACGGCTGCGGCACCTGCGCGGAAACCGGCAGGCAAGTGCCCACAAACGCTGCCAATAGAGCCATTCCGACGCCTCGCATCCCTCCATTATATCGAGTACGATATAAGGTGGTTTGACGGAAACCTTGCTCTCGTCTCATACGTCTAAGACAATATGAACAATTCTCTGAAAACCGTTCTGCTCCTTGGCCTGTTGAGCGGCCTGCTCCTCGCGCTCGGGGAGATGCTCGGGGGTTCGCAGGGCCTCGTGATGGCCTTCGGTTTTGCGGTCGTGATGAACTTCGTTTCCTACTGGTTCTCCGACAAGATCGTGCTGAAGATGTACCGGGCTCAGGAAGTCGGCCCGGAGCACCAGCTGTCCATCATCACCCGACGACTCGCCACGCGGGCGAGCCTGCCGATGCCCAAGGTGTACGTGATTCCCGACGCCTCGCCAAACGCGTTTGCGACGGGGCGCAACCCGAGCCACGCGGCGGTCGCGGCGACCGAAGGCATCATGCGCCTCCTGGACGAGCATGAGCTGGAGGGCGTGATCGCGCACGAGCTGGCACACGTCAAGAACCGGGACATTCTGATCAGCTCGGTTGCGGCCACCGTTGCGGCGGCCATCATGATGACGGCGCGCATGGCGCAGTTCGCCGCGATGTTCGGCGGCGGCAGCCGCGACGATCGGGAGGGGTCGAATCCGATCGCGATGATCGCGACCATCATCTTCGCGCCAATGGCGGCGATGCTGGTGCAGGCGGCCATTTCACGGTCGCGAGAGTTCCTGGCCGATGCAGGCGGCGCGAAGATCGCCGGCACGCCGTACGGACTGGTGAACGCGCTGCGAAAACTGGAAAGCGGGTCGAAGCAGATTCCGCTCGACGCCAACCCGGCGACGGCACACATGTTCATCATCAAGCCGTTCTCCGCCGGCGGCCTGTTGCGCATGTTCAGCACACATCCGCCGACGGAAGAGCGGATCAATGCGTTGATGAATCTGGGATAAGTCGCCAGTCCCAGTCGTCAGTCATCAGACCCGGTCGTCCAGTCGAAGGTCTTCTGATCGCCCAGCGGGTCTACCTCGCCTGACCGCCGTAGCTTTGGCGAAGGCGGTTCCCGCCTCGACACTCCGTACTTCTGCTGCAGCAGCTTCACCATTCCGCGAACGTCCTTCGCGTATGCGGGCGGGGCGTAGGCGCCCGTGTAGAGGCGCTGGTACTTCGTCCACAAGCCCGGAAAATGCTTCTCGAGAAAACCCATGAAATGGAGGCGAGTGCCTTCCTTCAGATAAAGAAGGTTCGTGCCCATGAACGCGGCGCCGTGATCGGCGATCGCCTTGATGGTGTTCTCGAGCTTGGCCGGCTGCGAGGTGAGGCCGGGCACGATCGGGTTCATCAACACGCCTGCGCGGATGCCCGCGTCATTCAGTTCACGGACGGCGCGCAACCGCTGAAGCGGGTGCGCGGTGCCGGGCTCGAGGATGCGCCAGGCGTCCTCGTCGACCGTCGGCACGCTGACGTAGACGGTGCAGCCTGCGCGCCGGGAAAGCTCGAGCAGCACGTCTTTGTCTCGCACGACCATCGGACCCTTGGTGATGAGGCCGACGGGAGTCCGCGCGCGCGCGAGCGCTTCCAGCGAGCGCCGCGTGATCTTGTAATGACCTTCGATGGGCTGATACACGTCGGTCGCGGTTCCGAATGCCACGTACTGGCGCTTCCACGATGGGCGATCGAGCTCCCGCCGGAGAACGTCAACAAAGTTCTTCTTCACGAGAATGACCGACGAGAACTCGTCGCCTGAGCCAAGCTCGAACTGGGTGTGATACCGGCGCGCGAAGCAGTAATGGCATCCGTGGGTGCAGCCGCGATACGGGTTGAGCGTCCACTTGAACGGCATCCCTTTCACCGGGTTCAGCGCCGAGCGGCAGGTCACTTCCTGATAGCTGGCACCGTCTGCGAGATGGGTGGCGCCCGGCAAGCCTTCAACTGCGCCATGTTCCCGGATCTGGTTGGCCACGTCTCGCGTGGTGGGTCTCGCCGGAGCGAGGTCAAAGAGGAGGGGGTGCACGTTCATGGCTTTCGCTTTTTATTCTATTTCACCTCGTTTCTCCAGTAATCAAGCAAATCCACGAGCGTCTGATCCAGCGGAATAGCGGGCGTCCAGCCCATCTCGCGGGCGATCTTCGTGCGGTCCCCGAGCAGCATTGGGTTGTCGTTCTGGCGGTATCGCACTGGGTCCACGCGCACTCTCGCAGGGACGCGGCTCATCGCAATCAGCCGATCGAGGACGTCCCCAATCCTGAAGGCCTGACCGGAGCAGACGTTGTAGACCTCGCCAGGCAACCCTCGCTCGACGATGGCGCGGTAGGCGCGAACGGTGTCTCGAACGTCGTGCAGATCGCGTGACGCATCGAGATTGCCGACCGAAATGTCCGGGCTCATGCGTCCCTGTTCAATCAGCGCGATTTGGCGCGCGAACGCCGGCGCTGCGAACGATGGGTTCTGGCGCGGCCCGGTGTGATTGAACGAGCGCGCGAGGTAAATTCGCTGACCGTCCTCGTCAATGGCGCGGCGGCCGAGCATCTCCTGCGCGAGCTTGCTGACGGCGTAGGGGGTTGCCGGTCCGATCGGGTCATCTTCGTTCAACGCGCGATCGGATTGACGATACACGAGCGAGGAGCTGGGAATGAGCACGCGGGCGTTCAGGCCGGCAGAACGGAGACCGTCGAGGAGGTGATGCGTCCCCAGCACGTTGGAAGCCAGCGTTTCGCGCACGTTGGTGAATGATTGGCCCACGTGGGAGACGCCCGCGCAGTGATAGACGACCGCCGGCTTCAGATGGGCGATGGCGCGGGTGACGGCTTGACGGTCCAGCAGGTCGACGTCCTTGCGGCCCCAGCCCGTGACCGCGGCGCCGCTGCGGGAGAGCAGCTCGACGAGGTACCTCCCGGCGAAACCCCGCGCGCCCGTGACGAGAACGGCGCTCACGGCCGCGAGCCGTATTGGGTCTGGTAGTAGGCGCGGAAGGCGGGATCGCCTTCTTTGATAGGACGCCACCACCATTCGTTCTCGCGGTACCAGCGGACGGTGTCCTTCAAGCCCTCTTCGAACGGGACCTGCGGCTGCCAGCCAAGCGTCCTGAGCTTCGAGGTGTCGAGGCTGTAGCGAAGATCGTGGCCGAGGCGATCCTGCACCTTCGTAATCAATGAGTCCGGCCGTTCGGTCAGGCGCAGCAGCGCGTGCGTGAGGTCGACGTTGCGCACTTCGTTGCCGCCGCCGACGTTGTACACCTCGCCGGGTGTTCCGCGCTCGATCACTACGTCGATTCCGCGACAGTGATCCGTCACGTGAAGCCAGTCCCGGATGTTGAGGCCGGCACCGTAGAGCGGCACCGGAGCGTTGTCCAGGGCGTTGGTGATGAAGAGCGGGATGACCTTCTCGGGAAACTGAAAGGGCCCGTAGTTGTTCGACGCGCGCGTGATCATCACCGGAACGCCGTAGGTCGCCCAGTAGCTGTAGGCGAGGCGATCAGCGCCCGCCTTGCTGGCGGAGTACGGATTGCGCGGCCGCAGCTCGTCGGTTTCGACGCTCGATCCCTCGGGTACGCTGCCGTACACCTCGTCGGTCGAAATCTGGACGAAGCAACGCAGGTTCGCGGCGCCCCGGGCCGCCTCGAGCAGGACGAAGGTGCCGATGACGTCGGTCTTGATGAACTCGCCGGCCTCGAGAATGGAGCGGTCGACGTGAGTTTCGGCTGCAAAATGGACGACGATCTCCGCGGCCTTGACGAGCGGTGCCGCCACCTCCGGATCGGCGATGTCGCCTTTCACGAAGCGGTGCCGCGGGTGGTCGAGGACATCCTTCAGTGTCTCCATCCGCCCGGCATAGGTGAGCTTGTCGAGCGTGGTGATGCGCCAGTCGGGATGCGACTGAAGCGCGTGGCGCACGTAGTTGCTGCCGATGAAGCCGGCGCCGCCGGTCACGAGAACGTCAACCATCAGCGATCTCCCCGCGCGCGCCCTGGCGCTGCGCCGGTCAAGACCAGCGGAGGCCAGCGCTGGTCGCGTTCGGACACGATGGGGCTCTGTCCGGGCCACCCGATTCCCAGTGCGGGATCGTTCCACATGACGCCCGATTCATAGTCGGGCGCGTACTCGGTCGACGTGAGGTACACCACCTCTGCGCGGTCGCTGAGCACACAAAATCCGTGGGCGCACCAGGACGGAATGTAAAGCAGCTTTCGATCCGCTGCCGAAAGCGTGGCGCCAACCCAGCGGCCGCTGGTCGGCGAATTCGGCCGGAGATCGACGGCGACATCGAACACCCGCCCGCTGACCACCCGCACGAGCTTGCTTTGCGCATGCGGCGCGCGCTGAAAGTGAAGGCCCCGCAGAACACCGCGCTCCGAACAGGAGTGGTTCTCCTGCACGAAAACGTCGCGGATGCCTGCGGCGGCAAATTCCGATCGTTTGTAGGTCTCGATGAAGAATCCTCGCGGGTCGTTGAGCACTCGCGGTACGATCAGGATGACCTCGGGGATCGCGAGCGGCTCGAAATCAAACGGCATCTTGCTCGAGGATGTCCAAAAGATAGCGGCCGTAGCTGCCCGACACTTTCTGGGCGAGGAGGCGCATTTCGTCAGCGGAGATGTATCGCATCCGGTAGGCGACCTCTTCGAGACAGGCCATCATCAGCCCCTGCCGCTCTTCGATGCTCTGTACGAAGTTCGCCGCGTGCAGGAGCGCCTCGTAGGTGCCGGTATCGAGCCAGGCCACGCCGCGGCCGAGGCGTTCGACGTGCAGCGCGCCCTGTTCGAGGTACGCGCGGTTGACGTCGGTGATCTCCAGCTCCCCGCGTGCCGACGGTCTGAGCGAGGCGGCGATGTCGACGACGTGGTTGTCGTAGAAATACAACCCGGTGACGGCCCATTGAGACTTCGGCGCCCTGGGTTTTTCTTCGATGCTCACTGCCCGGCCGTCACGGCCGAACTCCACGACGCCGTACCTCTCCGGATCCTTCACGGTATACGCGAAGACGGTGCCACCCGACTGGCGCGCGCTGGCGGCCTGCAGCACGTCGGTCAGCCCCTGCCCGTAGAAAATATTATCGCCGAGCGCAAGCCCGACGGAAGACGCGCCGATAAAATCCCGGCCGATGATGAACGACTGCGCGAGGCCTTCGGGTTTGGGCTGAATCGCGTACTCGATCTTCAGTCCGAGATGCCCTCCGTCTCCGAAGAGCCGCCGGAACCCCTCGATGTCTCCCGGCGTGGAAATCAGAAGGATGTGTCGGATACCCGCCAGCATCAGCGTGGAGAGCGGGTAGTACACCATCGGTTTGTTGTAGATGGGAAGGAGCTGCTTGGACACGACCTGCGTGAGGGGATGCAACCGGGTTCCGGCGCCGCCGGCGAGCAGAATCCCCTTCATCATTGGTCGCGGGGGCCCCTCGCCCCGCTCCACACCCCTCGCTTGCGGGGCCCCATCGCCCCGCGCCGCTCGCGGCTCATCTGTTAGACGTCCCCCCCATCGCGCCGAAGATGTTGGAAACGTTCCCGATGCCGCCCAGCGTCACCGAAAAATGAAATCGGGAGTCCTGTGGGACGGGAGCGTTTCTGCCGAGCCGGCTCAGATCGAACATCTGGTACTCGGCCGAGAAGCCGCAGCACTGCGCATTGTAATACGCCGCGATGCGTTGCTGCAGGACCGACTGCGCCTTGACGTCCCAGTTGAGCAGGTGGGTCACACCGTAGCGGTTCTGCTGGAACCGCATGGTCGTACCCGTGTTGAAGAAGTGGCTCTGCCGCGCGACGTTGATGCCGGTCCGATCGGGCCGGAAGCGGAGCTGGCTCCAGTCGGCGTTCAGCGAGATGCGCTCCTGATCCCACGAGCCGCCGGCGCTGAACTGCTTGAACCGGCTGTGGCGCCCGTCGAAGTCGGTCCGGAACGTGCCGTTCACGCCGTTGAACGGCGAGGTCCGTACCAGCATCGACACGGCCGTGAAATTCGAATCGGGCGCCAGGTTCCTCGATCGATCCTGCGCGTCAGCCAGGCTGGACCGTGCGTCGGTGTTGTAGGTCTGCCTGATCGTGGCGCTGATGACCTCGCGCGGAATCGCCCGCGGGCCGTCCACGGTGCGCTTGGCGTAAAAGCGCGTGTTCACGCCGTAGGTGTACGACATGGCGTTGCCGATGATGTAATCGGTGCTTTCAAGTTTGGGAATCAGGTCGTAGTTGCCGATCGACGTGCGATAGAGCATCTGCATGAACGGCTCGATGGAGTGCCTGAAGCGCTGCGCGTACGTGCTCTTCGGCGCATCCCAGATGCGGACGAGGGTCGGGCCGTTGACGTCGGCGCTCAGCTCGAGGAACCGCCGGGAGATCGGCGCTGTCACCCGCGTCGACAGTCGATCGGGATCCATGCTGTCGGACCAGAACGTGTTGCGGAACTGCGCGGTGGTGTTGAACCCGAGAAACGGCAGCTTCGTAAACGGAAAACGGATGGCCGGTATTACGTCGAGCCGGTTGATGCCGTCGTTCCTGGTGACGACTCGGTCTTTGTTGAACTGCCGCTGCTGAAGCCGCACGAACTCCGAGTTCACCGAGGCATAAATTGGAAGACGGCCGATGAGCCGATCCGGGCGCGCGATGTTGATCCGTGGAGCGTTCGCGCGCAGCGATGAGTCGCCGTTGTCTGCGAAGTATTCGTTGCGGTCGTATCGTCCAGTGACGCGCAGGCCTTTCGTCGTGCCGCTGACCGATCCGCCAAACGAGCGGTTGCGCCTCGACGCCCGGGTAATGTCGGTGCTGTACAACTGATCGACGGTGAGGTCGGATGAGTAGTCCGCCTGGCCCTGCGCATACCAGCTCCTTCCGAGGCTCTGGCTGAGGTTGCCGAACATCCTGAAGCTGCGGCGCCCCGGCTGGTCGATTTGGTCGCCGTCGACCGTCACGTACTGGGTCGGGTGCTCGTTGAGAAAGTCGGAGCGCAGGTTGCCGGCTCCGCCGAGCGAGACGTACCGATACTCACCAGCAATCGACTGACCCGTCTTCGAAAACCAGTCGTGCAGGAACGTCGCGTCCTGGCTCCTG
>JANNJO010000339.1:0-3755 GCA_031395755.1 Acidobacteriota bacterium
GGGTACGGTTCGCGACCTTCGAGCACTGCTGGCGCGCCTGGGCTTACTGGAGGTCACGCCGGCGTAACGGCTAGAGCGCGAGGCGAAGTCCGGCCTGCATCTCGCGCGGATTCTTTGCGCTGAAGATGCGACCGAAGTTCGGACTGCCGAAGATCCGGTTGGGAAGGTCGAAATTCGCACGGTTCAGCAGATTGAAGACCTCCCAGCGAAATTCCAGCTCCGAGGTGCCGCGCACGCGCCACGTCTTGGCGAGCGCGATGTCCAGATTGGCGAAACCCAGGCCGACCGCTCGATGACAAGGCCGGTGGCAAGGTGGCGCGCGGTCACGGTGGCTCCCGGCACAGAACAAAGGCAGCCATGCGATGACCCCGCAGAAGGGATCGTAACAGAAATGGTTCCGGACAAACCGGACCCGCCCCGGACGACGGACGCGCCCGCGATCCCGCCATGGGTGTCGGTGATCATCCTCTTCTTCGTCGCGGTCGGAATCCTGTATCTGTTCCCAAAACCCGCAGCCATCACGGTCCAGGGATGGCGGATGTTTGCCATCTTTGTCTGCACGGTGCTGGCCCTGATGCTGCGGCCCCTCCCCGGCGGAGCGGCGGTGCTGATCGGGGTGGTGGTCACGATGCTGACCGGTGTGCTGACCCCTGCCCAGGCGCTTGCCGGGTACAGCAATACCGCTGTCTGGCTGGTCATCTCGGCGTTCCTGTTCTCGCGCGCGGTCATCAACAGCGGGCTGGCACGGCGCCTGGCGCTGCTGTTCATCCGGAGGATCGGCCATACATCGCTGGGGCTCGGATATTCGCTGGTTGCGTGCGATGTCATCATGGCATCCGTTATCCCCGGCAATTCGGCTCGCATCGGCGGAATTCTGATGCCGATCGCGCGAACACTATCCGTGATCTACCAGTCCACGCCAGGTCCAACGGCAGGGCTGCTCGGCAGTTACCTGATGCTGGTGTTGTATCAGGGCGACATGCTGGCGTGTGCGATGTATCTCACGGGACAAGTCAGCAACCCCATCGCCGCTGGACTCGCGCTCAAGACCTTCAACGTGTCGATGACGTGGTCGCGCTGGCTGCAGGTGTCGATCGTGCCGGGGCTGGTCTCGTTCGCGGTGATCCCATGGATCGTCTACAGGATGAGTCCGCCGGGCATCCGCCATACACCGGAGGCGGCAGCCATGGCGCGCGACGAGCTCGTGGCACTCGGTCCGACAACCGTGGCAGAGATGAAAGTCATCGCCATGTTCGTGCTCGTGTGCGGACTCTGGGCGACTGCGTCGATGCACGGCATGGCGACCGTGACCGTGGCGCTGCTGGGCGTGACCCTGCTGCTCCTCAGCGGAGCCCTGGCCTGGACCGACATCGTTCATGAACACACGGCGTGGGACGTGTTCCTCTGGTTCGGAGGCATCGTCCGGATGGGCGAGGCGATCAATGAGTACGGCCTCACGACAGCCTTCGCCAGTTCTGCCGCCGCGGCGTTTGGCGGGTGGACGTGGCCCGCGCTCATGGTGGCCATCGTCCTTATGTACTTCTATGCGCACTACTTCTTTGCCAGCAACACGACGCACATGGTTGCGATGTTTCTGCCCTTTTCGACATTGCTGGTGGCCGCGGGAGCGCCGGCAGAGCTCGTCGTGTTCAGTCTGGCCATCTACGTGAACCTCTCGGCGTGCCTGACCCACTTCGGCACGACGCCCGGTCCAATTCTGTACTCGACGGGATATGTGTCGGTCGGGAGGTGGTGGAAGGTCGGGCTCCTCATTTCATTCGTCCATCTCGCCATCTGGGGAAGCGTGGGGCTGGCGTGGTGGAAAGTCCTGGGACTCTGGTAAAGCCACCGGAAGGAATCGACAGATGGCGTTAGACCACAAGGTCATTGAAACACTTTCTGCAATATCGACGGCGACGATTACGACCATCCTCCTGAAAAAGGGGCTGCGGAACGTCTGGATGCGGGGAACACGACCGCTCGCACCGAATCAACCGCGCGGCGTCGGTCCGGCGTTTACCTTGCGGTTTGTTCCCGCACGGGAGGATTTGGCCACGCCCGAGTCCTGGTCCTCTCCGCGATCGACACGTGCTGCCATCGAAGAGATGCCTGAAGGTTGCATCGCGGTGGTCGATGCGATGGGGATCACCGACGCCGGGATATTTGGTGACATTCTTTGCGCCAGGATCAAGAAGCGCGGAGTGAGCGCACTCGTCACCGACGGCGTCGTGCGAGATGCGGCCGGAGTGCTGGCATTAGAGCTACCGGTATGGTGCCAGGGCACCGCGGCGCCCCCTTCCGTCGCCGGCCTGACCTTTGTCAACTGGCAGGAACCGATCGGTTGCGGGGGCGTCGCCGTGTTCCCCAACGACATCATCGTCTCTGATGGAGATGGCGCGGTCGTGATCCCGCAGGCCATGCTCGATGAGGTGGTCGCGACGGCGCCCGAGCAGGAGCGTTTCGAAGCGTGGATCATCAGCGAAATCGAGAAAGGCGAGCAGCTGCCCGGGCTGTACCCGCCGAATGCCGAGACGAAGGCACGCTACGACGCGCACGTGCGAAAGAAAGGGCGACGATAGGCCGTAGGGATTGGGGATTAGGGATTAGCATGTCTCTCGTGTTCTCTGTGCCACACATATCTACGGGCACATCGGCGAAGTATTGAAGCCGACACCGCGCAGAGTTGGGGTTCACCAGATCACGCGCACGGGGTACTGCGTGACCAGCGGGTCCGGCGTGACTATCGCCAGACCGCCCGCTATTGCCTGAGAGATCAGCATCCGATCGAACGGATCGCGGTGAAGTGGCGGAAGTCGCGTGACCTGAAGCGCCGATTCTTCATCGAAGGCAAGCGCACTCACACCACGCAGACTGCGCTCGGTGGGGATCAGCCGTTCGGGCGGTTCCGGCAGTGGAAGCCGCCCTGCTCGGTGCTTGGACGCGATCTCCCAGGTGGAGACCGCGCTGAGGAAGACCTCGTTCGACGGATCGCGAACCGCGGCCGCCGCGACGGCCGACAACAACGAGCTTCCGCCCGCCAGCCACAAGAACGTACACGTATCAAGGAGCAGCCTCACGGCCGGCGCCGAGCCCGGCGGCGTCCACGCTGCGGGTACTTGGGCGTGGTTTCTCTGACCTTGATGACACCGCTTCCGCCGCCGGGCACCCAACCCGGCGACAGTGGGTCTGCGGGGGCGACACCTTCCCACAGGTTCAGCTCCTCGCTGGACATCGGTTCGAAGAAAGAAGCGGGAATCTCGAACCTGGGCCGTTTGGGTAGCGGGCCGATCGGTCGAGGTTCCGTGCGAACATCCTCGACAGCACGAAGCTCGGCCACGGGCCTGTTGTGCCGGCAGATCACGATTCGTTCTCCCTTAGCGGCACGATCGAGATATTCCGACAGCTTGGCCTTCACGTCGACCACACTGGCCCTCACCATGGGTATATCCTAGACTATATTGATGACCATATTCAAGACCATTCAAGGATCCATCGACGACCCCTCGCACCTGGTAACGCCATCGCTGGTACGGGTGGTTAGGGAGTGGCGTCGACGACGCGGACGTGCCCCTTCTTCGCGTAGGCCAGGATGCGCTCGTCGCACGTCACCAGCGCAGCGCCTAGCAGCCGGGCCGTCGCAATGAGGATGCGGTCCGCCGGGTCGCGGTGAAGCGGCCCGGGGAGACGGGTGCTCTCGATGGCAATTGAGGGCGACAGACCCATGACACGGACACCGGGGAAGGCCAGGGCGCGGC
>JANNJO010000391.1:0-6881 GCA_031395755.1 Acidobacteriota bacterium
CTCCCGGCGGTCTCGACACCGTGCCAAAAACGCGCCTCGTCCGCGTCCGACAGGTGACTGGCCCTCGACATGAGCCAAGCATAGCAGCGAACAGCCCGTACCACGCCGGCTACTGACGTCTCGTCGACGAAGTGCTTACCGTCGGGCGTGATGTCGTAGGAGCGAGGTCCAATCGGTATCGCAGATGGTGACGGAAGCTCCCCCGGGAATCGCGATCTTCTTCAGCTTCCCACCAGCCGACGCATAGAAGCCCAGCCAGCATCTCTCTATTTGAGAGCGGGCTCCCCTGTCCTACGGCAGGGCGAAGGCCAGCACGTTCGCGCCTGACGTAATGGCCACATACTGGCGGCCCTTCACCGTGTAGGTCATGGGCGACGCCTTCCAGGTTTCCTGCGTTTCAAAATGCCAGAGATGTGCGCCGGTCTTGGCATCGACGGCCGCAAACTCGCCGCTGGCCTGGCCGTAGAACACCACTCCGCCCGCTGTTGAAAGCGTGCCCGCGTAGTTGTTGGAGTTTCCGACCTGGGGGATCTCCCACGCGATGCGTCCGCTGTCGAGATCGAGCGCGCGCAGTGCCATCGAGCCGCCGCCGCCCGGTCCGCCACGGTTGAACCCACCGCCCGGCAAACCAAACGGCGCCATCGCGGGCGCCGCCCCACGTGCCTGAGGTGGCGCAGGTGTCGCGGCCGGACCGGCGCCGCGCGCCGGGCCCGCGCCACGGCCGCCGCCGAACATGGTGCTGCGATAGACGAAGCAGTTCTCCACGGCCATCACGTAGAACAGCCTCGTCGCCGGGCTGTACGAGGTGGACATCCAGTTGGTGGCGCCGCGAATCGCGGGGCAGGTCGTCACGCCGTTTTCGTCCGGCGTATTGCCGGCAACCAGCTGCGGGCGCCCATCGGTGCCAATGCCGCTGGCCCACGTGAGTTTCTGCACGAAGGGCCTGGCGAGGAGCACTTTTCCATCGGTGCGATCGAGCACATAGAAGAAGCCGTTGCGGTTGGCCTGCAACAGAAGCTTGCGCGGGCGCCCCTGAAAGATCGCGTCGACGAGCACCGGCGGCTCTTGCGCATCCCAGTCCCATAAATCATGAGGCGTGAACTGGTAGTGCCAGCGGAGCTTTCCGGTCTTCGCGTCGAGCGCGAGTATCGAGTCCGTGTACAGGTTGTCGCCCTGACGCTCGCGGCCGTCGGTATCCGGATAGGGATTGCCGGTCGGCCAGAAGAGCGTATCGGTCTCCCCATCGTAGGTGCCGGTGAGCCAGGTCGCGCCACCGCCCTTCTCGAGATCGACATTCCCTTTCCACGTTTCTGAACCTGGCTGTCCCAGGGCCGGGATGGTCCAGAAGCGCCAGGCCTGCTCTCCCGTGTTGACACGATAGGCCGCAAGGAACCCGCGGATGCCTTCATCCCCACCTGACACGCCGGCGATGACGAGGTCGCCGACGACGAGCGGGGCCATGGTGCCGCCATAGGGCTGCTGCGTGTTTTCCGGCAGCACGACTTCCCACAGCAGCGCCCCGTTGACGCGACTCACGGCAACGAGATGCGCGTTGTCGGTGACGATGAACACACGTGAGCCAAGAACGGCAACGCCGCGGTTGAATCCGATCGCGGCATCGCCACGGAGCCCTGAAGAGCGCGGGCGCGAGAAACGCCAGATTTCGCGCCCGGACGCAGCGTCGATCGCGGACACCTGGTTCGTCGCGGTGACGAACATGATGCCGTCGAGCACCAGCGGCGTCATCTCGTTATCGAAGCCGCGCACGGAATGAATCCACTGCAGCGACAGCCGTTGGACGTTCGCGGTGGTGATTTGCGCGAGCGCGCTGTGCCTGTTCCCGTCGAGACGCCCGTGATAGGTCGGCCAGTCCCCGGCGCGCGGATGCAGGATCTCGTCGAAGTCGTTCGCCGCACCTGTCGCACCTATCGCACCTGTCGCACCCGTCGCCCCTCCAAGCCGGCTCAGGTACGCCGTCAAATCGCGCGTCTCATCGGGTGTGGCGCTCAGCGGCGGCATCGACGACCCGGTCTCGCGTGTAATGACCGCCGATCGCTTGTCAACGGCGATCAGACGGCCGTCAACCGTCTGAAGCGGGAGAACATGATTGCCTTCATTCCGAACAAACCCGCGGAGCGTGCTGCCATCCTTGAACTGCACACGGGCGGTGGCGTACCCCTGAGCAATCGTCGCTTGTGGTTCTGTCAGTGCTCTGGCCAGTTCAGGCAGCGTCATCTGCCGGCCGATATCCGACAGGTCAGGCCCGCCGGCGGTGCCACGACCACGAGCGATGTGACAGGTTGAACACCGCCCCTTTCCGAAGAAGAACGATTCTCCTGCCGCGATATCGCCGGCCGGCAGAACGTCGAGCGCGGAGGAGTTGAGCGACCGAACGAATACCGTGACCGCCTGAAGGTCGGCCTCGGGCAGCGAATCGAACGGGGGCATGCCATTCGGCATGCCGTTCCTGATGATGGATTCGATTTCGGAGGGTGTCTGCGCACGAAGGCGACGGTTGTCGATCAAGGCGCCTGCCCGGCCGCCGGTGGCACCCTGGCCGTGACACGAGGCACAGACCCTCGTAAACACAGCGGCGCCGTGCGCCAGCGGATCGGCGGGACCTTGCGGTTGTGCGCTCCGCAAGGTCCGGCTAAAGCCGGACACTACGTACAACAGCAGCAGAGTGCCTATACGCGCGTTCATCGTTACTTCTTCAAGCCGAACGCGTACACGAACGTCTTTCGGGTCGTCACATAGACGCTGCCGTCAGCGACTGCGATGCTGCTCAGATGCGTCCAGTCGTCGATGTCGTCCTTACTTGAGTACAGCTCCTGGCCCGTCTCGGCGTCGAGGGCGTAGAGGATCGTATGGGTCGTATTCATCCCGCGCTCCTGCGCCGTCATCGTCCCTGTTTTCGGCAGCGGCGGTTCGCCCGGTTTCTGGTAGATCGCGTGATACCGCGGGTCGGTATGGCGCTGCAGCGTGTTCTCGCCTGTCGAGATCGCGTAGACCACACCGTTGGCAATTACGGGCGAATCCGGCACCGCGAGATTGCGTGAGACCCACTTCGGCACGAGCAGCGGCCTGTCGCCTTCGAGCACGACCTGGAACGCCATGATGCTGCCGTCGCGCGCGTCGCCGTTGGTCTTGTCAAACTTGGCTTCTTTGGACGGCGGCCCCCACATGGGGTAGTAGACCCACCGTTCGTTCGTTTCTCGCGTTAACGAATGTGGCCGGCGCTCCCCACACACCCGTGGAGGCGTAGGACAGCTCGTCGTTCCCGGCCTTGATCGAAAACATTGGGGTTCGATGATCCGCGCCTCCGAGCGACTTCGCATCGAGGAGGTACACCGTGCCGTCTTTGCCGGCCGATACCACGAGCGGGCGGTTCCGATAGGTGAACCCCAGCGTTCCCCCGGAACCGTAGTCGAGATCGTTGGCATTGAGCATGTCCAGACTGGCCGGCGTGAAGTAGTCGAGGACCTCCAGCGTCTTCGGCGCGAGACGAAGCAGTGTTTGACCCCACAGGCCCTTTGGCGGATCCCAGACACCGTCGGCGGTCTGGACGAAGAGTGAGTCGTGTGCCCATGCAAGGCCGGCGCGGCTCCAGGCGCCGTTCGGTCTCGCGGTGCTCGTGAAAAAGCGAGCGATCGGACGCGCCGGATTATTCAGATCCATCGCAATCATGTGGGCGGCAACAGGCGGCGGCGGAGCGCCGCGCCCACGACCTCTGGCCGGCGCGGCGGCGGCGGCCGCACCTTCTTGAGCAGGAGGTCCACCGGCACGCGCAGGCGGTGCGTCATTAGCCGGAGGAGTCGGCGCGGTCGTCGGCGCGCCGCCGCCACGGATCGCGCCGGGAGGCGGTGCGGGCGCGCCCGGTACCGGCCCGTTGCCGCAGCCGCGCCCCACGGTCGTGTAGAGGACGCCATCGACGAGGTTGAGGCTCCAGTTGCGCGAAAACGGCGTCACGAATTCCGGCGGTGGAATTATTTTCGCCACGCCGCTCGCGAGATCGACGCCGTGCAGGCGGCCGTCGGCCGCGATCATATAAATGATGCTCTTCGCCTTGTCGATGACCGGAGTGGCGGTGGACGTGTTGGTACAAATCCAGGTGGCGGCGTTTCGCGGCTCCACGGTGTTGTCGAACGTGCGCTGCCAGATGGGCGCCCCGGTGGCGGCGTCGAGTGCCGCCAGCGTATTCGACGCGGAGAGGGTATAGACAACCGTCTTCTGTCCCTGCGGCGTCCTGACGCCCTGGGCCACGAGTGGCGCCGTCAGCATCGAGTTACCTGATTCGATCTCGATGGACACTTCTCTGTCGATCTGCGCTTTCCACTTCAGCCCCAGGCGGCCGACGGTCTGCTTCGACAGCGCCGTCTCGCTGCGGTTCCAGCCGGTACGCTCCACGTCCCCGCCCCATGTGAGCCATTCACGCGTGCGGCCGCCTTGCGCCTGCGCCGCAAGCGAGCCGATGACCAGACAGAAGCCGAAACCGAGAGAAGCGGCGCGCATCATCTATGTTGTCCTTAAAAAAGTGCAAGCGTGGAGCATATGCGCGCGTAGAATAAGTGTCAACACTTTGAGCATGATGCGCAACGCCTGCCTTGCGGCGGCGCTCCTTCTTGCGGTGAGCCTCCTCTCCGCGCAGGAGATCAACATCGCCATCGGCCTGGGCGGTCGCCCGGCACGCGTTACGATCTTCGACGAGATCGAGGACCCGCGAGAGCGGGCGGAATTTCGCCAGGTGTGGGATGCGGCGGAGCCGCGCACGCAGCTGGGCCTCGCCACCCAGTTCATCGAACAGTATCCGCGATCGATTCTGCTGCGCGAAGCCTACGAGCTGGCGGCGCGCGCGTCTGTGGGGTCCGGCGAACGAGCAGCCGGTCTTGAATGGGCGAAGCGTTCCCTGCGTCTCATGCCCGAGAACCCGTTTCTCCTGGTGATGGTCGCCGACACCGCGGCGAAACAAGGGGACCTCGATCTGGCGGTGACGAGCGCGCGCGATGCGCTTCGTTACCTGGAAGGCGCCCAGGCACCTTCGCCGATCTCGCCGGAGCAGTGGCCGCAGACTCGCGCCAGGCTTCGCGCGACTGCTCTCTTCGTGCTGGGGCGCGCGGCGGCGGTGCGCGAACAGTACAAGGAGGCGGAACAGTCACTGGTCGCGTCCTTGATCCTGAATCCCGACGATATGGAGGCGCTGTACACCATCGGCGTCGTCCGAATGGCTGTACGCACCGATGATGGCGCCGCGCGGGCGCTGGCGCGCGTCGCCCGGGAGAAAGGCGCACTGTCTGCTCCGGCCCGGGAATCCCTGCGTGTCTTGTACGAACGCAGCGGGAAGGCCGCCGGCGTCGACTTTGAAACCTGGACGGCGTCGCTCCCGTGGAGCCCTCCGGAACCAGCCCCACCCGCAACGGTGTCGAGCGAGCCGGGGCGTTACGCAGGATCCACGGTGTGCCGCGAGTGCCATGCCCGTGCGTACGACAGCTGGCAGTCGACAGGGATGGCGCGGATGTTCAGGCCTTATCGTGCTGCCGACATCATCGGGGACTTCTCGGGCGCGCACATGGTGTCCGACGGCGCCCGCGCCGTCACGGACGGCTCGAAACACTTCATCGAGATCCGCAACGGTGAGAACGGTCAGTGGAGTCGCTATCCCGTCGATTACGTGATCGGATCGAAGTGGCAGCAGGCTTACGCCACGACGCTGCCCGATTCGCGGCTGCTCGTCTTTCCCATCCAGTACAGCCGGTTGCGTTCGGCATGGGTGAACTACTGGAAAATCGTGGATGCGCCCGGCTCCCCGCGTGCCGACATTTCGCGGTTTCACCGCGTCCCGCAGGATGCCGTGTACCAGAGCACCTGCGCGCCGTGCCATACGAGCCAGCTGTCCTTTCCGAATGGCGCCGCCAGACCCGCGGACGCGACATACCGCGAGGGCGGCATCAATTGTGAGATGTGCCACGGCCCGTCTCTCGATCATGTCGAGCGGCTGAAGGGACGTCGCAGCGCTCAGCTTCCAGCTTCCAGCTCTCCCATCAGCTTTCGGCGGCTGCCAGCCGAGCAATACGTCGCCGTATGCGCACAGTGCCACGCGCAGTCGGCCGTGCACGACGCGCAGCCGGGCGGCGAGGTCAACTATTCGCAGACCGGCGCACCGGTCCGGACCTACCCGACCGAGCTCCCCTCGAGCTTCTCGCGCAAAGCGTTCTACCGCGACGGCCGATATCGCGCGACGACCTTCATCAGTGAGGCATTTGCGCGGTCGGCGTGCTTTCGCCAGGGCGGCGCGACGTGCGGATCGTGCCACGATCCCCATCCTGCGGATGCCGCGGCGAACCCGAACTCGTTGAAATTCAGGGAGGATGCCGACGCGATGTGCGTGCAGTGCCATAGTGCCCTGCGCGACCGTCCGGAGCGGCACACGCGACATGCCGCGGGGTCTGAGGCGGGCCGCTGCGTCTCGTGCCACATGCCTCGGATTATGGAGGCCGTGCTGTTTCAGGCTCGCTCGCACGAAATTGACGACATTCCGGACGCGGAGATGACCGAACGATTCGGCAGCGTTGACAGCCCGAACGCATGCCTGAGCTGCCATCGCGATCGCGACAGCGCATGGCTCCGCACCGGCATGACGGCGTTCAGAACCGGAAAGCAATAAACAGGAGAACAGAAGATCAGGAGATCTTCTGATCTCCTGATCTTCTGTTCATATGTCACGGCCCTTGACGCGAACTGTCCGAATCTTCTCAGCCTCGGGCCGCGCGTCGTAGAACGGATCGAGCGGGTAACAGCCCGAGACCATGCCCATTCTCGGTCCAGTCGTGCAGTCGCTGAAGGTACGGCAGATCGCCTGCCGCCGAAGCTTCCTGCCGCCGAGC
>JANNJO010000401.1:0-1581 GCA_031395755.1 Acidobacteriota bacterium
CCTTCAATCCGAAGACGCGCATGATTTATATCCCGGCCAACGAAAATCTGTGCGCCACGTTTATCGGACGAGAGATTGAGTACGTCCCCGGACGCAGCTACACGGGTGCGACGGTGACGATGTACCAGTATCCAGGCTCGACACACATCGGAGAAGTGCAGGCATGGAATGTGGACACCGGCAAGCGCGTGTGGACACACACGTTCGCCAAGTCGGCGAACTGGGGGCCAATCCTGACCACCGGCGGCGGGCTCGTGTTCTCCGGCGGTACCAGCGATCGCATGTTCCGGGCATTCGATGCGAAGAGCGGGAAAGTAGTGTGGGAGCATCCCACGAACTCGGGCATCATCGGCGTGCCGATCAGCTTCGCGGTGGACGGGAAGCAGTATATTGCGGTCCAATCCGGATTCGGCATCGACGCACGGGCGATGCAGGCGCGTCTGAACCGCCTGGTGCCGGGTGAGTATCCCGAAGTGCCAGAGGGAGGAGCGGTCTGGGTCTTTGCGGTTAAGTAGGAGTCTCGGAATCCTGGCCGTTTGGGCGATCGCGCACTCCGCTCCTGTCGCCCAATCACCGGACGCCCAATCGCCAGCACTGGCCGATTGGCTTACCGACGGCGGCGATCCTCAGAGGACGTCGTGGCAGAAGAACGAGCGCATCCTCACTCTCGAGAACGTGAAGGGGATGCAGCTGCTGTGGACGCACAAGACCGACAACGTGCCGCGGGAAATGCACGCGTTGTTTCCGCCGCTGATTGTCGGCCGCGTGCTGACGCCGGCCGGGCCGAAGCAGGTCGCGGTCGTCGCAGGCGTCTCGGACAACATTTACGCGATCGATGTGGACACCGGCACCCTGCTGTGGAAGCACCATTTCGACACGACGTTCTCGCCCCCGCCCGGTGTGAGCTTCGGGACGTTGTGTCCTGGCGGGATCACGGCGACGCCGGTGATCGGGCCCGGAAAGACCCCGGGCAGCTACATCATCTATGCGGCGGCATGGGACGGCCGCCTGCATCAGCTCGACGTGGCGACGGGAAGAGCGATCGCGCCTTCTGAGCTGTTCATGCCGCCCAACGGCAAGCCCTACGCGCTGAATCTCTGGAACAACGTGATCTACACCACGAGCGCGCAGGGATGCGGCGGCAATCCGAATTACGTCTACGCGTTCGACCTTGCCACGCGCAGAACCGCGACGTTCGATCCCGGCAGCGGCGGCATGTGGGGACGAAGCGGCCCCTCGATCGGCAAAGACGGATCGTTGTTCACTGGAACGGGCGACGGCTCGTACAATCCGGAGCTGCGATCGTACGGCACCGCCGTGATTGCCGTGAAGCTCGATCCGTCGACGAAGAAACTGAAGCTCACCGACTACTACGGACCGCCGAATGCCGAGTATCTGCTGAAGCGCGACATCGACCTTCAGGTGACCGGTCCGGTGTTCGAGCACGCGGGCCGCGAATGGATCGTGCAGGGGAGCAAGGAGTGCCGGACCTGGCTGCTCGACACAAGCGCGATGGGCGGCGAGGATCATTCGACGGCGGAGCATCGGTCGCCGCTCATCTGCAACGAAGATCAGGATTAT
>JANNJO010000410.1:0-6580 GCA_031395755.1 Acidobacteriota bacterium
CGGCGTGAGGCTCGACGGCATGTGAATCACCCACAGGTGATCCCGGTCGTCCACGAACAGCCCGCGGATATCGCCCAGGATCCAATCGTTCGGCAGCGTTGGCGGCCACGAGGGATCGACCTCGTAGACCGGTAGCCGGTCGGCCGTTGGCGACCCAGGGGCCGCCTTGGCATTCGCCCCTTGCGCGCCGGCCACCACGGGCAGGAGCAACACGGCAACCAGGCCTGCCAAGGTGCGTGCATGTGTCATAACCCGGGAATTATCGCGCACTCGAGATCCCTGCTCCCAACACAATCTCCGTTGTCGCCGCCATGACCCTGAGGGGGTTCCATCGCACGCCAACAGGATCTGCAGGGTCACAGTGTGCGATAGTACCGTCTGCCAGTGGAAACGCTATGAGAAACGTTGTTGCCGCCGTCGTGTGCGGCCTCGCCGTGTTTGTGGGCCTGATCGCGCAGGATGGGCCTGAGACCGTGGTGCGCGGCACGAAGCAGTTCCGCCAGAGCGAGGTGGCAACGGGACTCGCCGGGCCGTGGGAGCTGACGTGGGGCCCGGACAATATGCTGTGGGTGACGGAGCGCACGGGCAAGCGCATCACTCGCGTGAATCCGGCAACGGGCGAGCAGAAGGTGGCGGTGACGATCGATGAGGTGCTCGCGCCGGGAGGGCAGGACGGGCTGATGGGTTTGGCGCTCGACCTGGGCAACAACTTCGTCTACACGGCCTACACGTACACCGACCGGAGTTTGCCGCCGCACGAGACGCGGGCTCCCGCGAGCCCGTATCGCTTTCTCTACACCAAGATCGTACGCCTCACCTACGATCGGGCGAAGGAGACGCTGGGTAATCCCGTCACACTGATCTCGGGATTGCCCGCGGGCAACGACCATCAGGCCGCGCGGCTGAAGATCGGGCCGGATCGCAAGCTGTACTACACGATCGGCGATCAGGGGAACGATCAGCTCGGCAACTACTGCGTTCCGATCGAATCCCAGCGGCTGCCGACGCAGCCGGAGATCCGGGCGAACAACTACATCGCGTACGTGGGGAAGTCTCTGCGGCTGAATCTCGACGGCTCGATTCCGAACGACAACCCGGAGATTGCAGGCGTGCGGAGCCACGTCTTTACTTACGGCCATCGCAATCCGCAGGGAATCGATTTCGGTCCGGATGGCACGTTGTACGAATCGGAGCACGGTCCGAAGACCGACGACGAGATCAACATTCTTAAAGCGGGTGCGAACTACGGGTGGCCGCACGTGGCGGGAATGAAGGACGGCAAGGCGTACGACTACGCGCGGTGGGCGGAGTCGACGACGCCGTGCGCGCAGATCAAATTCAGCGACCTGGCGATTCCCGCGACGGTGCCGAGCGAGCCGGAGTCCGCGTTCACCAGGCCGTTCACAGAGCCGATCGCGACGATGTTCACGGTGCCGACTGGGTACAACTTCAGCGATCCGGTGTGCCGCGGCATCGACTATATCTGCTGGCCGACGGTGGGCGTGTCGAGCATCGAATACTACGGGTCTCCCCGCAATAGCGGCATCCCCGGCTGGGAGAAAATGCTGCTGGTGACGGCACTGAAGCGCGGGTCGCTGTATGTGGTCGCGCTCAGCGCCGATGGGCAGAGCGTGCGGGGACCGTTTTCGCGCTACTTCCAATCCGACAACCGCTATCGCGACACGGCCGTCAGCCCCGACGGCAGGACGATCTACATCGCGACCGATCCCGCGGGGCTGGCCGAAGCGGTGGCGGGCGGCACCACGCGCACGATGGCCAACAAGGGATCGATCCTCGCGTTCACCTACGTCGGGGAAGGGACGGGGGCGCCGATTGAACCCCAGCGCACGACCACTGTCGCTCCGGCCAAACCAGCAGCGCCGGCTGTGACGGGCGCCGCTCCGCAATATACTGCCGCGCAGGCTACCGCGGGCAAGACGGCATTTGATGCCGATTGCGCGGTGTGCCACGGGAATACGTTGACGAACGGCACGATGGCGCCGCCGCTCGCGGGCGAGTCGTTCCACACCGCGTGGGCAGGGCAGTCCGTCCGTGCGCTGTACGACAGTACCAAGACGATGCCCCCGGCCAATCCAGGTTCGCTCTCGGATGACACGTACGCAAGCATCGTCGCCTACATGCTTCAAGTGAACGGCTATGCAGCGGGCGAAACGCCACTCACGACGGGAGACGGGACGACGCTGCGTTAGCGCTCCTGAGCGGCGACCTCAGACGGCCGACCTCGTGGCTGCTGTTGCGATGACGGCCCTTCACCAGTTCAGAATAGCGGCCCTGCTCGAGGGATGGTCGTATCTCATTCTGCTACTCATCGCCATGCCGCTGAAGTACGCGGCCGGACTGCCGCTCGCCGTCCGGATTGTCGGCAGCGTGCACGGCGTCCTGTTCCTGACGTTCATCGTGGCGCTCTATCGTGTGATCCTCGAGCGCAACTGGCCGCTCCGCCGCGCACTCCGCGGCTTCCTGTGCTCGCTTACCCCATTCGGGGCGTTCGTGTTCGACCGGTCTCTGGTGCGCGAGATTGCGAGCGCCGAAGGCTCCGATCGTCTCGAGTGAGCGAGCAGGGGCAACTGTCGCAGGATCAGGCGTAGTTCGCGCTGTCGCGGCGGCAAGCTGACGATAAGATCGGCTGATGATGAGCTGGGAGGCAGCGCCGCAGCCCGTAGGGAAGAGCCGCTGGCGGCTTCCGCCGCCGTCGGAGTGGCCTGATAGCGACCTCCTGGCTCTGGGTGCCGATCTCGAACCCTCGACCGTCATCGATGCCTATCGGCGCGGTGCGTTCCCGATGGGCGTCGGTGAGCTAGACGACCGGCTCGGCTGGTGGGCGCCCAATCCGCGGGGCATTCTGCCGCTCGACGGTCTGCGTGTGACGCGCTCGATGCGGCAGAGCGCGAAGCGCTTCGAAACTCGAGTGGATACCTGCTTCACGCGTGTGATGCGCGCCTGCGCCAATTCGTCGCGTGGGCCCAGTTGGATCACGGACGAGTTCATCGAAGGCTACACGCGTCTGCACGAGCTGGGCTGGGCCCACAGCGTCGAGGTGTTCAATCGGAGCGGCGAGCTTGTCGGTGGCCTGTACGGCGTTCGGATTGAGGGGTGTTTGTCTGGCGAATCGATGTTTCACATCGAGCGCGACGCATCGAAGGTGGCGCTGATGGCGTTGGTGGATCTCATGCGGTCGAGCGGGATGACCCTGCTCGACGTGCAGTGGTGCAATGAGCATCTGGCGTCGCTCGGCGCGATCGCCATTCCACGAAGCGCGTATCTTGTGCGTCTCGCTGCTGCTCTGCGAGCAACACGGCGCAGTTCTAAGCCACAGTCCATTGCCCGAAGGCGATGAGTAGGGAAGTCGGATCCCCGCGTCGGGGCGATCCGACAGTCTCAGGACACGCCAGTCGACGAACGTGGCGTCGTATTCCTAGCCACTGCGGCGTTGATCGGGACTAATTCGCTTCGCTTCTCCGGTCCGTTACGTCAGAATCAGCGTTTTTCATGTGAAGGAGGCAAGCGATGAAGGTCATGGTCGTATGGAAGACCGTTCCAGGGAAATACAAGACTGCGATTGACCAGTTTCTCAAAGCAGGCGGTCCAGTCCCCGCTGGCGCGAAGACCGCGGGGCGTTGGCACACGCCGGGTTCAACTCTCGGCTGGCATCTCATCGAGGCAAGCGACCTGGCGCTCGTCGCCGAGCACGTGGCCGACTGGGCTGATCTTCTGGAGATCAACGTCTATCCGGTGATTGAGGATACCGAGGCGGGAGCCGCCGCGAAGAAGGCATCTGGCAAGTAGGCGGGCCATTCCGACTAAGCGAAATTGAAATGGGCGGGCGGTAGGGCGTACCTGCCGATCGTGGGGGTTAAATCCTCCCTGGTCGCCCAGGGCGGATTGAAACATCCGCCCTGGCGGCAGTCCCCGTCAAGCGGCGTCAGGTTCGATTCCCAATCGGTCGTTCACTGCAACCCGGAGCTTCTGCTTGCATCCAAGATAGCGCTCCGTCGTCTGGATGGAGACGTGGCCGAGCAGAAACTGGATCTGGTCCAGTTCGCCGCCGGCGAGGTGGCAGAGACGAGCGCAGGTGCGGCGCAAGTCGTGCGGGGCCAACTTCTTGATTCCGGCGCGAGTGGCCGCGGCGCGGACAACGTCCCACAGTACCTTGGGCGACATGCCGTCTCCCCAGACGCGCCCAGCCCTGTTGATGGCGCGGAACACCGGGCCTTGCGTAACGCACGCCGCGGCTGTCCACGCGTCGACGTGACCCAGTGCTCTTCGCGTTGCTGGATGGACTCGAGACGCAGGCCCAACGACTCGGCGCGGCGCAAGCCGCAGCTAATCAACATCGCGATCATCGCGTGGTCCCGCAACTCACGTGCAGTGGACGGCGTCGCGCACTCGAGCAGCCGCCGGCCCTGCTCGGGCGTCAGCCAATTCCCGAGACGAACGCCAATCCGACGCACCCCCTTCACGCGACGAATGCCAGCTGCTAGTTCGGGACTCAGGAGGCCGGCATCGGCCGCCTCGTACGCGATGCGCCGGACGGCAGCGAGCCGAAGGTTGATCGTGGCCGGCGCGTATCCCCGCTGTTCAAGGTGAATCCGGTAGCGGAGCACCACGGTGCGGTTGAAAGCGAGACGAGGCTCCGAACAGTACCAGGCGACGAACTCGCGGATGGCGTGGTCGTAGGTTCGCTGGCCGCTGACAGCCGTCAGGCTGTTCAGCACCGGCGTCTTGGCGTGTTCCAGGTCCGGGAGCGCCAGAATCCGCTTGGGCAGCTTCCTCTTGCGAGAGTTCGACTTGGGCAACGGCGACAACACGACGTCGCGCGGCGTAGGTTCTTGAAGGGCCACGTCCTCTAGGCCTCTCGACGATGGGGACTTCGGAGGGCGAGTTTCAGCCCATCATGTCACCATGCAGTAAATAGACGAGAAGATCGTGTTGCCCGAGCCAGCCTTCGGGCGCAGAATGCCCACATGAAGAAGGCAATCTTCGCAACCGTGGCTTTGGTGCTGGCACTCCTCGGCGGACGCGGAATTCTGGCACAGTCGACCGCAGCACCGGCACAGACGTCCACAGCGCTGCCGACATTCGAGCTCGACAAAACGTGGCCGCCGACACTTCCCAACGGATGGGTGATGGGGCAGATGTCGTCGGTCGCGATCGACAAGCGCGATCATGTCTGGCTTCTACACCGCCCACGCTTCATCCCCGCAGAACAAAGCGCGCATCGCGCGCCTCCCGTGCTCGAATTCGACGCCGCGGGACAATTCGTCCGAGGTTGGGGCGGACCGGGAGCAGGCTACGAATGGCCCGAGAACGAACACGGCATCTTCGTCGACGATAAAGACGTCGTCTGGATTGGCGGCCAAGCGGGAACAGGCGCGGGCGTTGTCAAGTTCAGGAAGGTCGCCAACCAGCGTGTTCCCGTCGACGACGACATGCTGCTCAAGTTCACGACGGCAGGAATATTTCTGCAGCAGATCGGCCGGCAGAATGCCAGCGGTGGAAACCAGGACACGAAGAATTTGAAAGAGCCTGCCGATCTTGTGATCTATCGGAAAACCAACGAAGCGTTCATCGCCGACGGTTATGGAAATCGCCGCGTGATCGTGCTGGATGCCGATACCGGCGCCTTCAAACGCATGTGGGGCGCTTTCGGTAATGTTCCGGTCGATGCGACACCCGCGCCGTTGCGGCCTGGCCTTACGGGTTTCGCGGAACCAGGGCGTGAAACACCACCGCCCGCCGGCACGGCGCCGACACCAGCGCCAGCGAGAACGCCTCCAGGTCCTCAGCAATTCGGCGGTCCCGTTCACGCGATTCGAGTCTCGAACGACGGCTTCGTCTACGTCGCCGATCGCAGTAACGGGAGAGTGCAGGTGTTCACGCTGGCGGGCAAATACGTGAACCAGCTGTTCTCGGGCGGCTCACCGGGCGGTCTCGCCCTATCGCCGGACAAAGAGCAGCAGTTTTTGTATGTCGGAGAGGGCAATCAGATTCTTATCGTGAATCGAAAGACGCTCGCCGTTCTGGCAAGCGACCGTTTCGGAGCGCGTGGAACCGTTCGGCCTCACCAGATGGCGATCGATTCGAAGGGCAACGTCTACACGGCAGAGCTCGACTACGGCACGCAGCGATTCGCCTTCAAGGGTGTGTCTAATCAGAAGCCGTAGAGCCTGGCCGGATTCCGGCTCTTGCAGCCGCGCTGCAAGAGCGCGACAAGCGTCTGAAGGTAATCGACGCGAAGCTCGGCAGGGAGGGATGCGCCCAAGCCGAAGTGGCTCGCGGCGGTGCGTCCTGAAGGGCTCATAGTGCTGGTACAAGCGGTGGCGTCCCCAACGCGAACCGTGCTTAGTTACCAGCCAGTGTTCCAAGGGGTGTGGCTCTCCGAGCGGCGAGTAGCGTAGAGCGGCTGCCTCTTCGTGGGAAAAACCCAAAGGAACACTGCGGCGTTTGGACCAAGCCGCTGGCGCGGCGGACGCTACGCATAAGGCTCGCTCGATCGGCCGGGTAGGGTAGGGGCACAGGAGGTGTCTTGTGACCCATTGTCGCCAGATCATGTTGGAGG
>JANNJO010000420.1:0-3564 GCA_031395755.1 Acidobacteriota bacterium
GCGGGACGCCGTATCGCCTGGAGAAGGGGGACGTGATGTGGGTCCCCGCCGGCGTGCCGCACTGGTTTCCCGAAATCCCCGAGCCTCTCAGCTATCTATTGGTGAAAGTGTTTTATTGAATCTTCTCACCCTCGAAGGCAAAACCGCGGTCGTCACGGGTGGCGCGAAAGGGATCGGCGCCGCCACGGCACGCATGCTCGAGCGCGCGGGCGCACGCGTGACGGTGTTTGACCTTGAGGCGATTGACGGCTCCTCGGTCGATGTGACCAGCGAGCCCGCGGTGAAAGACGCCTTCTCGCGCGTCGCCGAACAATCGGGCGGCATCGACATCCTCGTCAACAACGCGGGACGCGTCGCACGCAAGCCGGCGGTCGATCTGGCGGTGGAGGAGTGGCAGGCAGTCTTGGACGTGAACCTGACCGCCACGTTCCTCTGTTCGCGAATCGCGCATCCCTACATGAAGACGCGCGGCGGCGGGTCGATCGTGAACGTTGCGTCCATCATGGGCCTGTCCGGCGGCCTCTTTCCGAACGCGTCGTATCAGGCGGCAAAGGGTGGCGTCGTGAATCTGACCCGCGCCCTCGCGCTCGAGTGGGCCGCGGACGGCATCCGCGTCAACGCGGTCGCGCCCACCTACGTGGATACCGAGATGACAAAGGCAATTTTCGCCAATCCGGAACTGCTCAAGACCGTGATGCAGCACACGCCGCTCGGCCGCCTTCCAGAAGCGGACGATATTGCCGCGGCGATTCTCTACCTCTGCAGCGATGTCGCGCGCTGCATCACCGGCATTGTGCTGCCGATCGATGCGGGGTTCCTCGCGCGGTAGGCAGTCTTCAGTCGGCAGTCTTCAGTCTTCAGTCGACTGTCGATTGTCGACTGTCGACTGTTCACGGCGTGCAGGCCTGTGCGATCACCTCGAGCGACATCACGTTTATCTTATTGCCCGCGGGGAGTAAGACCAGCAGGCCTTTGGCGCGGAGCCGATGACCGATATGCGGCTTGGGACTCGGAAAGACGCTGATTAATTCCACAGTCCCGGTACCGAGGGCTGCTGATGCCGCCGCCTTCAGGTCGTCGGCGGAGGCTGTTTCCAGCTTTGTCTTCTGCGGTTCAGTGCTGTTGGTCAGCAGCCAGCGGCCCTCTCGATTCTCGAGGCAACCGATCGTCTGCGCCATCGAGCCGTTGCGCGGGGGGCTCGGACCGCCCAGAGGAATGATCTCGAGTGTGGCGAGTACGGGGTCGGCCGTCAGTTCCCGGCTGCCGGCAGGAAGTCCGTTTCGCTGGAGCACGTGCGCAACGATATCGAGCTTGTCCTTCTCGGCCACCGGAGGCGGGTCGAAATCCCCTCCGCGCCTCGGCATCGTGTCTCGGATCTTGTGGAACAACCCTTCGACGGTCTTGGTTTCCCAGTGGGTCCAGAACAGCTCGCCTGACAGCGCGGGCGCCCTTCCCCCGCGGTCGTCGCTGCCATGGCACGTCACGCAGTGGGTGCCGTAAGCAACCTTGCCTCGCTCTGCCTGCGCAGCGGTGTAGGCGCCATCCCAGATCGCGTACTTGGCCTGTGCGTTCAGTCTTGCAGAGAATGTACTTCCGGCGCCGCCTACGACAATCGACAGCAGAGACCCGATGACGAGAATACGCTGCATGCAGACACCTCTCAGATGAATGTCTGGGGAGTATAGAGGGGAATCAGAAAATGCGCTCGGCAGTCGGCAGTCGGCAGTCGTCGGCGGTCGGTCGTCAGTCTCAGTCAACAGTCGGGCAGTCTCAGTCGTCAGTCGCCAGTCCTGTCTCAAAGTCGGCACGAAGTTCGCTAGAAGTCCCCCTGTAGATGGTCCATGTTTCAAATAGCAATATACCCTTGAGGGTATTGACTCATGATACCTTCAAAGGTATATTCTACGAAGGGTCCCTGGGAGATTGAGTACACCCACGAGTTTGAAGGGTTGCTGGACGATGCCTAAGAAGTTTTCCGACCTGCGCGCGAAGATGGCTCCGGAGGCGCAGGCACGGGTCAAGGCACGAGTGCGGGGCGCCCTCGCCGAGATGCCCCTTCAAGAACTGCGACGCGCGCGCGAGCTCGCGCAACAGGCAGTCGGCGAAGTGCTGGGGATGAGTCAGCCGGAGGTCTCAAAGCTCGAGCAACGGAGCGATGCGCTGATCAGCACCGTTCGCCGTTACGTGGAAGCCATGGGGGGAGAGCTCGAAATCGTGGCACGCTTTCCGGAAGGCGCTGTGAGGATTACTCAATTTCAGGACCGGGATGGCCGCAAGTTCGGCGTGGGCGATCTCCACGCCTACGTGGCGACGCTCGGCCAGGGAACACCCGACGAATCGGCACGATGGGTTCGCGAGGATCGCTCGTCCACCGCACCCGCGCGCCGTTCCGCGAAGCCCGCCAGGCCCGTTCAGCGCGCTAAGCCCGCTAGACAATGACCCCCATCGCCGTCGTCGATGCGTCGGCGCTGGCCGCAGTGGCGTTCAAAGAGCCACTTGCCGAAGCGATGCGGGAATGAGATAACCGAAATCCCCGCTATTTCGTTGACGCCGCGAGACCTGCTGCGTAGGATTGATGCACACATCCTCATGCGAAGACGCCTGTTACCGGTTCTGATCGGCGCTGTGGCGGTCACGCTTACGGCTTCGGTCTACGGGCGCGCTTTGGCGCCCACCGTCGGCCTAACAGCTATGGCGGGCAGGCTTGAGCAGTCGCCGGCACCTGCGCAATCGCAAAACTCAGCCGCCTCCGCCGCATCCCAGCGCGCGGTTCTGAATCGCTACTGCGTCACCTGCCATAACCAGACAGCGAAAGCGGGCGGGCTGGCGCTGGACAGTCTCGACCCGGCAAACGTCGGCGAAAACACCGGGATCTGGGAGCACGTCGTGCAGAAGCTGCACGGAAATCTGATGCCGCCGCCCGGAAAGCCGCGTCCGGACGAGGCGACCTACAAGAACCTCATCACGCACCTCGAGACGTCGCTCGATCGTGCCGCAGAACGGAAGGCCGATCCCGGACGCACCGAAGCGCTGCACCGGCTGAATCGCGCGGAATACCGCAACGCGGTGCGCGACCTGCTCGCGCTCGATATCGACGTCGGCGCGATGCTGCCCGCCGATGATGTGAGCTACGGGTTCGACAATATCGCGGGCGTGCAGAGGATGTCGCCGACGCTGATGGAGCGCTATCTCGCCGCAGCGCAGAAGATCAGCTCGGTGGCGGTCGGCGCATCACCGCGCGCGCCAACCACAGACACGTTTCTCGTGCCGCCCGAGCTTCGACAGGACGATCGCCTCGAAGGGCTGCCGTTCGGCACGCGCGGCGGCACCGCGCTGAGCTACACCTTCCCGAGAGACGGTGTGTACAACGTCCGGGCCCAGCTGACGCGCTACGCGGGCGCAAGCTTCGACGAAATCCCGGCCTTCGACCAGCCGCAGCGACTCGAGCTCAGCGTCGACGGAACACCGGTGCACCTATTCGAGCTGCTGACCACATCGGGAACCGAAGGGCCCGGATACGGACGCGGTCCGAATCGCCGCACGCTCGACGCCGAGTGGCAAGTC
>JANNJO010000092.1:0-1806 GCA_031395755.1 Acidobacteriota bacterium
TGGTGGCGAGAGCCTTGGAACGGGGATCGCGAAGCATTCGCCGCACCTGTTGGTCCAGCACCGATCGACTGCTCAGCTTCCCGCGCGCCGCGACGTCGAGCAATTCGTCGTCAGGAATGGTGCTCCACAGGAAAAAGGACAGGCGTGAGGCGAGTTCCAGATCACTGATTCGGTAAACAGCGCCTGGGGTAAGTTTCGCCGGCTGACGCTCAATCCGGAACAGGAACTGCGGGCTCACCAGGATTCGCTCTAAACCCTGCTTGACGCCCGCCTCGAATCCCCCCTCAACGCGTTCAGCCTCATAAATGGAGAGGAGCGTGTGAAGATCGGCGTCGGTGACGGGCCGACGATATGCGCGGCGCGCGAGAGATGAGAAAATTCTCTTCGCACAACCCAGGTCTTCGGCAGCAGTCTTTGGGCTGCAGACGAATATTCTGCGGCGGCTCGGCGTATCTCCCGATCCTGCAATTTTCTGCGGACCACGGACGGTGACGCTGGCAACAGCCGGCAGTTGTCCTCTGCCGCGCAGCCGCGGACGAATAAGCGCTTCTCCCCTGGCCGATGTGCGCTTGAGGAATGTGACCGCGATCACCCGCGGACCCGCCTTCATGGACAGGTCGACGTCGAAACCTTTCGCAATCGCCCTTCTGCGGGCCTCGGACCGCCGATCCAGCTCAAACCGGCGGTTGACAACGGAGTTGATCGTGATTGAGGTGCCGATCTCGTCCAAGGTCTCGGCGACAGAGGTCGTACGGGCATCTGGAGCAGGCTTTTGACTGGTCTCCGCCGCCGCCGTGGAGGGCGCCGTCTGCAGATCGACGGCAATCAGACGGACGCGCTCGTCATCGACCGCAATCTCGAGCTGGTGAGACTCGCGCGGCGCATCGGCAAGTTCCACGTGAATGCGGTACTCGCCATCCAGAGGCAGATACGTGCGGATCACGGCGCCGCCGCGCGTGCCGAACGGTGCCCCCTCGGCCTGAAATTCCTGGTTGAACTGATCCGACATCCGGTAGGTGTCGACAAGCGGAGGAAGGGACTGGTCTCCCACCGCCACACTGCTCAGCTTTTGAGCAGCCGACAAATACTGCTCGAGCTGTGTCGACGACACGAAGAGAAGATCGGCGATGTTGTCGAATCCGCTGCTGGAGTTATCGGCCGGCAACAACAGATCGAGGTCGACGTCTTTTGAAAGGTCGTCGAGCCCCAGCAGGTCGCGAATCGAATTCTTGTATTCGGTCCGCGTCAAGCGATGGAAGAGCGGTAGTCTGCCAGGGTTGGGCCGCGTTGCAGCGGCAGCATCCAGCTTTGCCTCCAGATGTGAGGCAACCGCGTCATACGTCGCCGCATCGGGTCGCGGCCGGCCGGCTGGCGGCATCGCGCCGGACCGAAGCTTCCGCACGACGTTCTCCCAGGCTGCGGCATCCGCACTGGGATCATCCGGATTCAGCGTGTCGAGCGCCAGCCCGCCGACGTGAAGTTTCTCGTTATGACAGCTGACGCAGTACTTACTTAGAGCAGCCCGGCTGGGCGAGGCACTCGCGCGGCCGGACGCAGATGGATTCTGAAAGGCAGCAAGCCGCGACGCCTCAGGATTGAGCGCTCCGGCAGCACCCAGCACAAGGGCCAGAGCGGCAGAGAAACAGACGATCTTCGACATTCTGCCCTTTAAACTTGGACTTCCCAGGATACAGGACAGTATAAGCTCGGCGGCCAACTCTCACAAGATATAGAGCGTTGCGGATTCCACCGCCCTCCTTTAGCATGAACGGCATGGCCATCATGATCCTCACCGGCGCGTGGTGG
>JANNJO010000443.1:0-5320 GCA_031395755.1 Acidobacteriota bacterium
CCTCATTTCACCATGTACCCGCTGCGCGCGCGAACGAAGAGCCCGGGGTTCCGCGTTCGCAGCACGAGGGGATGCCATCCCGGCGCGCTGCCCGGTTCGAACGCGATCACATACTGATGCTGAAGCTCGGTCAGAATTTGAGCGGTCGCGGCCGCTGCGCCGGGCGTATCGCGAACCGCGAACGAATCGCCGCCGGTCCACGCCGCAAGATCCGCCAACCCACCCAGCACCGCAGTCGAGTCCGGCGGGTCGTTTTCGAGCGCGAATGTTATCACGAGCATGTAAACCGGCACGTCCAGCCCGCTGGCAATTGTCGACACTTCAGAGGGAGTGAGCGTGCTCGCGGAATCGACGCCGTCCGTAATGACGATGAGCGCCCGACGCTGTTGGCGACTTGCGATCTTCTGCGCGGTGGTAGCCACGGCATCCCAGAGCGATGTCGCACCATAAGCCTTCGTGGCTCGCCAGGCGTCATCGACATTGCTGAACGCCTTCGAAAAGGGCCGCACTTCCTGAAGCGTCGTGTCGAACGCGAAGAACGCGACTTCGTCAATGCCGGGCTTGAGCCCTCCCACCAGGAGCTGGGCTGTCGCGCGGGCGCGCGCCATTTTCGTCGCCATGCTTCCGCTCGTGTCCATGAGAATCGCCACGCTGGCCGGGCTCGGCTCGGACCACGCGCCAATCAGAGGGCGTGCGCGGCCGTCATCGAACAGCTCAAAATCTCGCGCCTCGAGAGCGTTCACGATCCGCCCTCTCGAGTCGCGCACGATTGCCGCAAGCGCCACCCGCTCCACGCCGCTCTTGAAAACGGCCACGGCCGGTTCCTGGGCCTGGTTCTTCGCGACGGTCAAAAACGCCGCCGCGACAACCAGAATAACTAATGAACGCACTCTTTGCTCCTCCGGTAAGACAACGGTTGTGCCACCCCGATGCGCATCAGACGCCTGTCCGACCCGGTTAACCTAGTTCAGGTGCACCTGGTCCAAGGGCGCGGGCGGCGGGTTCTCCCCGGAACCAATCGGCTCCGCGCCCCGTTTTTTCTCCGCCTTGTAATCCAGAAAGAACAACGGCACCCAGAGACCCACCATCAGCGCAACGGCGAGCAAAAAGCCGAGCAGAAACTCAAGAGTGAAGTATTCCATGCACCGTGTCGATGCATAAATCGGACCTGTTCGAGTTCGGCACTACATCATGTGTTCAGCCGGATTCGCGGGCGGTCCCAGTGGGGGAGTCCGCGGCGTGCGGACCAGCGCGCGGCGGCTGCAACTCGCCAGACGTTTCGCGCGGATGGCGCCTGAACCACTCCCGCGATGCCGCCAGGCCCACCCGCCTTCTCTGGCCGACGATTTTCGGGCCCGGATTCTTCCCCCAGGGTGATGCGTGCTCAATCTCCGCGCTCAGCTCAGCGCCGATCACCATCACCAATCCTGAGATGTAAAACCAGAGCAGCGTCAGAATGATGGCGCCCAGGGTGCCGTACGCTTCGTCGTAGTTGCCGACGTTCACCACGTAGAAGCGGAACGCCAGCGACGCGATGAGCCACAGCAGCGTCGCCGTCAGGGCACCCGGCGTGATCCACACCCACTCCTGCTCTGCGTCCGGCGCGAAGTAATACACGAGGCCGAACCCCGTCGAGGCCAGCAGAAACACCACAGGCCACTGAAGGATCTTCCACGCCAGGGTAAACGCCGGTGCGAGGCCGAACTCTCTGCCGAGAAAATCCGCGAGCCAGGGACCTGCCACAATCAGGGCGAACGCCGTCAGGATGAACACCGCCAGCCCGATAGTGATGGCGATCCCGGTCAGGCGGACCTTCCACCACGGCCGGGTCTCCTCGATGTCATACGCGCGGTTCATGGCCTCGATGACCGACACCATCGCGGCAGAGCTGCTCCAGAGCGCCATCAGCAGTCCGATGCTCAGCAACCCGCCGTCTTGGCTGTTCGAGAGGCTCGTGAGCTGATCCTGCAGCAGCGCGACGACGGCCGCCGGCGCGATGGGGGCCAGCACGCGTATCAGCTCGTCGTTGAAGTTGTAGAGCGGGAAAAAGCTCGCCAGCGCGACGATGAACAGCAGGGCCGGAAAGAGCGACAGGAAGAAGTAGTAGGACAGCTGGGCCGCCAGGCCAGACGCGTCATCCTGGATGGAGTCCTTGACGGTGCGCTTGATCAGCTCCGGCCAGGCGAGCTCAGAGGCGAGATAGATCAGCATGGGGCCTTAGCAGCAAAAGGCTGGCCATCTCTACTTTTTCACGGCCGGTGCACCTTCCAAGGTCACTTTATTGCGTCCGGCTTCCTTCGCGTGGGCGAGAGCCCGTTCGGCTGCCGCGATGAGCTCGAGATCCTGCCAGGCGCCCTCCCGGTCGGGTGTCGCCGATGCGACACCGAGGCTCGCGGTCGTGATCTGGCTCGTCATGGAGGAGGGGTTGGGTCTCTCGAGGCGTTCGACGACGAGTCTCAGCCGCTCGGCCAGGACCAGCGCACCCTTTCCGTCGGTCCCGCCCAGTACCACACCGAACTTTCCCGGGCCCCCGTACCTCGCGATGACGTCGCCGGGCCTGTGGACCAGCGGCTTCAGCACCTCGGCGACGGCCCTCAAGCACGCGTCGCCTTCCGGCTTCCCCTGGCGTTCGTTGAACGCGCGGAAATGATCGACCTCGATCATAATGACCGAGACGCACTGGCGATCCCGCGACGCGCGCCGCCATTCGCGCTCGAGGAATTCCTGGAAGTGCTCCTGCGTGTGTAACCCCGTCACAGGGTCGATGGCGCAGTGGCGGAGGAGCTCGTGCTCGACGAGCGTCAGCTTTTCATTGCGCTCGTCCAGCGTCGTTTTCAGCGCGCCTTCGCGGCTCCGCCCGCGCCGGGAGCCGAGGAGATACCCGGCGCCGACCAGCAGTAGGGCGAGCAGTGCCAGCACATAGGCCACAGTTCGGGGGATATTCTAGACTGATTGGCGAATTTTCGGGGTTTGTGAGACAATCCAGCCTTCTAAGACCTCTTTTTCCTCAAACAGCCAGCCCATCTTGCATTTTTCAGACCCCTCGAAATCCAGTCAGAATCGTTCCACTCGAAGCGGCAGGCCTCGGCGGGGGCAGGGTGCATCCGGCCGGCCCCTGACGGTCGCCGTGCAGCACAAGCCGCTGCAGTTCGAGGCCGCGACCTGCGATGCGACTCCGGTCCTGTTCACGTCGCTTGCGCTCAATCCGCTCCTCGAACGGGCGGTGATCGATCGCGGGTTTGTCACGACGACGCCAATCCAGAGCGCCGTGTATCCTGGCGTGCTGTCGCGGGCCGATCTGGTCGCGTGCGCGCAGACGGGCACCGGCAAGACGCTGGCGTTTCTGCTGCCGCTGATGCATCGGCTGCTGGAAGCCGAACCCAAGGTCGGGCCTGCGACCGCGCCGACGACGCGCGTGCTCATTCTGGCGCCGACGCGCGAGCTCGCCGTGCAGATAGAAGACGAGTTCCAGGGGTTGGCGTATCACACGAATCTTTCGAGCGTGGCGGTTTACGGCGGCGTCGAGGCGGGGCCGCAGGAGCGCGGCTTACGCGGCTCGGCCGATATCGTCGTCGCGACGCCGGGGCGGCTGCTCGATCACATGGGCAGCAACGCCGCGAACTTCGACGGCCTGGAAGTTCTCGTGCTCGACGAAGCCGATCGAATGCTCGACATGGGGTTCTGGCCGAGCGTCCGGCGCATCGTCGCGTCGCTGCCGGAGAACCGGCAGACGCTGTTGTTTTCGGCGACAATGTCCGACGAGGTGACACGTTCGGCAAGCCAGATTATGCGCTCGCCGAAGATGATCCGCGTGGGGCGCGAAGAGGGTCTGGCGACCACCATCGAACATGTCGGATGCCTGGTTGCGGCGGCCGAGAAGGCTGATTGGCTCGCCCGCTTTTTGAAGCGGACTCATGGGACGAGCCTGGTGTTCGTCCGCACCAAGCGTGGCGCCGACAAGCTGTCGCGCCGACTTGCGGCGGGCGGCATCAAGTGCGCCGCGCTCCATGCCGATCGCACGCAGAGCGAACGATCGGCGGCGGTGGAGGGGTTCAAGTCCGGCCGCTACCGTGCGCTGATCGCGACCGACATCGCCGCGCGTGGCATCGACATCGACAGCATCGGCCACGTGGTGAACTACGAAGTCCCGTCGAGCGTCGACGCATACGTGCATCGCGTGGGGCGCACGGGGCGCGCCGAATCGATTGGCACGGCCGTCACGCTGGTCGCCCCCGAAGAGCTGGCGGGGCTGCGGGTCATCGAGAAGTCACTCAACGTCACATTCGAGATTGCACGCGCCGACGCGAGCGGGGCCGACGGGCCCGCGGCTGAGAGAAGCCGCGAAGGCGCCGACCGGGGATCGAGGAGGACTCATGCGTAGATATGCGGCAGGGGATCGCGTCGTGCAAGCGCAGTATGGCGCAGGCACGATTGTCGATGTAAACGAACACCACACGGTCATCGAATTCGACGAGCACGGCACCCGCCGGTTCTCGACGCGGATCGTCGCGCTGGAGTCCAGCAACACACCGGCGCCGGCCCGCAAGGCGAAGACGCGCGCGAAGAAGAAGGCAGCTGCACCTCAGTCGTAGGAGGCGATTAGGAACGTTATGTCAGTCCGGTTATTCGTCGGGAATCTTCCTTACAGCGCGAACGAAGTAGATATCCGGCAGCACTTTGGCACCGTCGGCGATCCGATGCAGATCGTGATCCCCACCGATCGCGAGACCGGGCGCCCCCGCGGGTTTGCCTTCGTCGACTACGACGACCGCGGCGTTGCTGAACGCGCCATTCAGCAGCTTCATGGCCAGCCGTTCAAAGGCCGCCCGCTCTCGGTGAGCGAGGCGCGCCCGCGCGAGGCGCGCCCGCCGATGGGGGCAGGAGGATTTTCACCGCGCCCGCCGATGGGTGGGGCACCGCGCCCGCCCATGGGCGGGGGGCCGCCCGGAGGGGACGCAGGTGCCTACCGCCCGCCACGCGGCGGCGATTCGGGTGGCCGCAACTTCGGCCCGAACAAGCCGCCAAAGGGCCGCGGGGGATCGAACTTCCCGAAGAGCCGGAATCAGGAAGGGAAGGCCAAAGGCCCGCTCAAGGAGCTTCGGAGCGGCCGGATGTTCAGCGTCGATGAAGACGCCCGCTTCAAGGATGAGGACGATCCCGGAGCCGAGGAGGTCGAGCTGAAGCTGAAGGAAGAAGAAGTCAAAGACGGAGAAGCCAAAGACGACGCCGTCAAAGACGACGACATCAACGACGCCGACGAGTGATCACCACCGGGCCCGCCCGGGCCTGGTATCCACGTGCACGAACGGGCCGTGGGCGG
>JANNJO010000459.1:0-26800 GCA_031395755.1 Acidobacteriota bacterium
GCAGTTGCGCGGCCAGCCGCCGCTCGGCGTCTTCCTTCGAGAGCTTGTTGCGCTCCATCAGCCGTTGCAGCTGCATCTCGCGGGGGCAGGCGACCACCACCACCGCGTCGAAGTCTTTGTCGCGGCCCGTCTCGTAGACCAGCGGGATATCCGCCACCGCGAACGGCGTCCGCTTTGGCAGCCCGGCGAAGAAGTCGTTGACGGCCTTGATCACGGCGGGGTGAATGATGGCTTCGAGATCGAGGCGGGCGCGTTTGTCCTTGAAGACGATTTGCGCCACCCTCACCCGATCCATGGTGCCGTCGCGGCGCACCGCGTCGGGACCGAACCGCTTGCGGATGGCGGCCAGCGCCGCCGAACCCGGAGCGACCACCTCGCGCGCCAGCAGGTCGGCGTCCACCATCGGCACGCCGGCTTCGCGCAGGCGGGTCGCGACATAGGTCTTCCCCGTCGCAATCCCGCCCGTCAGCGCAATCTTCCGGATCACAAACCCGCCTTTCGGCTCAAAAAGCCATCCTTCATCACGAACCGCCCTGCACTCGTCTCGTTGCTCGAAGTTCCGCGGCCGTGACGGTGTTTCTCAACACCATCGCGACGGTTAATGGACCGACGCCGCCCGGCACCGGCGTGATCGCGCCGGCGACGGCTTCGACGTCGGGATGGACATCGCCGACCAGAACACTGCCCTTGCCGGCGAACGCCGCGCGCTTGCGGCTGCCCTCCGAAAAAATCCGCTCGACCTCGCCCCGCGACGTCAGCGTGTTGATGCCGACGTCGACGACCGTGGCGCCGGGCTTGACGAACTGGCGCGTCACGAACGCCGGCCGCCCGATCGCCGCCACCAAAATATCCGCTGTCCGGGCCACCGACGGCAAGTCCACGGTCCGGGAGTGGCACACGGTCACCGTGGCGTCGCGGTGCAGCAGCAACATCGCCATCGGCTTGCCGACAATGTCGCTTCGCCCGATCACGACGGCGTGCTGCCCCTTCATCGTGATGCCCTCCCGTTCGAGCAGCTCGATGCAGCCGAGCGGCGTGCACGCCACGAGCGCCGGCCGTTTTTGCACGAGCAGGCCGACGTTATACGGGTGAAACCCATCCACATCCTTCGCCGGGTCGATCGTGTCGAACACGCGCGCCTCGGCATCCGCGCCCATGCCCTCCGGCATCGGCGACTGGACGAGAATGCCGTCGACCGCCTCATCGGCGTTCAGTCTCGCAACCAGGGTCAGCGCCTCGTTCAACGTCGCCGTGGCATTCAGCCGGAACAGCTCGGCACGGCACCCCGCGTCGCCCACTGTCTTGATCTTATTGCGAACGTAGACTTCCGAGGCAGGGTTCTGTCCGGCCAGGACCACGGCCAGACCCGGGGGCCGGCCATGCCGCTGCTGAAAGGCGGCAATGCGCGGCGCGACATCCTCACGAATGCGCGCCGCACACGCCACGCCATCCAATCGTCGGGCTATGCCTTCTCTCCCGACGCCTTCGTCAATCCGAAGCCGACGACCCACACCGCGATCGCGACGGCCAGGAACCGCAGGCCGAACGAATCCGCCTCGTCGGCCGTGACGTTGATCTCCGACCATTTCGCCGTGGTCTCGTTGGTAATTCCGAACTCCGTCATGTAGCCCAGTATCGCGATGCACGCCGCGTTGAAGATGAGCAGCAGCCCGAACGTCGTGATGAAGTTTGCGAGCGACTGCATCGCCGTCCGCGCGCCGGCTTCCGCCTTGTTCACGAGCGGGCTGTGCGTGCGGCCATAGGTCCAGTAGATGATCATGCCGAGATCCAGCCACACCAGGAAGCGCACCCAGGTGAGCACCGGCAGGCTGAGCATCAGATACGAGCACGACAGGATGCCGAGAATCGGGAACACCGGGCCGAACGGCACCTTGAACGGGCGCTTCGCGTCCGGCCGCTTGGCGCGCAGCACCAGCACCGCCGCGCAGACCACCACGAACGCGAACAGCGTGCCGATGCTCGTCATTTCGCCGACCACCTGAATCTGCGTCAGCCCGGCCACCAGTGCGACAATCACGCACGTGATGATGGTGGTGATGTAGGGCGTGCCGAACTTCGGATGCACTTTGCTGACGTTGGGCGGCAGCAGGCGATCGCGGCTCATCGAGAAGAAGATGCGCGGCTGGCTCATCAGCATCACGAGCAGCACGGAGGTGATGCCGGCCACCGCGCCGGCCGAGACCAGGCCTGCCGCCCAGCCCTGGTTGATGTAGGCCAGCGCATACGCGACCGGCGCGTTGAGGAACTTGATCGATTCCTCCTGCGCGATCATCGGCACGCCGGGCAGCGCGCCCTCGAGCGAGCGGAACTGGACCACCGGGACGATGCCGCTCAGCACCAGGCCAACCGCGAGATACAGGATGGTGCAAATCACCAGCGACGCGATGATGCCAATCGGGAGGTCGCGTTTCGGATTCTTCGCTTCTTCCGCCGTCGTCGACACCGCGTCGAATCCGATGTAGGCAAAGAACACGACGGCCGCCGCGGCCATGATGCCGGGCCACCCATACGGCGCGAACGGTTGCCAGTTGGCGGGCTCGACGTAGCTGACGCCGGCGGCGAGGAAGAACAGCACCGCGGCGAGCTTGATCGCGACCATCACGGCGTTGAACCGCGCCGACTCGCGGACACCGACGACGAGCAGCACCATGATCAGCAGCACGATGATCACGGCCGGCAGGTTGATGATGCCGACCGGCGGCGCCGCCGCCATCCACTGCGGCAGCGTGATGCCGAACCCGGCCATCAGCCGCTGCATGTAGCCGCTCCAGCCGATCGCCACCGTCATCGATCCGACGGCGTATTCGAGGATCAAGTCCCAGCCGATCATCCAGGCGACCAGCTCGCCGAGCGTCGCGTACGCATACGTGTACGCGGAGCCGGCGATGGGAATCATCGAGGCGAATTCCGCGTAGCAGAGGGCCGCAAACGCGCAGGCCAGGCCGGCCGCGAGATAGGACATCGTGATCGCCGGGCCGGCCTGGTTCGCCGCCGCCGTCCCGGTGAGCACGAAGATGCCAGTGCCGATGATGGCTCCGATACCAAGGAGCGTCAGGTCCCACGCAGACAGGCTGCGACGAAGGGCCTTCCCGCCATGTTCGACGTCGCCGACGAGTTGCTCGATCGACTTGGTCTTGAACAGATTCGAATCCATTCCGCCTCCAAACGAGTTGTCGGACCGGCGCCCTCAGAAGAAGGAGCCGGGGCTGGCAAACCCGACAATTATATGTGGGTTCATTCGAGGGTGCGCATGAAAGCGCGACAGCGAACCTCAGGATCTCCCGTCAGAAGATCACTGATCACCGCGACGGATGAGGCGCCGGCTGCGATCACGTTCGCCGCGTTCTCGAGCGTGATGCCGCCGATCGCGACCGTCGGCAGGCCGTGCGCCGACGCCGCAGTCGCTGCCTGCGTCACGGTCTCGAGGCCGATCGCATGGTAGCCGGTGGCCTTGGTGCCCGTGCCAAAGGCCGGACCGATCGCCAGGTAGGAAATCGGTTGGGCGACCGCCGCCTCCCATTGTTCGCGCGTGTGCGTCGACAGGCCGAGAATCCGCGAGGCGCCGATCACCGATCGCGCATCGATGGGCGCGAGGTCGGTCTGGCCGACGTGGAGACCGGGCGCGCCCGACAGCGCGGTGATGTCGGCACGATCGTTGATGATCAGCACCGCGCCGGCGGCAGCCGCGTCTTCCAGGATCATCCTGGCGAGATCGAGGAATGGCCCGCTCGCCATATCCTTGCAGCGCAATTGCAGCCAGCGTGCGCCGCCGCTGAGAAATGCCCGCGCGACGTCGATCGGCGCGCGGCCCGCGGCCGCGCACACCTCGGCGTCAACGATCGCGTACAACCGCCCCGCCGGAGGCGGGGCAAAGAGACGCTGCTGCTTAGGCGGATTCGGCGAGGGCTGACGTCTTCGGCTTGGCGGCAAAGCGCTCCATGAAATGCGTGCTCAGGCGCCCGGCGATGAAATCTGGATCGTTGAGGATCTTCAGGTGCAACGGAATCGTCGTGCGGATGCCCTCGACGACCGACATCTCGAGCACGCGGCGCATCCGCGCGATCGACTCCTGCCGATCGCGGCCGTGCACGATCACTTTCGCGACCATGGAATCGTAGTACGGCGAGATCAGGCATTCCGAATGCGCCGCCGTGTCGACGCGAACGCCGGGGCCGCCGGGAATGCTGAACGCGTGAATCGTACCCGGCGAGGGCACGAACGTCTCGGGATCTTCGGCGTTGACGCGGCATTCGAGGGCATGACCCGTGAAGGTCACCTCGCTCTGCTTGAATCCGAGCCGCGCGCCGGCCGCGATGCGAATTTGTTCCTTGACGATGTCGATGCCCGTCACGAACTCGGTCACCGGGTGCTCCACCTGGAGACGCGTGTTCGCCTCCATGAAGAAGAACCTGGCCTGGTCATCCATCAGGAACTCGAACGTCCCGGCGTTGGTGTACTGCACGGCCTTCGCAGCATCCACAACCAGATGCCCCAGCTTGCGGCGCTGCTTCTCTGTGAGCGCCGGCGACGGCGACTCCTCGAGCAGCTTCTGGTGGCGCCGCTGGATTGAGCATTCGCGCTCGCCGAGGTGCACCACGGCGCCATGATGATCGCCCATCACCTGCACTTCGATATGCCGCGGGTTCTCGAGATATTTTTCGATGTAGACATCGGGCACGCCGAAGGCAGCCTCGGCCTCGCGCTGCGCGGTCTTGATGGCGTGGCCGAGTTCCTGCGGGTTGCGGACCACGCGCATGCCTCGCCCACCGCCGCCGGCGGTCGCCTTCACAATCACCGGGAAGCCGCACGTGTTGGCGAATTTGAGCGCCTCGTCTTCGCTTTCGACAGGACCATCGGTCCCCGGCAGCAGCGGCAGGCCCGCTTTCTTCATGGCGCGCCGCGCGCGGGCTTTGTCGCCCATCAGCCGAATCACTTTCGGGTCGGGTCCGATGAACCGGATATGGCAGGCCTCGCAGACTTCGGCGAGGTACGCCGATTCCGAGAGAAAGCCGTAGCCCGGATGGATGGCGTCGGCGCCGGTAATCTCGGCGGCGCTGATGATGGCCGGCACGTTCAGATAGCTGTCGGCGCTCCGCGCCGGCCCGATCCGCACATCCTCATCGGCAAACCGGACGTGAAGCGCGTGCTCGTCGGCCTCGGAATACACCGCGACCGTCTTGATGCCGAGCTCGCGGCACGCCACGATGATCCGCATGGCGATCTCGCCGCGGTTCGCGATGAGAATTTTCTTAAACATCGCGGCCTTTCTTCGTCATATCGCTTCGCGCGCCTTGATGGCGAACAGCCGCTCGCCGTACTGCACCGGCTGGCCGTTTTCGACGTAGACCTTGACCACTTCTCCGTCATACTCCGAGTCGATCTCATTCATCAGCTTCATCGCCTCGATGATGCAGAGAACCTCCCCCGTCTTCACCGTTGATCCTACCTCGACGAAGGGCGGAGCGTTGGCCTCGGCTGACCGGAAAAACGTGCCGACAATCGGCGATTTCACGATGGCGAAGTCCGCATCGTCGGAGGGTGCGACCGCAGGGCTCGGGACGGCTTCGGGCGCCGAGGCCGCCGGTGCGGGCGCGGCGGAGGCGGCGTGCCCCGCGGCGTGAGGCACGGGCGGCGGCGCAAACGGGCCCGTCGCCTGCACGAGGCCGCCTTTTTTGATTCGGATCTTGAAGCCTTCGCGCTCGAGCTCGAATTCGCTCAAGTCGTGCTGGCGCACAATGTCAAGAAGGCGATTAATCTCGTCGAAATCCATGGGTATGTAATTGTGTCGGAACGTTGGTAAGCACTTCGACCCCGTCTGACGTCACCAGGACGTCATCTTCGATCCGGACGCCGCCCCAACCCGGAAGGTAGGCGCCTGGTTCAATGGTAAAGACCATTCCAGGTTCGATCGCTTCATCTGGGGGCGCCGGCTCCTCGCTGGTCGCCTCTCGCCGTGGTCCTATCCGCGGCGTTTCGTGAATTTCCAGGCCGAGGCCGTGCCCTGTGCTGTGCCCAAACGCCTCCGCCAACTTATGCCGGCCGAGCGCTCCCCGGGCTGCCGCGTCGATATCACCGGCCCGAACGGCCGGCCGTACCGCCGCGATCGCCGCCTTCTGGGCATCGAGGACCGCGCCATAGACCCGCTTCATCTCGGCATCGGGCCTCCCCAGCGCCACTGTCCGGGTCAGATCGACGCAGTATCCGCCGTAGACCCCGCCAAAGTCCAGCACCACCAGGTCGCCCTCTTTCATGATCCGGTTGCCGGGGTGGGCGTGCGGACGCGCCGAATTCGGCCCGCTCGCGACGATCGTTTCGAACGAACAGCGCTCGAAGCCGGCCGATTTGATACGCCAATCGATCTTCGCCGCGAGCTCCTGCTCGGCGAGGCCCGCCTTGACGTCCTCAAGGACGTCGAGCGCGACCGCAGACAGCAGGGTCGCGCCACTGCGAAGCATTTCGATCTCGTGCGCATCCTTGATCAGGCGCAGTCGCTCGATGAGGCCGTCGGTGGAGACAAAGGAAAGGTGCTCGGATCCCGATTTCAATTCCCCGACTTCCACTCCCGCGCCGGCGCGGCATGCCAGCTGATGCGCGCGCTGAATTGAGAGGTTCGTGCCTTCGATGCCCAGGCGTGTCGGATGAACCTTCTTAATCAGCGCCACGAGCGTCTCGTCGTATGTGCGCTCCACCGGGACGATCTCCGCGTCCGGACATCCTGAGGGCGACGCCCATAGTTCCTGAGCGGCGGCGCTGTAACGAAAATCCAGAATCAGGTACAGGCGATCGCCCATGAAGACGGCAATGCCCGCGGTCCCGAGAAAGTTGGTCAGGTAAAAGACGTTTGGCAGATGCGTGACGACGAGGCCGTCGAGCTGAGCCGCTCGGAGAGCGTCCCGAAGCGTGACGTGTCGAGCCGCGAGCGTGTCGCGAGGAGCCAGGCGCACAGGATGATTCTAAACCGCCCGCCGCTGGCGGTACGTGTGAATAGCGTCGAGAAATTTCTCGAGCTCGGGTAGCGCCGGGGGCTCGATGGGTGCGATGGGCTCGTCCGCAGAGGGTGCGTCGGGTGCGGCTTCGAAGGCGTCAAGCGCCGACAGAAACTCGGCCGACGCCTCTTGGAACGAGAGTCCATCGCTGATCGGCTGACGCTCCGGAGCAATGGCTCTTGTAATCTCGTTGACGGTCTGCTCGAGATCCGGATCATGTTTCGCGAGGTTGAGCGCAGCCTGGTAGAACCCCAGCGCTTCACCCAGTTGCCCGCGGCGATGGTGAATTTCGGCGAGGCCGCGAATGGCCGCGAGATTTTCGGGCGCGCTTTTCAGAACGTGCTTGAGCTCCTCCGACGCGGCGTCGAGATGGTTGACCTCGATGAGGGCGCGTCCGAGCGTGACGCGGGCGGACAGGTAACCGGGGTGGATGGCCAGCCCGGCGCGACAGGCAGCGATGGCTTCTTCATAACTGCCGGCTCGCCGGTGCTCCTCTGCAAGCTGCGCGAACGCAATCGACGCCGGATCCTTCTGAATCCGGCGTCGAAGCTCCTCAATCCGAGGATTGTCTGCCACGGCTCAATGTACCACGCCTATTCGGCCGTGCAGCCGATCGCCGGACAGACGATCACGGGACCCGACGCGGTTCCAACCTGTCCGACGTCATCAGTCACCGTGAGAACAACCACATAGGTGGTGGGTACAGCTGGATTAGCGGGGGGAGGGTACTGCTTCGTCCTGGTGACGCCGCTTCCCGTCGTGCCGTCGCCGAAGTTCCAACGATAGCTGACGATGCGCCGGCCGGGCGCCGCCGTGGACTGACCGGCATTGAAGAAGACGTCCTGACCGACCAGGGGAGCCGCCGGCGAGAACACGAAGACCGCGCTCGGGCCGACACCGGCCGCGACCGTCAGAATCTGCGACGAGGATGCGGTAAAGCCGTTCGAATCGGTCGTCGTGAGTGTCACGGTGAAGGTCCCGGGCCCGAACCTGTGCGCGACCGTCGCACCCGATCCGGTTGAGCCGTCACCGAAGTTCCAGGCGTAGCTGACAATCGCGCCGCCCACCGGTGCCCGCGAATTCGATGCGTTGAAGAGCACATCAGCGTATGCCTGTGGTGGATCGGGCGAAAAGGTGAACGTCGCGGTCAGCCCTCCAGGGAGGATCACGCCCGGGGGCACCAGCCGAATATTGATCGTTCTCCTGAGGTGGCTCGACGCATCGCCGGACCCTGTCGGGGTCACCGTGATGTCGAGCTTCGGGATAGTCCCGCCGACCGTTGGTGGGGCGGTGTACGTAAATGTGGCGCGGCCACTGGAGTTGGTCACAAGCGTCCGCGCCGACAGCGTGCCAAAGTCAATCGCTTGTCCATCGGCGAGAATTTCGATCCGAAGCGGCACGTTGGCGGCCGGCTGCCCATTGGAGTCGCGGGCTTCGACGGTCACCAGCGTTTGCGACGAGCCATCCATCGACAACACATCGGGGTTCGCCGAGATGGTCAACGACAAGCTCATCTCGGAAGGTCCCATCAGTGGAGGCGCCGGCGTACTGGAAACCGTGCACGAGGCGGCCAACGCGGCCGTCGAGAGCACGAGCAGGTGTTTGAATCGTTTGGTGATCATCTTTCGAGTCCTAACTTGGGTCGGCATAGTCCGCAAAACTCACGCTGATGGTGCCGCTGGCCTGCACATCGTTGCCCGCCAGGTCTGAGCCGTAAAACGTGATCTCCGCGATCGTGCTGATGAAGAGCCGTCCGCCGAAATTCGCCAGCGCCCGCAGCGGCTGCTCGAGCTTGGCCTGGTGGCGCACGAGCTCGAACCCCGCGATGGTGGCCGAGCTGGTCACCGTCGCCGTAAAGGCGCCATCCACCGGAAACGGCACGTCCACTCCCGGCGTATTGCGGCCGTCTGCCCGGCGGTAGACGATCCGATAGCGGTTCAGGGTGACCGAATTGAGGGGGGCGGGCGACACGCCGAGTCCACCTGTCCCCTGATCCTTCAGAATCGTTCTGAACGTCGCCTGTCCGACATCGTTGAAAATGGTTGGCACCCTCACCGTTGCGCCCCCGACGTTCTGTTCGACGAGGGTCTGCACATCGGACAGCAGAAATCCGCCGAAGGTGCTGGGATCGGATCCCGGCGCGGCCAGCAACGTATCGATCACGAGCAACGCGGGCGAACGCCCTTGTCTGCTGACGTCCCCGCACGATACGGAGGCCGCCACAATGACAAACGTTCCGGCACATGCCATCACCGAACGAAAGATCGCGCGCATATCCAGCCTGTCTCCCTTGCCGGCGCTCATCACAGTTTGATGATTCGCGGCGTGATAAATATCAACAGCTCCCGGCTCTCATCGGTAAAGTCCTGTCGCTTGAACAACCAGCCCAGCAGCGGGATTTTGTGCAGCCCGGGTGTCCGGTCGTTGGACGACTGCTGGCTAGTGACGTAGATGCCGCCGATGACCGAGGTCTGTCCGTCGCTGACGAGAATCGTCGTGAGGGCGCGTTGCGTGTTGATCGGCGGAATCCCGCCGACCGCGCGGCTGAAGTCGGGCGACGAGTTCTCGAGCTGCACCTGCATGATCACGGTATTGGCCGCGGTAATCTGCGGTGTCACGTTGAGCTTCAACGCCGCGTCCTGAAACGTCACGGTGACGGTGTTGTTGGCGACGGTCTGAATGGGAATCTGCACGCCCTGGGTGATTTCCGCCGGCACGTTGTTCTGCGTCGCCACGCGCGGCGTCGACAGGATGCGTCCGTTGCCGGATTCCTCCAGGGCCGTGAGCGCCAGGTCGAGGTTGAACGCTCCGTTGACAGAACCGAGCGCCAGTCCGATTGCGCTTGACGCCGTCGAGACGCCGAGGTTGACGGCTGTGCTCGCGTGATCGGTGATCTGCCCGATGTTGGGCCCCTGCAGGCCGCCGGTCCGTCCGCCCAGGCTGCCCTGGTTCGGGAATGCGAGACCGGTCGTGTTCCCGAGATCCGGAGCCACACGCCCGTTGAAGCCCCACTGCACGCCAAGCCGCCGCGCGAAATCCCGCGACGTCGTGACGATGCGGGCCTCGATCTCCACCTGCGGCTGTGGCCGGTCGAGTGTATCCAGCAGCTGGGCCGCACTCTGCAGGCGGCTTGCGAGGTCGCGAATGATGATGGTGTTGGTTCGGGCGTCGATCTGAATATCACCGCGCGTGGAGAGCGCCGTGCGGGTCAGGAGTACTGTCAGCTCGGAGGCCTTCGCGTAGCTCAACGGGCGGGTCAGCACTTCAAGGTCGCCGGACAGCGCGCGCTCGTCGGCCAGTTTGCGCCGCTGCGACTCTTCGTCGGCGAGGACAGTCATCGGCGCGATGCGCACAATCGTCCCGTCGACCGAGTATCCCAGTTTATGGTCGCGAAGGATAATGTCGAGCGCCTGATCCCACGGCACTTCGTGCAGAGACACGTCGACCGCGCCCTGCACCGACTGATCGATGACGACGTTGAGACCGCTGATGTCGGCGAACGTGCGGAGCACCGTGCGCAGATCCGCGCCTTCAAATTCGAGCGTCACCGGATGCCCCGTGAAGCGCCCCTGGCTGGTCGGCGCTGTGGGCGGCGGCAGTTGCGGGATCGCGCCCTGCTGCGGAACCTGCGCGAGCCGTGCCCGCAAGGGCAACCCGGCCGCCGGTCCCACGCCGCGCGTCAGCAACGCATCGATGGGATCGAGCGAGGCGACGTAGGCCGGGACGGACGCCGCGCTGCTCGCGGGCTCTGCCAGCTCGCCGTCTTCGAACAGGATCGTGAAATCTCTCTCACCGTCCTGCGGCGGAATCACGCGATAGCTCGCCGGTCGCAGCAAGTCCACGACGACCCGCGTCGTCGGCACCACTCCCGTGGTCGTGACGTGCACGACCGAGACGGGACCGCGGCCGACGAAGGTATCGGCCGGCGCCTGCGATCGCACATTGGGAAAATCGAAGACGACGCGGGGCGTACCGTCGCCATAGGGCGTCACCGACTCTGCGACGAGCTCACCGTTGCCGGTCAGCGTAATGCTGGCGCCGTTCGCTTTCGTCTCGGCGCTGATGCGCTCGAGCATCGTGGCGAAGCCCGGACCTCCCGGCGCGGTCACGGCGCCTGCTGATGCGGCGCCGACGCTGCCGAGCGGAAAGGCGCCGTCGAGATCGATCGAGATCACATTCCGCTTGCTGCGTACCTGGTGCGCCGCGGGCTGCGTCAGCCGAATGCGCACGCGCGCCACGCGCACGCCGTCTGCGCCGGTTGCCCGCTCGACCGTGGCGCCGGCGACGAGGCCCTTCGCGTCGAGCACGCTCCGGGCGGCCGCCGCCGTGTCGACCTCGCGAAGGTCGACGACGAGCGTCATCGGATCCGGGCGGTTGGTGAGATACGCGACAGGATCAGACGTCTCGATGGTGACTGTCGTGATCCGGCGACCCGCCTTCGCGGACAGCCCCTTCAGCTGCGGAGCCGCCGTGGCTGTCGTCTCGGGAGCCCGTCCGAAGGCACCGACCGGGGCGAGTTGGGCCGCCCACAGCCCTGCGAGCACGAGCAAGAGGGCGCTGCCCAATCGGACGAACGCGAGTCGGTGTCTGTTATTTGCCATCTTCGGCGGTCCTGAGTCCCTTTCGCACTTCACGCTGCTTGACCAGCGAGAGCGGATCGTTGACTTCCTGCATGATGACGATGCCCTGCGGCGTGACGCTGCGGATGACTCCATCCAGCAGGCGATCGTTCGCATGAGCTCTATAGGTCTTGCCGTCCGGTCCCCGGACGATGGCGACATACGTGCCGCGGCTCTGCAGCACGCCGCGCACCATGACATCTGCCGTCGCGACCCCGCTCAGGCCCGTCGTCTTGGAACCGGTTGACGCTTCCGCTCCCCTGGACAGGAGACTGATGAACGGATCCCGCCGGCCGTCAGGGTTGTAGGTGTAGGGCTCGGGCGCCTGCGTCGCAGCCGCGGCGGGCGGCACGGCCGCGGCAGGCGGCGCCGCAGGCGCCCCCTGCGCCCACCCAACGGAGGCCGCAGCCATGACCGTCGTGACAAGGGCGATCGTGTGAAGTTGCCTTCTCACTAATTCGCCTTCGCCACAGCCGGCTTTGCCGTCTCGAGCAGCACAAACGTCGTGGCAACGCATTCGGCCGTTATCGTCGAGTTCGGCTCTGGAGCGGTCTTGCCGCGAATGACGATGTTGCTCACGTTGATGATTCGAGAGAACTTGCTGACGCGATCGAAAAACATCGCGAGGTTGTGATACGTGCCGTCGAGCTGCAGCGCGATGGGCCACTCGGCATGCAGTTGCTTGGTGACCGAAGGGGCCGGCTTGAATCCCCGGATCGCAAGGTTCGACTGCGTGGCGAGGGTTTGAATGCGCCGCAGGAGATCGGCGACGTCCTTCTGCTCCGGCAACACCGCCTTCAGGCTCTCGAGGCGCGATTCGAGCTCGGCGACCTGCTGGCGGAACTGGTTTAGGGTATTGGCAGTCGCCGACCCCTTCGCGATATCGGCCCGCAGCGACGCCAGCCGCTGCTCGCGAGTGGCCATCTCAGCGGCGACCGGGACGGCGTACATGTAATAAAAAACCGCGACGCCGGCGAGCGCCAGCGCCACGAACAAGCCTACTTGTCCGTACCACGGTAGTTTGTTGAGACTTAGGTCCATTGCCGTCAGTACCTATCGGGGTCTGCTGCTGCGGGCATTAACTCACCGCCTTCAGCCGAGCCCTCACAGAGAAACGAATCAATTCTGGCGCGCCCGCCGTGGCGGGCATCACCTGGCTGTCGACGATTTCAACGGGTCGTTCGAACAAATCCGATGATTCCAGCCCGCTCACGAAATCCGAAAGAGCATTCAGGCTGGTGCAGCGCCCGTCGAGTAACACTTCAGTTCCCGACTGTCTCAGCTCGAGCAGCCACATCGTGTCGGGCAGGGCCAGGCTCAGGCGATCGAGGAGGTGCACCGGGCCGGTCTGGCCCTTCCGCAGCTGCTCGATGAGCGTGACGCGCTGCTGAAGCTGCACGCGCCGCTGTTCGAACTCCTGCACCTGCAGAATGACGGCCCGCAGCCGCACCGTTTCGCGTTCGGCCTCGACGATCTGCTGATCGAGATCCACCGACTGGCGCTCGATTGACCAGTACCACCAGCCCACGAACAGCGCGGCCGCCACCAGAATCAGGCTGCAGCCGACGGTGACTTTCTGGCCAACCTGGAACGAAGTTTTTTTCTTCGCACGCTCGCGATCGACGGCAAGCAGGTTGATCTTAATCAACGGTCACCCGCCCGTCTCAATGCGAGCCCCACGGCGACGGCCGCGGTCGGCGCGATCATCTGGCGCTGCTCCGCCGAGAACATCTTCGGGTCGAGCGTGACTTTGCGGAAGGGGTCGAACATCTCCACCGGCGTGCCGAACCGTCCCTGCAGCGCTTCTGCAAACCCCTCCACGCGCGAGGCGCCCCCGCTGAGCATGATGCGGTCGATGCGGTCGGTCGACGCCGTTGCCTTGAAGAAGTCGAAGGTTTTCTGCACCTCCAGCAACACGTTCTCCGTCATCGCGCGTAGAACGGGAATCACGTCCTCGAAGGTCGCACCGTCTACCGGCATGCCTTTCTTCAGCAGCTCGGCACTGTCGAACGGGAGGTTCAATTCCCGCTGCACCGCCTCGGTATAGGCATTGCCGCCGAGCGAGACGTCGCGGGTAAAGACCGACTGCTCGTTGGCGACGATGTTGATATTGATCGCGCTCGCGCCGGCGTTGAGCAGCACGACCACCGTACCCGGCTCGAAGCCGTAATTGAGTTCGTAGGCGTTCTGCAGCGCGAACGCGTCGACGTCGACGACCACCGGCGTCCGGCCCGCCTGCGCGATCACGCCGGTGTAATCGGCGATTTTTTCCTTCTTCGCGGCAACGAGCAGCACGTCCATCGTGCCTTTGGACTCGGGGCCTTTGCCCGCCTCGAGAATCTGGTAGTCGAGATTGACGTCCTGGATGTCGAACGGGATGTACTGCTCGGCCTCCCAGTAGATCGACTCATCCAGCTCGGTCGCGGTCATCACGGGCAACGAGATCTTCTTGACGATCACGGCGTTACCCGAGAGCGAGGCTGCCACGTCCTTCGTCTTGAACGCCTTCAAGTCAAAGAGGCGCCGGATGGCTTCGGCCACCGCGGTGCCGTCGATGATGGCGCCGTCGACAATGCTGTCGGGTGGCATCGGCTCGCTGCCGAGGGCCGCCACGCGATAGCCCTTGCCGGAGGCCTTCAGTTCGACTGCCTTCACGGCACTCGAACCGATATCGAGCCCGACAACCGATCGGCTCTTGTTGAACAAAGAGAAATTCCTCACGTTGGCGCGCTCCGGGAGGGGCAAGGGCGGTGCCACCGGTGCCCACGGTTTCCAGGACCGAAAATCGGCGTTTCACGCCCAAATGTGAAAACCGGCGGCGGTGCCGGCGGCGGCCGATCACGGTTTTGTCGTCAGATCACGAAGATGTGATCACGACATTCGTTCCGCCCACCTAGCTATCGGTCGACATGTGTTCCGTCTTGATGGGACGATGGCCTACGTGTGCAATTTCATGCCCGCTGACTTGACAGTCGCCAGAACACCACGTAACATTTGGGTTTACGGTTGTCCAGGTTTTTTCCAGGAAGACCAAGTCGACACCCAACCAGAAGCGCGCTTGCAGAAGGACTCTCGTTTCATGCGGACGTATGTAGCCACCCCGAAGACCATCGACAGCCGTTGGCATGTGATTGACGGCGATGGCCAGGTACTCGGACGTGTCGCGACCCTCGCAGCCCGGCTGCTGCAGGGCAAGCACAAGCCGACCTATACCCCTTTCATCGACACCGGCGACCACGTCGTCGTGGTCAATGCCGCCAAGATCAAGCTCACGGGTCGCAAAGAAGAGCAGAAGCTGTATCGCCGTCACAGCGGCTACGAAGGCGGGCTGCGCGAAGAGCGCGCCAAAATCGTGCGGCAGGCCAAGCCGAACCGCATTGTCGAAGAGGCCGTGCACGGCATGCTGCCCAAGACGACGCTGGGCGCGGCCATGTACCGCAAATTGAAGGTCTACGCTGGCCCGGATCATCCCCACATGGCGCAAAAGCCATCGTCACGCGAGGTCGCATAAGTTGCCAGTTACATCTGAATTTTACGCAACCGGGCGCCGAAAGACGTCTTCAGCCCGCGTCTTTCTGAGACCCGGCAACGGCACCCTTACCATCAATCACCGCCAGTTCGAGGAGTTCTTCCCCACCGAAGCCCTGCGAGCCGAGATTAAGCAGCCGCTGCTGCTGACCGAGACCGTTGAGCAATTCGACGTCGTCGCCACGGTGGCAGGCGGCGGCATCAACGGACAGGCCGGCGCCGTGCGCCTCGGGATTGCGCGCGCGCTGGTTGGCTACAACGCTGAACTGCGGAAGAAGCTCAAGAAGGGCGGATTGCTCACCCGGGACGCTCGCGCAAAGGAACGCAAGAAATACGGCATGGCCGGCGCGCGCAAGCGGTTCCAGTTCAGCAAACGCTAGAGTCATCGGCGCAACTTGAGTTGCGCTGTCGAGGAGGTAACGAAGGTATGGAGGCCGCTTGACCCCGATCGCAATGAAGGATCTGCTGGAAGCTGGAGTGCACTTCGGACACCAGACCAAACGCTGGAACCCGAAGATGAAGGAGTACATTTTCGGTGAACGCAACGGCATCTACATTCTTGACCTCGGCAAGACCGTCAAGCTGTTCAAGGAAGCTGAAGATTTCATCCAGCACCTCGCCGCAGAGGGCAAGACGCTGCTGTTCGTCGGCACCAAGCGGCAGGCGCAGGACGTGATCGCCGAAGAAGCGGCCCGCTGCGGGATGTACCACGTGAACCAGCGGTGGCTCGGCGGCCTGCTCACCAACTTCAACACCATCCAGCGCAGCCTCGCGCGCCTCCGAGACCTGGAATCGATGATCACCGACGGCCGCTACGACACCCTCTCGAAGAAGGAAGTCGCGCGGCTCGAGAAGGAGCGGCGTAAGCTCGAGAAGAACCTGGAAGGCATCCGCGGCATGTCTCGACTGCCCGATGCGGTCTTCATCGTCGACACCCGCAAGGAAAAGATTGCGGTGGACGAAGCGCGCAAGCTGAAGATTCCGATTATCGGCATCATCGACACCAACTGCGACCCGGATGAAGTGGATTTCCGGATCCCGGGTAACGACGACGCGCTCCGCGCCATCCGCCTGTTTGCGGCGCGGATCGCCGATGCGGTGATTGCGGGCCGCGGCCTGCGCGAATCAGCCCAGGCCGACGCGACGGCGGCTCAGGAAGACGGCGGGCCAAATGACGACAAGCGTGGCGCGCGCGCGCCGCGCCGAGCGGTGGAGACGGCGACCTCGCCCGCCGGCGTGTAATCAGGTTCCAGGGTTCCAGCTTCCGGGTTCCAAGTCCTCGCGCCGGTCGGACGCCGACCGGCGCTTTTTTTGTACTGTGGAGAAACCATGTCTACACCGATTTCAGCAGAGCTCGTTAAGAAGCTGCGCGACCTCACCGGCGTCGGCTTCATGGAATGCAAGGCCGCCCTCACCGAGGCCAATGGCGACATCGAGGCCGCCACCACCCTTCTGCGCAAGCGCGGCCTCGCGTCGGCCGCGAAGAAGGCGGGGCGCACGACCAGCCAGGGATCGATCGGCAGCTACATCCACTTGGGCGGCAAGATCGGTGTGCTCGTCGAGGTGAACTGCGAGTCAGACTTCGTTGCCCGCACCGACCAGTTCGCCGCGCTCGTGAAGGAGATTGCCATGCACATCGCCGCGGCCGATCCCCGGTACGTGCGCCGCGAGGAGGTTCCGGCCGATGCCATCGAGAAAGAGAAGGACATCTATCGCGCGCAGCTGGCACAGGCCGGCAAAAAACCGGCGATGATCGAGAAGATTCTCGACGGCAAGCTCGATTCGTATTTTGAGCAGGTCGTCCTGATCGATCAGAAGTCCATCCGCGACCCGGCGGTCAAAGTGTCCCAGATTATCGCGGAGGCCAGCGCCAAGATGGGTGAGAACATCACGGTCAGTCGTTTCGCCCGCTTCAAGATTGGCGAGACAGCGGACTGAGTCGTCAGTCGTCAGTCGTCAGTCCTCAGTCCCAGTCCGGCAGACTGTCGACTGATGACTGACGACTATCGACTATAATTCCTGTCAGTCATGCCTTCCCCGCCGGCTCCCGTCTACAAACGCATCCTGTTAAAACTCTCCGGCGAAGCGATGATGGGGGAACAATCCTTCGGCATCGATCCGGCCGTGACCTCCGGAATCGCCGCGGACATCGCAGAAATTCAAGCGCTCGGCGTGGAGGTCGGCATCGTGATTGGCGGCGGCAATATCTTCCGTGGGGTGGCTGCCAGCGCCAAGGGGATGGATCGCGCGACCGGCGATTACATGGGCATGCTCGCGACAGTCATCAACGGGCTGGCCATGCAGGACGCGCTCGAGCAGCACGGCATCGTCACGCGCGTGGTCACCGCCATCGAGATGCGCGCCGTGGCCGAACCGTTCATCCGCCGTCGCGCCGTGCGCCACCTCGAAAAAGGGCGTGTCGTGATTTTCGCCGCCGGCACGGGCAATCCGTACTTCACCACCGACACCGCCGCGGCGCTCCGCGCCATGGAGATGAAAGCCGACGTTATCCTGAAGGGGACGAAGGTCGACGGCATTTACACGGCCGACCCGATGATCGACAAGACCGCGACCCGGTTCGATAAGATTTCCTATCTCGAAGTCATCGACAAGGGATTGAGGGTGATGGACGCCACGGCGATCACGCTGTGCATGGACAATCGCCTCCCGATCATCATCTTTAACCTGCGGACGCCCGGCAACCTGCGCCGCACCGTCATGGGCGAGCCCATCGGCTCGCTCGTCACGGCTTAGGAGACATATGGACGTCACGGATCTCAAGGGATTGTTTGCCGAGGTCAACACGCGCATGAACGTGGCACTCGATCACGTCAAACACGAGCTCGCGGGCGTCCGGACGGGCCGCGCATCGACCGCCCTCCTCGACCACGTGCACGTCGAGGCGTACGGATCAAAGATGCCGATGAATCAGGTGGCGACGCTGTCGATTCCCGAGCCGACGCTCATCGTGGCCCAGCCGTTCGATCCGTCGTTACTCGCCGCGCTCGAGCGGGCCATCCGCATCTCGGATCTTGGGCTGAATCCCGCCAATGACGGCAAGGTGATACGAATTCCGATCCCCTCCCTCACCGATGAGCGTCGCAAAGAACTCTCACGCCATGTGCACAAGCTCGCCGAAGAGGGACGCAACTCCGTGCGCGCAGTCAGGCGGGATGCGAACGATCGTCTCAAGAAGCTCCTCAAGGATTCCACGATCTCGGAAGACGACGAGCGCAAGGGTTTGGACGAAGTTCAAAAGATTACAGACCAGCACGTGAAGCTCATCGACGACGCGCAGAAGAAGAAAGACGCCGACCTTCTCGGGCACTAGTCTTGCATCACATTGAGCGGAGGCGTGTGACCATGAAGAAGATGTCCGTCAGTCTGTCGCTGTGCCTGGTATTCGGTATCGCATCCGCCACATCCGGCCAGACAGCGGCCAAAGACACGCACGACGAAATCGAGCAAACCACCAAAGCCGCTCAGATCTTTCGCGACATCATGAGCGCGCCCGACCGGGCCATTCCCCAGCGCATTCTCGACGATGCGGATTGCGTCGCAGTGTTCCCGCAGGTCATCAAGGCCGCGTTCGGTATTGGTGGAAGCGGCGGCCGTGGAGTCGTCGTCTGCCGCACCCCCGACGGTTGGAGCGCGCCTGCGTATCTGAATGTCGGCGGCGCAAGCTTCGGCGCCCAGATTGGCGTCGAATCAACCGACTACGTGATGCTGTTCATGACGCCGGACAGCGCCCGCAGTCTGCTGCAGACCAACATCAAGCTCGGCGGAAATGTGTCGGTGGCGGCGGGCCCGATCGGACGAGAAGCCGGTGCGGCGACCGACCTCAAGCTGAACGCGCAGATTCTGAGCTACTCGCGGAGCAAAGGCCTGTTTGCCGGAGCGGCGCTGGAGGGTGCCGTCATCGAAACGGCGAACGGCGACATGCGCGACGTCTATGGCCCGAACGTGACCGCGAAATCGGTGCTCTTCGACGCGACCGTGAAAGCACCGCAGGAAGTGACGGCGTTTGCCAAGACGATCGAGGGCGTCACGCCCGCCCGCAAACGCTAATCGCCGAACGAAATACCCATCGCGCGTGCCGTGCGGATGAGATCGAATTCCAGCGGCACGCGTTTTTGTTTTCCCACCACGTCTTCGAGCGGCACCGTCACGATGTGGGGCGGCTCCGACGCCACCATCACATCGAATTCGCCGTTCCGGATGCATTCGACAGCCTTGCCGCCGAATCGCGTCGCGAGATTCCGGTCGTGGCTCGTCGGCGTACCGCCACGCTGCAGATGGCCGAGCACGACATAGCGGCTTTCCTTACCGGTGAGCCTTTCGAGCTGGCGCGCGAGCACGGCGCTGAGGCCGCCGATCCGCTCGGAGGTTGCTGCATCGCCCTCAGAAATCAGGGAGACCTTCCCGCCGACGGGAGCGGCCCCCTCTGCCACCACGACGATGCTGAAGCGCGCACCCCACGCTTCCCGCTCGCGCAGCCGCGCGGCAAGGCTGTGCAGGTCGAAGGGAATCTCCGGAATCAGGATGGCGTCGGCGCCGCCGGCCACGCCGGCATACAGCGCGATCCATCCGGCGTAGCGCCCCATCACTTCGACCACCATGATGCGATGGTGCGCTTCGGCGGTCGAATGCAGCCGATCGATCGCGTCGGTCGCGAAGTTCACCGCCGTATCGAATCCGAAACAGCTGACTGTGCCGAAGATGTCGTTGTCGATGGTCTTGGGTACGCCGACGATAGGAATGCCCTGCTTCGACAACTTGTGCGCGAGGGCGAGCGTGCCGTCGCCGCCGATGACCACCAGCGCGTTCAGTTCCAGCCCGTGAAACATCTCGACGACCCGTGTGGAGTAGTCGACTTTACCCTCGGTGGTGGAAACGGGATGCGCGAACGGATTGCCGCGGTTCGCGGTGCCCAGAATCGTGCCGCCGAGCCGCAGGATGCCGGTGACATCCTTCGGCCGCAACACGCGCGTGCGTCCCGGTTCGATGAGGCCGTCAAAACTGTCTTCGATGCCGAGGACTTCGATGCCGGCGTTGCAGGCGGACTTCACGACCGCGCGAATAACCGCGTTGAGGCCCGGAGCGTCTCCACCGCCGGTCAGGACACCGATGCGCTTGATGTCGGGCATGAGGACTCGAGGAGGAGAGAATTTGGTGGACGGCAGGAGGATCGAACTCCTGGCCTCCGCATTGCGAACGCGGCGCTCTCCCAGCTGAGCTAGCCGCCCACTCTTGCGCGCATACAGGCTGGCGCAATCACGAATATTATCACGATCGGACGTGAATCTCGAACAAACGCGGCCACAGCTTGCCGGTCACAAAAATGCGATCCTTCGCCGAATCGTACGCGATGCCGTTCAGCACCGCTTCCGGTCCGAGCTTCGCGCCCGGTCCGCCGAGCAGGCCCTGCAGATTGATCCAGCCCACCACGCGGCCGTCCTTCGGCGAAATGCGGACGATGTAGTCGGTCTCCCAGACGTTGGCCCAGACTTCTCCCCGCACCCACTCGAGCTCGTTCAACCGCTCGATCGGCACGCCGCCGTCCGTGACCCTCACCCGGCGCTGTTCCCGAAATCGCGTGAGCTCGAAGAACTTCAGCGTGCTCGTGCCGTCGCTCATAATCAGCCCGGCGGGATCATGCGTCAGACCCCATCCTTCGCCGAAGTAGGCGAAGTTCCGGATGAACTTCAAGGTCTTGGCGTCGTAAACGAATCCGACCTTGTCCTGCCAGCTCACCTGAAACACCTTCCCCTGGGCAATGGTGATCCCCTCGCCAAAATACTGCGGGTGGAGCTTTTCTTCCTGCAGAACTTTCCCGGTCTCGATCTCCACTCTTCGGACCGCCGAGCGTCCCCTGAGCCCCAACCCCTCATACAGGACGCCGTCGAAATACTCCAGTCCCTGCGTATACGCCTTTGGATCGTGGGGATAGCTGCGGACCACGGTGTAGCCATATTTGGGCGCTTTGGACATCGCAGGCGGAATATTCTTCTGAGCCTGTGCGTGCAGTGCCATCGTCACGGACGCCGCGAGGGCCGCGATCGGAATGAGTTTCGGCATGGCGCATGCTAACTCTTTTGCGCCGTCGACTCCATGCGATCGGGAGACCACTACAATAGACCCCATGACGCCCACATCCCCGGCCCCCGGCAGCGTGATTGCCAGCGCCGCGTACTCGAACGGCCGGCGCATAGGCGACGTGACGCTCGACGACATCAGCGACGTCTGCGAGCGGCCGGATACGTTCGTCTGGATCGGGCTCTTTGAGCCAGACGAGGCGCTGCTCCGCAAGATGCAGGAAGAGTTTGGGCTTCACGATCTGGCGATCGAGGACGCGCTCACCGCCCACCAGCGGCCCAAGATCGAGCGGTACGAGAATTCCGTGTTCGTCGTTCTTCGCACGGCTCAAATCGAGGAGGGAAAGCAGCCGTGCTCGATTTCATACGGCGAGATCCACATCTTCCTCGGAACGAACTTCATCCTCACGGTCCGCCACGGATACGCGACCTCCTTTACCGCCGTGCGTGCGCGGGCCGAAGCCACCCCCGATCTCCTGCAGCAGGGCCCCGCGTTCGTGCTCTACGCCCTCATGGATTTCATCGTCGATCAGTACTTCCCGATTGTCGATGCGCTGGGCGAAGAGCTCGAGACCCTCGAGGAACGCGTGTTCACGCAACCGTTCAGCCGCGAGACCACGACGCTAATTTACAACCTGAAGCGCGACATGCTCGCGCTGAAGCGGGTGGTTGCGCCGCTGATCGAAATGTCGAGCCGCCTGGAGCGCTTCGAAGACAACACGCTCATCCCGCTGCAGACCCGGCCCTACTTCCGCGATGTCCACGACCACACGCTGCGAATCAGCGAAATGATTGACAGCGTGCGCGACCTGCTCGGAACGGCGCTCGAAGCGCACTTGTCCCTGATTTCGGTGTCGCAGAACGCAGACACGCGCCGCCTCGCCGCATGGGCGGCGATCTTCGCGGTCCCGACGGCCATCGCGGGGATCTACGGAATGAACTTCGACCACATGCCGGAGCTGCGCTGGGCGTTTGGGTACCCTTTGGTCGTCGGCCTGATCGTCACCGCGTGCGTCTGGCTCTATGTGAAATTCAAACAGGCCCGGTGGCTGTAGGTCTCTGAAGGCGCCCGTTCAAGGTACGAAACCCGTAATCGCGAGTTCCATATTTGGGCATGAGCCATAAGATGCGCTGGCTTGGACTTGCGCCTCTTCGAACTCAGTTGCGAAATTTTCCTCCGAAAACTGCGGAGTGCTGTGACGCGCGCATGTGTTCGAAAAGACGGTACCTTCCTTGCCTTAAGAAAGGTTGCCCGGTCTGAGATTCAGAGGTTGATATGTGGAACTGGTTGAACTGCTATCTGTCAGGACGTCACGACTTCGGGGTGACCTGCGCGTCTGGCTCCATCTTCCTCCGCTGCATCCATTGCGGCAAGCGGTCGAACGGGTGGTCCGTGCACAACGAGCAGCCGGTGCTGATGACCGCCCCGGTGCACCGCCAGGCACCGAAAGTCGCCCGCGCGCTGCCGTTCGCACCCCGCGAAGTCGTCCAGCAACATCAATCCGCCTAAAGGCGGACGCCACCAGGTGGGGGGCCGGCTTCAGCCGGACCTTGACGGCTACCCGAGGCACGGCGAGAATAGCGCCGTGCCCGTCGAACGCATCACCAAAGAACAACTTAAAGAACGGCTGGACCGCGGCGAGACCCCTACGATCCTGGATGTTCGCCTCAAATACGCCTACGAACACAGCACGGTGAAGCTGCCCGGGGCCATCCGGGTTCCCCCATACGCCATCGAATCGGTTTCCATACCCAGCACCGGCGACATCGTCGCTTACGACTCCGATCCGAATGAACTGGTCAGTACCCATGTTGCGGCCGAGCTTCTCCGGAAGGGCATCAAGATTCGCGTCCTCAAAGGCGGTGTTCCGGAATGGCTGGCCGCCAACTTTCCCATCGAAACCAAGGAAGCGCCACGCTCCAGCCCCCCGGAGCCAGGCTCCCTGAAGGGCTGATCGCCGCGGCCACTGCGGCCGTCGCGTTCTTCTGCTACTACGCGACTCTGCTGCCAGGCCTCGACCTCGGCGACAGCGCCTCGTTTCAAACCGGTGTCGGTTCGCTCACACTGACGCCACGGCAGGCGTATCCCCTCTATTACGGGCTCGGCAACCTTTTCGCCTGGCTGCACCCCGGGGAACCGGCTCGGGCACTGAACTTCGCCTCGGCTGCCTATGGCGCGAGCGCGGTCGGCATGGCGACACTCCTGACGTCGAAGCTCACCGGCACGAAGATGGCCGGGCTGGCCGGTGGCCTGTTTCTGGCGTTTTCCTATACGTTCTGGTCTCAGGCGATTACCGCCGAGGTCTATACCCTCCACCTCCTCGTGGTCGGTGCCGCCTTGCTCGCCCTGTTGGCCTGGGCCGAGCGGCAGACCATGGGCACGTTGGCCCTCTTCTACGCCATTTACGCGCTGGGGTTTGGCAACCATCTCAGCATGGTGCTGCTGCTCCCGGCGTTCGCCGCATTTCTCCTGCTCCATCGACATCCGGGCGCCGCCGACCCGCTGCGCCCGCGGATGATCGCCATGGCTGCGGTTATTGCCGCTGCGGCTGCAGTTCAGTACGCGTGGAATTTCAGGGGGCTATGGGCCTCCCTCGAGCCCCCCTTGTCGCTTGTGGACGCGGTCGGCAAGTTCTGGTTCGACGTCACCAAAGCCGACTGGCGCGAGACCCTGGTCATGGGCGTGTCGGAAACAGGCCGGCAGACCAGGCCGTCGATGTACTGGTTTGACCTGCGTCAGCAGTTCGGCGCCCCGGGTGCCTTGCTCGCCGCCGTCGGCATGTCCTACGTCCTGCTGCGCTGGCCAAGCCGCGGACTTCTGCTCCTGCTGCTGTATCTCACGAACCTCATCTTCGCGTGGACGTACAACGTCGGCGACGCCTACATCTTTTTTCTCCCCTCGCATTACATCGTCGCGCTGTGCGCCGGCGCCGGCATCGCGGCCATCGTCTCGCTGATTTCGCGGATCTCGAATCGGACGGTCGCCACGGTGATCGGCGCGCTTTGCGTGCTGTATCCGGCGTGGCGCGGATACGACACGTTTCCTGCGGTCGATCGCAGCGCAGACAACCGCGCGGCTGCGCTGCTGGAGCAATTTACGTCGCCGCCGCGACCGGAGGCGCCCGCGATCTACGGCGTCGACACGAACTGGCAAGCGCAGAACGCGTTCGAATATTTCATGCGTGAACGCAGGCCCGGCACGCCGTGGTTCACGACCGAAGAACTTCCCTGGTTGGAGGCGGGAAACGTCACCGAGCGCTTTGAGAATTTCATCGAAGCCAATCGCGAGATTGGCCGTGAAGTACTACTCACGCCGGGCGTCTACAACACGCTCTCGGCGCTCGGTTACACAGCCGGTGCAGCGGTCGGAGATGTGGGGATTTTGAAAGAGACGCCTCCCAGCCCTTATGACGCCCTCACAGAGCGGACCATGGCGGTTCGTGACGGCACTCCATATGCCCTCGCGATTCTGCGTCCCGATCGTGAGTATCCGCTCGACAAGCGCGCTCTGGCTTCTGCGTGGAGCCGGCTGACGGCCGGTTCGGCGGAGCTCCCGGAGCTGCGTCAGTTCACGATCGTCATCGGCCGGGTAGGAGCGTCGCCAGTGCTGATCAAGTCGGAAGACCGCCCCTACCGTCTGCAGATGCGCATGCATGCGTTCGACTTTGATATCCGCATGGAGTCATGGCTACCCACCGACACGATTCGCCGGGCCGGCTTTGGGCATGTGATCGTCGACCGAAGCCATCTGCTGACCCTCGAAAGAGGGGTGAGCTTCGCTGCGCTGGGACCCGGCGGTGACCCGGTGTATCTCTCGGGGCTCTTTGCCCCTATCCCCCGCTATGTCTTGGGGATGCAGGGACAGCAGTAGCCCGCGCCGTGCTATCGTTGATCTATCGTGAGGGTCCGCTATGTTACCGGCGTCGTCTTGCTGCTGAGCGTTTCCCTCAGTGCGCAACTTAAGTTGCCCCCTACGGCGACGCAGTCGCCCCAGCAACCGACCGCCGATGCTGTCGCGCGGGATGTCCAGCAGAAATACAACCGCATCAAGGATTTCTCTGCTGACTTCGTGCACACCTATCGGGGGGGCGTGCTCAAGCAGCAGGCGACCGAGCGTGGACGGCTGCTGGTGAAGAAGCCGGGCAGGATGCGCTGGGAATACACGGCTCCAGAAAAGAAGCTCTTCGTCTCCGACGGGCGGAAGATTTACTCGTATATTCCACAGGACAAGCAGGTCGTGGTGAGCACGATGCCACAGGACGATCAGGCTCCTACACCTACGCTTTTTCTGACGGGAAACGGCAACATTGCCCGCGATTTTAACGCCGCCTTCGACAAGGTCGCTGAGGCACCCCGCAACTCGGTCTCATTGAAGTTGACCCCGAAAAAACGCGAGCCCGAGTACGAATCTCTTACCCTCGTCCTCGATCCCAGGACGCTGAGCCTGCGGATGCTGATCACCGTTGATACACAGGGCGGGCGATCGGCGTTTCTCTTCTCTAATCTCAAGGAAAACGTCGGGTTGGCCGATAACCAGTTCGTGTTCCAGATGCCGCGTAATGTCGACGTCGTCATGGCAGGGGGCCGGTAGCATGCGCTTCCGCCGACGAACGCCCCTCTGGCTTGCCGCGCTTGCGATGGTGACGACGCTGGCAGGATGCGCGACCGCGACTATTCTCCGGGACGCTCGAACGGCCGAAGACCGCATGGACTACGACCGCGCGGTCATCGAGTACTCGCGGGCGCTTCAGCTCGATCCGAACAGCGTCACCGCTCGAACCGGATTACAACGTGCGAAGCTGCGTGCCGCCCAGGAACACTTCACGCGCGCGAGACGCCTCGCGGCCTCAGGCCGTCTCGACGAAGCCGTGGCCGAATATCAGCTGGCCGCGGAGATGAACCCCGGGAACGCCTCCATCGCCGACGAGCTTAAGGCGACGCAGAATCTGCTTCGGGCGAAAATCGTCGTCAATCGCAACGGCAAGACCGAGCTGGAAGCGTTGGTGGCGCGCATGCGCGATCAGCCGCTGCTCGGCCTGGAGCTGCCGGCCGAGCCGCTGCCGGAGTCGCTGACATTCAAGGGCCCGAACGACACCATCATCAGGGCCCTGGCGCAACTGGCGAAAGTCAACGTGCTGTTCGATCCGGCATTTCAGCCGAGCCCGTCCATCCAGTTCGATGCGCGCAACGAAACCTTCGACCAGGCGCTGCGATCGATCACAGGAAGCACGCGTAATTTTTTCCGCGTCACGGCCCCACGCACCATTACGATCATTCCCGACACGGCGGCCAAACGGCGCGAGTACGAAGAGGAAGTCGTTCAAACGTTTTACCTGAGCAATGGGGACCTGAAGGAGACGTCGGACCTGCTGCGCATCGTGATCGACGCGCGCAGAATCGGAACGGTCGTGGGGACCAACGCGATTACCATCCACGACACTCCAGAACGCATTGCAGCCGCCGGACGCCTCATCGCCATGATCGACAAGGCGCGGCCGGAAGTGATCGTCGACGTGGAGCTGCTCGAAGTGAACCGCACGCGCCTCAAGGA
>JANNJO010000469.1:0-2133 GCA_031395755.1 Acidobacteriota bacterium
CCCGGTTCGGTGAACAAGGACCGCCTCCGCGGCATCCGCATCTTCGACATCACCGACATCACCAAGCCCAAGTACGTCGCGAACGTCCAGACCTGCCGCGGCTCACACACGCACACCGTGCTCGAGTCGCCGCGCGACCGCGAGAACGTCTACATCTACGTCTCCGGCTCCGCGGGCGTCCGCTCGGCCGAAGAGCTGCCGGGCTGCGTGAGTGCGCCGCCGTCGGCCGACGGGAATTCCGCGCTCTTCCGCATCGAAGTCATCAAGGTGCCGCTCGCCAATCCAGAGCGTGCCGCCATCGTGAGCTCCCCGCGCATCTTCAATGACCTCGTCGCTCCGCCGCGCCACGGCGAGGCGCCGGAAGACATCGAAGCCAACCGCAAGGCGATCGCCGAGGCTCGCGCACGTGGCGCGTTCATCGGCTCGTTCGGGACGCAGGAGTTCGTGCTGCCGCCGAACATGACGACCCCGATGCTCGATAGCGTCGTGAAGGCCCGCGGTGGCGCGGGAGCAGCCGCCGCAACCGCAGCCGACAGCACCGCACTTCGCACGGCCCTGCCCGGCATCCTTGCGAAGCTGTTCGGCGCACCGCCGGCCACGCCGACCGCGAACCCGAACGCGCCGCGTCCGGCCGGTCGCCACGCCGGGCAGCACGTGGATGGCGCGCATGGGATCGTTGGTGATGAGCCCGCGGAGTTGCTGAAGCTCGTTGCTCCTGAGAACCTGGACGGGGCTCGCCTCGTCCTGTCCGCGGGCTGCGGTGCTGACGTTGACTGTTTCTGAATACGTGCCCGTGCCGGCGGCGATCGGGATGGTGATCTCGAGGACACTGCCCACGGGAACCTCGACGCTGCGCCTGATCAGAATGAAGTCGACCGACGAGACGTAGAGTTCGTGAGTGCCGGCCGCGACTGCGGCGAGCTGAAACCGCCCGTCGCTCGCGGTCAGCGTGGTCTGCGTGGTGTCCTGCGTGGGGTTTTGCACGCGCACGGACACCTTCTCCAACGGCGTGCCGTCGCGCGCATCGACGACGATGCCGCGGATTGTGCCGTGCGAGGCCGTGGGCGGCGTTTGCGCCGAGGCCGAGACCGCAAACATGAGCAGGAGCGCGGTCACGGGTCGATGGTCAATGGTCAATGGTCGAGCTTTGCTGGACATGCGACGAGTGCACGGGCTATGCCGTGCGGAAATCGCAGCATTTCACCTGTTCTCGACACACGTGCACCGAAATGAGGACGTTCATCGCGGCGATGCGCGCCAAGTAATCAGCGCGGTAATCAGTGGCACGACCTTTGCCTCCGCGATTGTTGCCGGCTCCCTGGAGGGCGATGCCTCGGGGGCCGATACGCAACCTAACGGAGGGGGCCATGGATCCATTAGGCGAGCTGCTCGCGACCGATTCTCGTCAGACGCTGGAGTTCTTCGTTACAAACTTGAAGGACGTCTCCGAACCGACCGTCGATCCACAGGAGCTGCTCTACAACGCCAGTGTGCTGGCGCACTACGCGCAGGTATGCGTCGATGCCGACGTGCAGATGTCTACTCCCGCAGACCTCACGGCGGTCTTCGACCAGTTCGTTTCCGACACCGCCGGGCTCAACGATCCGCTCATCATGGAAACGGCCGGCGCGCAGTGTCTGCTGCTGGCGGGGTTCTTCGAGGATCAGATGCGCCGCCGCCACAACATCCACTGGTATTCCGAGCTGGGCGCGGGCTTCTACCGTCGCGCAGCGGCAGGCGAAGAGTCGGCAGCCAAAGCGCGCTTGCTCGACACGATGTCGCGGCATTTCGAGCCGTGGAGACGGCGTCACGCGCGCCTTAGCCAAGAACTGCGCGACTCTCCGTACCTGCTTTCCTGGCGGCCTGAACGGAACTAGCGGCCGAGCAGAATCAGAATTCCTGCAATGAGCGCGAGGATCGCCATGAGCGGCGACGGCAGCGGAAGCACAATCAATCCGGCGATGCCGGACAGAATCAACCAGATGGCGAGGGCCATCATTCCCATGCTCTTGGTGAAGTTGTAGGCCATTGAAGTCTCCTGCCACAGCGTAGACTAAGCTCAATACCATGGCTACTCCATTCCGATCGGGCAATCCCGTGCTCAAGGCCGACACCTTCGCCCTGGCTCCTGCC
>JANNJO010000471.1:0-2751 GCA_031395755.1 Acidobacteriota bacterium
TGCGGCCAAGGCCGCGAGTTCCGGCGCCGTCCTGGGACGCGACAAACCGGCCGAAGCTCGCTTTCACCGCCGTCTTGCCATCCCCAAACAGATCGTAGGAAGCACCGATGCGGGGATTCACATCATGCCACGTCACGAGCGTAGTCTTCGGATAGTGGCGCGCGGCGACAAACTGGCCTGCCTCCAGGGACGTCTCGGGCGAGCTCATGGTGAAATAGTCGTACCGCAAGCCGGCGGTCAGCGTCAGCCGTTGGCGTACCCACTGATCCTGGACAAACACCCCCATGTTCGGGTGAATGTGGTTTTCATAGACGAACGGCGTCGCGTACATCCGGATGGAGTTAGGCAGGCCATTCCGCAGCGTATAGGCTTGGGCGCCATTCGGCTCCCGCCCGAACAAAATTGTTCCCGACTCTCGCCGCATGCCGAGTTTAAGGGTGTGCGAGCCGGTGATGAACGAGCTGCTGGCCTGGTACTGAAGCATCTTGGAGTCATTGGGCCCGTAGAGGTTCGACTCCGCGCCGCCCCCGAGCGTCGAAGAGGCGCCCCACATGATGTTGGTGTTCGCTTCGAACTTCGAAATCACGTCGTAGCCGACCGCCGGCGCGCTGCACAGGCAGGTCTCCGGCGTGTGCCGACGCTGGTCGTAGTTCGAAGAATTGTGCCCGAGGGAGGCCTCGAGGAGCCACCGGTTCGTGATCGGTGACTTCCACCCGAGGGTCATGAAGATATTCGGCAGATACGGGCTGTAGTTTGTGGCTTCGGGCGAGCTGAGCGCCCGGCCCCGATGCCAGGCGATCTGCGGCGCGTTATCGACAAAGATGCTGAACTTGTGCTTCGGCGCCGCCTGCCACGTCAAGCGCGCGTTCCTGCTGGTCTGGGTGAGCTTGAGCTCCGCCGGCCGGCTCAGGTCGGGCGTATAGGCCCAGCCCCGCGGCGTGAGGTTGTCGTAGATACTCTGGCGGATTGTCACGACGCCATAGTCTTTATACGAGGCGAAGAACCAGAGCTTGTCCCGGAGAATACGCCCCCCGATGGCCGGACTGACCTCCAGGAACTTCTGGGTCCTCGTGAGGCTCTGGGGAGTAAACCCGAAGCCTCGCAACTCGTCAGTCAGGTTACTCGCCGCAAAATTTTTGTCGGTATATTCGACGTAAAAACTGCCGCTGAACGTGTTCCCACCTTCTTTAGGGATGACGTTGGTGATCATGTTGCCGTAGGACGACTCGGCCGTGCCTCCGCCCGTTGTCACGGCAATCTCGGAAACGTAGGCCTGGGCGACTCGAAACGTGATGCTGCCACCCTGCATCCCGTTGATGGTGGCCGTCGTCATACCGTCAATCGTGTAGTCCGAGGCCGCACCCCCGTGGGCGCTGGCTCCCATGTCGTCCACTCCGCCAGGAGGCTGAGACAACGGCGCGCCCCTCACCCCGGGCGTGAGCGCCGCGAAGGACTGGGGCGACCGCGAGTTGGACGGCAGCGTTTCGAGCATCGCGGCCGTGTACAGGACCTGGGAGGTCGCATTGTGGGTGTCCACAAGCGGCGCCGACCCGGTGACCGTAATCGTTTCCTCCACGGCGCCGACCTGCATCGCCACACTCACCGTCGCCGTGAACGCGGCAGGCAAGTCGATACCGTCGCGTCTGACCGTACTGAAGCCGGGCAGCGCGAAGGTCACCGCGTAGACACCAGGTCTCAGGTCGAGAATGGAGTAGGTCCCGTCAGTGCCGGTGACCGCTGAACGCACCTTTTCAATCAGCACTGGACTCGCAGCCTCGATCGTGACGCCGGGCAGGATCGCGCCGCTCGTGTCGCGTACGACCCCCGCGATTCCACTTTGGGCCGAGGCGAGTTGCGGCCTGAGAACGGCCAGGACCACACCCAACCCGATCACCCACGCGATGTGCTTTCTCACCATAACCCGACTCCTTGGGACAGAGGGATTTGTTGCGCGCCTCACTCGACCGCACCTAATTTGCGCAGCAGCGCCGCCGTACTCTGACTCGCGATCTGACTTCCGTACCCGTCGCCGTCGCCAGCGGCCTGGCCCCTGCCGCCTCCACTGATGGCCGTCAACGGAGTCTGTCCGCGCTTGTTTCTGACGTTGAGATCGGCGCCCTTCTGAGCGAGCAACTGCACGACGGCGTCATATTTCATCGAGGCCGCGCCATGCAGGGCCGTATCGCCCGCCTTGTTGACCGCATTGACGTCGCTGCCCAGGCCGAGAGCAACCCTGACCGCCTCCAGGACAACGCTTTCACTCTCCATGACGCCCCAGTCGCACACACAAATCTGGCGGCGCGTTTCATCCCGGCGCTCGTCGCGGGCACGCGCCTCCCCGTTGCCCGCCGCCAACATCAGTGCTGTCGTCCCGTCCGGCATCACCGCCTGCGGATCCGCTCCACCGGCAGCCAGGGCGCGCATGATGTCAACTTCGACAAACTTGGCCGCCAGCAAATACGCCGTCGATCCGATCAGCCTCGATTGCAACTGAAAATCGTTGCTGTCGCGCCTGGCCGGAGACGCCTTTGTGATGCGTATGTTCGGATCCGCGCCGCGAGCCAGGAGCGTATTCACGAGGGGGAGATCGCTTCTGTTGACTGCCGCATGCAGCGCGGTGTACCCGACGTCGGCGGCGTTCGGGTCCGCGCCCGTCTCCAGCAGCAACGCCGCGAGCTCTCCATGGCCGCTGTGGGCCGCAACCACCAAGGCGCTCGCGCCGTCCGGCAAGGCGTCGTTCACGTTCGCGCC
>JANNJO010000495.1:0-7860 GCA_031395755.1 Acidobacteriota bacterium
GCTCATGTTCTTCGGCGGGATGTTTGCCGCGTACCTGCTCTACCGGATGTGGTACTACGACGGGTACGTGGCGGCCAGCCGCAGAACATGAGCTCGGTGACGAGGAAGACCCACATCCCGAGGGTCACAGCCTCCTTCTGCTGTGCCATCGTGTCGAAATGGTGCTGCAGCCGCTTGGACGCGGGCGCGTGGGCGCCGTGAGTCAGAACCGCGTCAGACAACCTTGACCTCCTCCGGGTGGCCGTACATGTGCGTGGCCTCGGTAACGACCGGTGTGCGGTCGAAATTGAACGTCGGCGGGGGCGAGGTGGTCTCCCACTCGAGCCCCTTGGCATCCCACGGGTTGTCGCCGGCCGGCGGCCCCTTGAACCACGACCAGGCGAAATAGACCATCGGAAACAGGTACCCGACGCCCAGGATGGTCGCGCCCGCCGTGGACAGCACGTTCCACACCTGGAACTCCGGCGGGTACACCGCGTAGCGGCGCGGCATGCCGAGGTAGCCCACGATGAACTGCGGGAAGAACGTGAGGTTGAAGCCGAGAAAGATGATGAGCGCGCTCAGCTTCGACCAGCCCTCCGGGTACAGCCTGCCCGAGATCTTCGGCCACCAGTAGTGCAGGCCGCCGAGGTAGCCCATGATCGTGCCGCCGACCATGATGTAGTGGAAGTGCGCGATGATGAAGTAGGTGTCGGTGACGTGCACGTTCAACCCGATCGACGCCAGGAACAGCCCGGTCAGCCCGCCGATCGTGAACAAGCCGATAAAGCCGATGGCGTACAGCATCGGCGTGTCCCACGACACCGAGCCTTTGTACATCGTGGCCGTCCAGTTGAAGACCTTGACGGCCGACGGTACCGCCACGAGGAAACTCAGCAGCGAGAACACGAGCGACGCGTAGATTGACTGGCCCGCCACGAAGATGTGATGGCCCCACACCAGGAACCCGAGCACCGCGATGGCGAGACTAGAGAACGCCACGAAGCTGTAGCCGAACACCGGCTTGCGGCAGAAGGCCGCAACCAGCTCGCTGATCACGCCCATCGCCGGCAGCACCATGATGTAGACCGCCGGGTGCGAGTAGAACCAGAACAGATGCTGAAAGAGCACCGGGTCGCCGCCCACAGACGGATCGAAGAACCCAAAGTGGAAGACGCGCTCGGCCGCTACCAGGAGCACCGTGATGGCGATCACCGGCGTGCCGAGGATGTTGATGAGGCTCGTGGCGTAGATGGCCCACAGGAACAGCGGCATCTTGAACCACGTCAGGCCGGGGGCGCGCATCCGGTGGATCGTGACGATAAAATTGAGCCCCGTGAGGATCGATGAGAACCCCGTGACGAAAATGCCCAGGGCGGCCGGAATGACGCGCGATGTCGAGAACTTCGTGCTCAGCGGCGCGTACATCGTCCAGCCGGTGTCGACGCCGCCGGTGATGAGCGCGTACAGCGTGAAGAGCCCGCCGAGGACGTAGATGTACCAGCTCAATAAATTGAGCTTGGGGAACGCCAGATCCTTGGCGCCGACTTGCAGGGGCACGAGGAAATTGCCGAGCACCGCCGGAATCGCCGGGATCAGAAAGAAAAACACCATGACGATGCCGTGCATGGTGAACAGCTCGTTGTAGGTGTCGTCGCTCACGAAATCGCCCCCCGGTGTGACGAGCTCGAGCCTGATGAGCACGGCAAACGCGCCGCCGATGAAGAAGAACACCGTGATGGCGGCCAGATAGAGCAGTGCAATGCGCTTGTGGTCGCGCGTCAGCAGCCACGACTTGATGCCGTAGCCCTCGTTCAGGTAGTGATGCGCGGGAAGTTCCGGGGCCATCAGGGTTGTCTGGTTTCCTGCGGGTGCGACGAGAGCGACTTGATGTATTCGATCAGCGCGAGGAGCTGTTCTTCGCTAACGAGCCCCTGAAACGCCGGCATGACCGGCTGGAAACCGGCGGTCACTTTTGCCGCCGGCGTCAGAATCGATTCGCGGATATAGCTTTCGTCCGCCGTCACGACGGTGCCGTCATGCAGCGGCACGGGCCTCCCGAACACGTTGTCGAGCACCGGGCCGCGGCCGCGCGAGTCGGGCCGATGGCAGGTGTTGCACGCCAGATCGGAGAACAGCTTTTCTCCAGTGGAGGCCAGCGAGCCTTCCGGCGCGCCGCCGCTCAACCACGTTTGATACGCCACCGGTTCCATCACCACCACTTCTCCTGTCATGCCGGAATGCTTCGTGCCGCAATACTCCGCACAGAAAATCCGATAGGTGCCCGGCTTGATTGGCTCGAACCAGATCTGCACGAACCGCCCCGGAATAACGTCCGCTTTCACGCGGAATGCCGGGATGGAGAAGTCGTGAATGACGTCTTCGGACGTCATGATCAATTTCACCGGACGGCCGACCGGCACGTGCAGCTGGTTGATCTCGCGCTGTCCGGCGATGTGCTGCACTTTCCACATCCACTGCTTGCCGACCACGTAGATGTTCAGCGTCTCATCAGGCGGGCTCGCCATCACGAAGTACACCTTCGCGCCCCAGAAGAAGATGACCAGCGTGATCAGAAACGGGATGACCGTCCAGCCGATCTCGAGCAGCAGACCGCCATGCACCTCCGCGCCGACCTCGTCCGCGTGGCGGCGGCGGTATCTGACAGCGAACGACACGATCAGCGTCGAAATGAGGATGGAGAAGAATCCGGAGACCCCGACCAGAAAGAAATACAGCGCGTCGACGTCTGCGGCGACGGTGGAAGCGCTCTCGGGAAACAGCGGAATGCCGAACATGACCCTTAGCCAACCTGCTTTCGCTCACGCCTCGTCCAGACGAAGATGAGCGTGCCGAGTGACAAGACCGTGGCGGCGCCGGCCACCTGCACGATCCGCATGATCGCGAGGCTGTATCGGCCCGTCGAGAGGTCGTAGTGGTAGCAGTAGAGCAGCGCCTTGGCGAGGACAGAGCTGATCTTCTCCTGTGAGGCATCCAGCACGGCGAGCCGCAAATCCCGTGGGCCGTAATCGATGCCGAAGAGATAGCGGGAAACTTTGCCCTCGGGCGTGGCGATGACGATCCCGGCCGGGTGCGCGTACTGCTGCGTCCGCTCATCCCAGACATAGCGGAAGCCGGCCGCCTTCGTGAGGCGTCGTATGCTGGCGTCGGTACCTGTCAGGAAGTGCCAGCCCTTCGCGATCGACGGCTTGCCCGATCGCTCGACATAGTGCGCTTTCTTCTCGAGCGCCATCGCGGGCGTCTCGCGGGGATCGATGCTGACGCTCACCACCTCGAAATCTTCTCCGGGGTTCTGCGCCATCACCCCGAGCGTGCTCGACAGGCTGCTCAGGCTCTGCAGGCACAGCATCGGGCAGCCGTAGTAGACGAAGGCCAGCACCACAGGGCGCTTGCCGAAGTAGTCCCCAATCTTCACCGCGCGGCCGTTCTCGTCGGCGACCTCCACGTCAAGCGGTAGCATCTGATTCAGGTTCTGATCGAACCCGACTTCCAGCAGCGCAGGCGGCAGCGCCGCCGCAGGCAGCCCAGAGCCGGTTGGCCGCGATTGTGCGAATGCGGTTGAGGCGATCAGGAGTAGGGCGCAAGTTAAGTTGCGCCCTACCGAAATCTTCTTCATTTCGCCGTCTCCCTCATCGGCAGTCCGCGCTCGACCACCAGCCGCATGGCTTCTTCGATCGGAATCCGCGCCACGCCGACCTCACGATGGACCCAGCCGTAACCCTGGAGGAGCGCCTGCTGCTTCGCGCGAAGCTCGCGCATGTCCTGCTGCGGGTTGTCCTGGAACCGCGGTGACGGGGGGAGCTGCTCCTGCTGCCCGGCCGCGAGCGGGTACGCCCGCGTCTGCGCCCGCTCGGCTTGCCGCGTGTACGTTCCGAGGAGCCACCACAGGAACACGTGCACGACCACGGCGACGACCATGAGGCCAATGCCGTAACCGACGATAGCGCGGACGTTGACGTCGCTCTCTTCGTGGACGACTGCAGGACTATCCGGGTTATGCGCGTCGGACATTCTTCAGCGCCTCGCGGAACTCGGGGTCATACAGCGGCAGCAGCGCGCGGCCGCGCAGCTGATAGACGAAGAAGGCGAGCCAGCCGGCCGCCAGCGAAACGGGCGCCGCCACGTCGAGCCAGTGGAAGTGGAACGCGCCCTCATGCGCAAACGCGGGCGCCGACAGCCAGAAGAGGTCGACGAAGCGCATCACCAGCAGTCCGGCGGCGACCCTCGCCAGAATCGGCGCGTGCCGTTTGACCGCGCGCGACAGCAGCACGAGAAATGGCACGGCGAAATGAAACACCACCAGAGCGAGCGCGATGATCTGCCAGCCGTGGCCGGTGCGATGGATGTACCACTCGGTTTCTTCGGGAATGTTTGCCGCCCAGATGATCAGGTACTGCGAAAACCCGAAGTAGGTCCACAGCATCGTGAACCCGAGCAGCAGGTTGCCGAGATCGTGAAAGTGATTCGGCGAAATGAGCGCGTTCAACGGCTCGCGGCGCGACAGCCAGCTCAGCACCACAATCGCGAAGGCCATCGCCGACAGCGCCTGCCCGCCCATGATCAGGATGCCGTAGATTGTCGAGAACCAGTGCGGCTCGAGCGACATGAGCCAGTCGAACGCCGCGAAGGTAATCGTCAGGCCGTACGCAAGCAGGCCGCCCGCGCTCAGCATCTGCATCTTGCGCGGTATCGTCGGATCGCCCGTCGCGTCCTGTTCGATCGACCACTTGTTCAGGAGAAACACGATCCCGTTCCACACCGCGAAGTAAATCACCGCGCGCGTCAGGAAGAACGACACGTTGAGGTACGGCTGCTTCCACCGCAGGATCGGATCGCTCGCCACTCGCGCCTCGTCGGCCCACGGATACAAGGAGTGGAGACCCAGCGCGATAGGGATGAACAGAATCGTCAGCAGCGGAAGCGTGCGGCTCGCCGCGCCCAGGATGCGACGGATCACGACCCCCCATGCACCGCCGGAAATCTGATGGACCATGACGAGCGCCAGCGATCCCAGTGTGATCGACAGCATCCACATGTAAGCGGGCAGCAGCGACCGCACGAACTGGGCCGGGTTCATCACGAACCCGATCGCGCACACCGCCGCGCCGATGCCGCTCGCGAGCAGGAGCTTCGCCTGCAGCCCCTTGAGCTCGGGAACCATCTCGTTGCCGGTTGCGGCTAAGAGCACTGTCATCGCAGCTGCCCCCGCGCGTCCGGCGGCAGGTCAGCGGCCGTGGCGTGCTGGCTCAATTGCAGCGCGCGGATATACGCTGTGATGGCCCAACGGTCGCGCACCGGGACCTGCGTCGCGTAGTCGGGCATGGCGCCGAAGCCGTTCGTCATCACGTCGAAGAGATGTCCCGGCGGCGCCTGCCGCAGCCGGTCGACGTTGAACGAGGGAGGCCGGCGATATCCGCGCTGCACAACCATGCCGTCGCCCTCGCCGGTCAACCCATGGCAGGGCGCGCAGTAGATGTCGTAGCGCTGGCGTCCTCGCTCCATTACTGTCATGTCGACGGCGAACGGGAACACGGCCGCCGGCTGGCCGCCGACTCTGCCGGTGTGGAGCAACTCGTCATCGAATAACTGGCCACGCGCAACCGTGCCCTCGATGGCCGGGCGGGCGGATCGCCGATCGGCGAAGAAGGCGGAGTGCTTATACGGCGTGTACTTCGGCTGGTCGTGCATATCCTGCCGGCACGCCACGCCCGCGACCACCAGGGCGAGGACGGCGATGCCCCTAATCCCTAGTCCCCAATCCCTAATCCCCTGTCCCAGGCTAGTCATCGACGGTCGTCACCTCGCGGGCGCCGAGCGATTCGAGAAAACTGCGCGTGCTTTCGATGTTGAACTTCGGGTCCCTCGACTCGATGCAGAGGAAGAACCGGTTGCGGCTCGCCAGCGCGAAGCGGGGGACGTTGAACACCGGATGAAACGGCTGCGGCAGCCCGTTCAGCGCCAGCATCCCGAGCACCGCCGAGAGCGCGGCCACCAGGATGGTCGTTTCGAACGTGACCGGAATCATCGTCGGCCAGCTGTGCAGCGGGCGCCCCCCGACGTTCAGCGGATACGCGATCGTCGACACCCAGTACTGCAGGCCGTAGCCGCCAAGGGCGCCGAGGATGCCGCCGCCGAGCACGATCATCGGCAGCCGGTTGTCGTGCATGTGGAGCGCATCGTGCAGTTCCTCGATCGGCATGGGCGAGTACGCGTCCATCTTGCGATAGCCCTCCCCGTGCGCGCGGCGCGCGGCCTCGACGAGCGCCTGCGACGTCTCGAACTCGGCCATCAAGCCGTAGATCCTGGAGCGTCCGGAGGGTTTCATTGGCCCGTCCCCTGGTCCGGCTGAAGCCGGACATTGTCGTCCGGCACCAGCGTGCGCATCTCGAAGATGGAGATCATCGGGAGGAAGCGCAGAAACAGGAAAAGCAGCGCCAGGAACAGGCCGATCGTGCCCACATAGGTTCCCCAGTCCCAGATCGTCGGCTCGTAGCGGCCCCACGACGAAGGCAGGAAATCGCGGTGCAGCGACGTGACGACGATAACGAATCGCTCGAGCCACATGCCCACGTTCACGATGAGCGAGATGATGAACAGCAGCAGGGCGTTGGTCCGGATCTTCTTGCTCCACAGGAACTGCGGGGTCAGCACATTGCAGAAGAGCAGCGCCCAGTAGAGGTGTCCGTAGGGGCCTGTCATGCGGTTCCGCATCATGTAGACCTCGTAGGTGTTCGCGCTGTACCAGGCCATGAACGCTTCGATCATGTAGCCGTAGGCGACGATGAGCCCCGTCACCAGCAGGATCTTCGCCATGTTGTTCAAATGGCGGTCCGTGATGAAATCCTGGAGCCCGTAAACCTTGCGGATCGGAATGGCGAGCGTCAGCACCATCGCGAAGCCGGAGTAGATTGCGCCCGCGACGAAATAGGGCGGGAACACCGTGGCGTGCCATCCGGGGATCACCGAGATGGCGAAGTCGAAGCTGACGATCGTATGAACCGAGACGACCAGCGGCGTCGCGAGCCCGGCCAGCAGCAGGTACGCGGTCTCGTACCGATGCCAGTGGTGCGCCGATCCTCGCCAGCCCATGGCGAGCGCGCCATAAATGACCCGGCCGGCCCTGGACTCCGATCGATCCCGCAGCGTCGCGAGGTCGGGAATGAGGCCGACGAACCAGAACAGCAGCGACACCGTCGCATAGGTCGACACCGCGAACACGTCCCACACGAGCGGACTGCGGAACTGCGGCCACACGTTCATCGTGTTCTCGTACGGGAACAGCCAGTACCCAAGCCAGGGGCGTCCGAGATGCAGAATCGGGAAGAGGCCGGCGCACGCGACGGCGAACAGCGTCATCGCTTCGGCGAACCGGTTGATCGATGTTCGCCAGGTCTGCTTGAAGAGCAGGAGAATCGCCGAGATCAGCGTGCCGGCGTGGCCGATGCCGATCCACCAGACGAAGTTGACGATGGCAAAACCCCACGCGACAGGATGGTTGATGCCCCACACCCCTACGCCCACCACTACGAGATAGCCGATGGAGACGAGCAGGATGTTGGTCAGCGCGAACGCGATGGCGAACCCGAGCCACCAGCCGAGCGACGTTCTGCGCGTGAGAACGATCGCGCTGATCTTGTCGGTGACGGTCGCGAAATTGTGGCCGGGCGCGATAACCGGCACCGCCGCACGCGCGGCCCCGGCAATGGGCATGCGCGTTTCCTTAGGGGCTCGTGTATCCGGATCCGGCGTCATTATTTGTCGCTCAGGTCCGGGTTGAATTCGGTGATAGCGGCGAGATAGGTGGTGCGGGGCCTGGTGTTCAGCTCGCGCAGGAGGGCGTAATCGCGCTGTTCCGCCTGG
>JANNJO010000014.1:0-1850 GCA_031395755.1 Acidobacteriota bacterium
TCCCCTATGCGGATACAAGCCTTCATCCCATTCCCGATGGCGCGGACGAAGAGGCGCTGGTGATGCTAAGCGACATCTTGCCGACCGGATTCGAGTGCGGCGTCCTTAATGGCAAGGTTGAGCCAGGCAATACCGTGGCGATCGTCGGAGCCGGGCCGATCGGGCTCGCCGCGCTGCTCACCGCCCAGTTCTACTCGCCAGCCGAGATCATTATGATCGATCTCGACGACAATCGCCTGGAAGTAGCAAAGCGATTCGGTGCCACGGCGGCAATCAACAGCGCCGATGGCAAGGCCGCAGAGACGGTCATGAAGTTGACCGGCGAGCGCGGCGTCGATACCGCCATCGAGGCGGTGGGCATTCCGGCTACTTTCGAGTTGTGCCAAAAACTTATTGCGCCGGGCGGCACCATCGCCAACATCGGGGTGCATGGAAAGAAAGTGGATCTACATTTGGAGCAATTGTGGGACCGTAACATCACGATCACCACGCGGCTCGTCGATACCGTCAGCACTCCGATGCTGCTCAATGTTGTGCGGTCTCACAAGCTCGACCCCAAGCTCCTGATAACGCATCGCTTCAAGCTCGACCGCATCCTTGATGCCTACGAAACCTTCGCACACGCCGCCGACACGCGAGCGCTCAAGGTGATCATCGAGGTTTAACTATATACCAGGGAGCGACACAATGGCAGTTTCTGAAATCATTCAGGCCAAGGCGGTGGGGCAGGTAGGTAGTCCTTCTTCTACCATTCACGCCCCAAACGGAAAGTTCCTGGTGACTGCCCCCCATTCCGATGCGTTCGTCTTGTTTGGCGCCACCGGCGACCTGGCGCATAAGAAGATATTCCCGGCCCTGCAGGCGCTGATCCGGGACGGTCACTTCGATATGCCTGTCATCGGCGTGGGTCGGTCCAAATGGACGCTCGACCAGTTCAAAGCACGGGTAAAAGACAGCCTCGAAAAGCACGGTGACCCGGACCCGGGGGCGTTCGCGAAGCTTTGCTCCCTGTTGGGTTACATCGCCGGCGACTATGGCGACCCGGCGACTTTTGCGAACCTACGCAAGGCCCTCGGCACCGCCCAACGGCCGTTATACTATCTGGTCATTCCGCCCAGCGCTTTCACCACAGTCGCCGAGGGGCTGGCGAAATCGGGCGACGCCAAGGCTGCCCGCGTGGTCGTGGAGAAACCCTTCTGCCGCGACCTCGCCTCTGCCCGAGAGCTGAGCCGCACGCTTCACGCCCACTTTCCCGAGCAAGCCATCTTCCGCATCGACCACTATCTCGGCAAGGAACCGGTCCAGAATCTTATCTACTTCCGGTTCGCCAACCCATTGATCGAAGCTGGCTGGGATAACCAACACATCGAAAGCGTGCAGATTACCATGGCCGAGAGCATGGGCGTGGGCGGCCGCGGGAAATTTTACGAAGAGACGGGGGCAATACGCGACGTGGTGCAGAACCACATGCTTCAGGTGATCGCCTGTCTCGCTGAAGAATGCCCGGCCGGCAAAGACCCTGAGGCCCGGCGTGACGAGCGCGAACGGTTGCTAAAGGCAGTCCAGACGCTTGACCCGTCCGATGTCGTGCGCGGGCAGTTCCGCGGTTACCGAGGCGAGCCCGGCGTGGCTCCCGACTCCCAAGTCGAGACGTTCGCTGCCATCCGTTTTCACATCGACAATGAGCGGTGGGAAGGCGTGCCGTTTTACGTGCGCGTCGGCAAGTGCTTACCCGTCACCGCAACGGAAGTGCTGGTCCGGTTCAAGCGTCCGCCGCGACCCGTGTTGGACGAACTCTACCCGCCTCTCGGCAACTATTATCGCGTCCGCCTCAGTCCAGGGACGGTGAT
>JANNJO010000018.1:0-6902 GCA_031395755.1 Acidobacteriota bacterium
GTTGACCCGCCAGTCGTCCTGGATGAAGCCCCCGAACTGGTCGACCCACGCCCGATGCGGCGGGTTGCCCATCGAGAGCAGGAAGTCGGTCGGCTGGTTCGCCAGCAGGTCATTGAGGCTGGCGTAGGTGAACCGGTTTGACTGCGGATTCGACTTGTAGCCGATCTCGCGGGCCCAGCGGAACCCGAACTTGATCGCGTGGGCGCCCGCGAGCCGGGTCACCTTCTGGTCCAGGTTGTACGCGTCGTAGGTCAAGCCGAGGATCTCGGTCTCCCCGGTGCCGAACAGGCCCGACACCGAGAAGCTTCCGATCCGCTTGCGCACGTTGTCGAGCTCTGGCTGCGGCCCTCGCGTGGGCGACTCCACGGTCCAGAACTGGTCCACGCGATCGAGCGAATTGCGGTTCCAGCCGAACCGGCTTTCGGAGACCCAATTACTCTTCGTGAGCACGTACTGTGTCGAGACGCGCTTCGATCCGTTCGTGTAGTCCTGGCTGTTGTTGAGGTTGAGGCGCGGTTGCGAGGCAAACGGCCGCATCCGCGCGGCGGTCACCGACAGCCGGCCGGTGCCGGCCTCGAAATCCACTTTCCCCAGGAACGTGTTATCGTCCCGGTTGAAGCTCTTGGCGTCCGTATACCGCCCGATGACGTCGTTGATCGGCTGATTCGGCAGCGGCAGGTCGGCGAGCACGATCCTCGTCTCGGGAAACGGCAGCGCCGCCAGGATGCGATCGCGCGTCGCCTGCGTCGGCACGTTCCCCTGCACCGTCCGGCCCGACTCCTCGCGATACCCCTCATAGGTGGCAAAGAACAAGACCCGGTTTCGCAGGATGGGCCCGCCGATCGAGCCGCCGTACTGGTTGAACTTGATGCCGGGTTTGGCGGTCGTGGCAGGCAGAAACGGATCCCGCGACGAGAACTTCTCGCTCTGGAAGTTTTCCAGCAGCGACCCGTGGAACTGGTTGGTCCCCGACCGGGTGATCATGTTGACCTGCCCGCCGATCGAGCCGCCGTACTCCGCGGACAGGACGCCCTTGACGACCTGCACCTCGGCAACCGCCTCGATGCTCATGATTTCAATCTGGTTCTGGCCGCCGTAGTTGCCAAAGCCCCGGTTCTCGGGGTTCGTCTGTGCGCTGCTGCCATCCACCGTGATGGCGCTGCCGCCGTCGCCCACGCCGTTCACGCGGAACGCGCGGCCGCCCCCAACGGCGCCGTCGGTCGAGCTGATACCCGAGCCCAGCAGGACGACGTTCTGCAGATTCCGCCGCGAGACCGGGATCTCCTGCACCTCGGCGCCTATGGTCTGGATCTGCGCGGTCGAGGTCGTCTGAATAAGCGGCGCGGATTCCACGACCGTGACCGTCTCTGCCAGCGCGCCCACTTCGAGTGGGTAGGTCTGCCGCACTTCTTGACCCGCGCCGAGCTTCAATCCCGAGCTGGTGTAGGTCTTGAACCCCGCAAGCTCGATCTTGATCGCATACGGGCCCGCAGGAAGGGCGGGCAGCGCAAATTCCCCGCGGCCATCCGTCACCGTTTCCCTCGTCAGGTTGGTGCCCTGATGAGTCACAGTGACGTTCACGCCCGGCAGGATTCCTCCGGAACTGTCGCGAACGACGCCGTACAGCGTGGCGGTGGTCACCTGGCCACGCGCGTGAGCGAACGAAAGTAAGAGCGAAGCGACGGCTAGGAATACGATGGCAGGAACCCGCGGCAACATTTTCATACAGACCTCCGGATGGACTACCGTCACTTTATGACTTCTAATGACCGTATTTCAGATGTCTTCTTTTAGCACCGAAGCAGGGCGTTGTCCAGCGTCCCGTCCCGTTGCTGGTGGTCGCGAATCCCCTTCACTGCGGCCGTAGTCGCGGCTGATGCCAAGCCGTTCGTCCGCTCCAACGCCGTCGAACTTGATGAGCCAATGCTCGAAGCCGGCTTGCACATCGAACTGTCCCGCGCGGATCTCGTGTATCTTCGGATCCCCCTGCACTGGGTAAGATTACCCACACCGCGGAAAAATTCGTGCTCCTCCCAGCAACGCCAGCGTTCCAACGCGAAAACCCCCGCAAAACTCGCGATTGCGATGGTACCGCCCTTGCCTCATCCGGAAGCAGGAGAGTCATATGAAGAGCTTCGCAACTCGTTTGGTGATTGCAGGCGGGCTGATCGCCCTCGTCGCAGCAAACACATGGGCCCAAAGCGCGAGTCAACCGACGCAGCAGAGGTTCGGTGGGGCGGAAATGTTCAGCCGTTACTGCGCAACGTGCCATGGAGCGGGCGCGACAGGAGATGGGCCGCTGGCAGCGATGCTCCGCAAACCGCCGGCTAATCTCACGTTGCTGGCTCGGAGGAATGGCGCGGTCTTCTCGGCCGAAATGGTTTCGAGGATTATCGACGGCCGCAAACCGCTGTCGGGGCATGGCGGAGGGGACATGCCGGTGTGGGGCGATGCGTTTGGTAGAAGCTCCGATGGCCCGGATACCACACCCGACAAGATCGCGGCGCTGGTCAACTACCTGGAATCCATCCAGCAGAAGCCTTGAGCCGCCCGAAGGGAGGGTCCTGTTTACAGGCCCGCCCGTTTTTCTGTGTGCGGGCTCGACCTCGATCGACGTGCGCGGAGGTTAATCGCTTCTTCGCGTATCTGCCCGTCTTCTATGTTCTCGCTGCCAGCCAGTCGCATTGGCTCAAATAGGACACACGGCCGACTGAAGGCGGCGGCCACCCGTTGAACAGGCCAGAACCCGGACCCGGGGTCGGAATATGATGCCGCTTGCAGATCTTTTCAATCCAGCTGCGGACCAGGCCGGAACAGAAAGTCATGAGCCACTTATGAGCCTAGAACATTCATCTCCTCGGAAGCCACTCCGGCTGTGGCCCGGCGTGCTCGCTGTGGTGCTGCAGTGGCTGGTTATGTTCGGCCTTCCCATCTTCGCTCCCGGCCAGGGCGGCACCGCGGTGATTGGCGGACTCGCCGGAGCGTTGATCGTCGCGCTCTGGTGGTTGTTCTTCAGCCGCGCGGCCTGGCCGGAGCGGGTGGGCGCGATCGTCTTGGTGATCGTCGCGGTGGCTGCTACATCACGTCTCGTTCACGAGTCTATTGCGAACGGGATGATGGGATTCATGCTGTTCGTCTACGCCGCGCCCGTCCTGAGCCTTGCCCTTGTTGCGTGGGCCGCGGTCGGGCGCGACCTTTCGATCGGGCGTCGGCGCGCGTCGATGGTCGCCGTCATTCTGCTCGCGTGCGGAACGTTGACGCTTGTCCGGACCAATGGTATTACCGGCGACGCCGGTTCGGATTTCGAATGGCGATGGACGCCGACAGCGGAACAACGGCTTATTACGATTCAGCCCAGCGAGCCGGTGACGACTCCCCTGCCAGTTCCGCCAGTCGCGGAGATTCCTGAGAAGCGCGGCCTGGCCGCAACTGGCGAGATGGACACTGCCGGGGACGCCGCCTGGCCCGGCTTCCGTGGACCGGGGCGCGACAGCGTCATTCGCGGGGTGCGGATCGACACGGACTGGTCTCGCACACCGCCGGTCGAGCTGTGGCGCCGGCCGATCGGACCAGGTTGGTCATCCTTCGCCGTCTCCGGCGATCGCTTTTTCACGCAGGAGCAGCGCGGTGAGGACGAGATCGTGTCTGCCTACAACCTGAAAACCGGCGAGCCGGTATGGAAACACCGCGACCCGGTCCGGTTCTGGGAGTCGAATGCCGGCGCCGGCCCGCGCGCGACGCCGACCCTCAGCAACGGCCGCGTCTACACACTCGGTGGAACAGGAATCCTGAACGCGCTCGACGCCCGTGACGGCTCCGTCTTCTGGTCGCGCAACGCGGCATCCGATACCGGCAGGAAGGTCCCGGACTGGGGCATCGCGAGTTCGCCGCTGGTGGTCGGTGACGTCGTCATCGCCGCGACTGCTGGATCCCTCGCCGCCTACGATCTCGCCACCGGAAAACCGCGCTGGTTCGGCCCGAAGGGCGGGTGGGGCTACAGCTCGCCGCACTTGTCGACGATCGACGGAGTCGCGCAGATCGTGCTGGTGAACGGACCGGGCGCGATCGGCGTCTCCCCTTCTGACGGCACCGTGCTCTGGACGCACGCGTGGGCGGGCGATAGCATCGTGCAGCCTGCGGTGCTCGCGGGCGGCGACCTCCTGATCGGCAGTGGCTCCGGGCTCGCGGACAAGACGGGCATGCTCCGCGTCACCGTCGCGCACGAGCCCGGCGGATGGATCGCGAAAGAGCGCTGGATGTCGACAGGGTTGAAGCCGTACTTCAACGACTTCGTCGTTCACCAGGGCCACGCCTTCGGCTTCGACGGCAGCATCCTCGCGTGCATCGATCTCGAGGACGGCGCGCGCAAGTGGAAGGGTGGACGCTACGGGCACGGCCAGCTCGTCGTGTTACCTGCTCAGAACCTGTTGCTCGTGCTGTCGGAAGACGGCGAGCTGGCGCTCGTGTCGGCGACCCCCGACAAATTCACGGAGCTCGCGCGCGTCGCCGCGATCGAGGGCAAGACGTGGAACCACCCGGTGCTGGTCGGCGACGTCTTGTTGGTGCGCAATGGCGAGGAGATGGCCGCGTTCCGGCTATCGCCCGCGCGTCGCTGACCTGCGTCTAACACCGTAACGCGTGTAAAGGCAACCGATGTGTTGAACGTTGTTCGTCCTGATAACGCTATTTGCGACAGACCGCCGAACATGGGCTGAGTTTTGCAGTCGTTACTACTGTGACAGAGTGACTCGCTCCATCGGACTCGTTTTTGTAAGTTCCCTTCTTTTTTCCGCTTCGACGGCAGATGCTCGGACTCTCACGGCTAGGTGGGACGCGAATACCGACGGAATCACGGCCGGCTACACGCTTTATTGGGATACGGCGCCTGATGGCGGCGGCGATGGCGTCTTCGCGTTCAACGCCGATGTAGGGAATGTCACCGCGCACCAAGTCGACGTATTGCCGGGATCGGCGTACTACTTTGTTGTCAGGGCCTACGATTCGTCTCACTTCGAGGGGCCGCCTTCTAATCAGGTTTCCATTACTGTTACCAACACGCCACCAACCCTCGAGAATCCGGGCACACAGACAAGCACCGCTGGTAGTTCCCCGAGGCTGCAGTTGATCGCCAGCGATCCCGACGGAGACCCGGTCACGTACCTCGTAACCGGCTTGCCGCCCTCCCTGTCGGTAGACCCGTCCAGCGGACTCATTTCTGGAACTCTTGACGCAGGCTCCGCGGGAAATTACTCGGTAACCGCGACAGCGTCGGATGGAAATCAGCAGACCAACGTTCAGATGGGTGGTGGAGTCTCCGTCCAAGCCTCTCGTTCCACCGATCCCAATTCCGGTCCCCGTGCCGGGAGTGCCGAATCCGCCGCGCTTGCCATAGCTCTTGCCGGATGAGCGATGTGTGCTAAAAAGTGTGCGATGAGGCTCAGCACGAGGGGCAGAATCCCATTTCTCGCAGGATGGCTGGCGTGTCTGGCGCTTCTCGGGCCCGCTACTTTGCCCGCGGAGCCTGTTGCCGTGCGCTACGTCGAAGGGTCAGCCCGCGCCTCCCTCGTTCTGCGAAGCCTTGACGGAAAGGTCCTGGCAAATGGAGACCTGATCGAAGTAGCTCGCGTTGGCCGGGTCACCAGCCAGGTCGTGTTCCGTTTCACAGATGGCTCGGTTCACGATGAAACGACGGTGTTTTCCCAGAGCAATTATTTCCGGCTCTTGACCTATCACCTGGTACAGAAGGGCCCGACGTTCTCCGTGTCCCTCGACATGGCGATCGACGCACAGACCGGCCGTGCGAAGACGCGCTACAGCGATCACGACGGCAGGGAAAGCGTGGAAGACGAGAAGCTCGACCTGCCTACCGACGTCGCCAACGGCATGATGATTGTGCTCTTGAAAAATCTAAGCGCCAAAACCGTGCCGTCGACGGTTTCCTACGTCGCCGCCACGCCCAAACCTCGCCTGGTGAAGCTGGCGATCTCGGCTGCGGGTTCTGAATCGCTTTCGACTGCGGGCTCAGATCGCCGTGTCACGCACTACGTGGTGAAGGCAGAGATCGGCGGGTTGGCGGGTCTGCTCGCGCCGCTCGTCGGCAAACAGCCGCCCGATAATCATGTCTGGATTCTCGAGGGCCCGGCGCCGGCGTTCGTGAAGTCGGAAGGACCGCTCTACCTGGGAGGGCCCCCATGGCGGATCGAGCTGACCAGTCCGGTGTGGCCGGCCGCACAACGGTGACTGCATAACAGCGAGGCCCTCATGAACGTGCTCCTGCTCTCAATGCCGGATTCCTTCGAGCACATGCCCTCGATCGTCGTGAGGATGCCCAACGGCGCCCTGTCGTCACTGGCCGGCAACATTGATCCGCATCACCAGGTCGCGATTGCCGACCTCATCCTGGTCCAGTCCCGCGTCATCCCCACCATCGAACGTTTGATGCGGGAGTGCCAGCCTGATGTCGTCGGTTTATCGGTCATGACGTTTCAGCGAGCAACGGCCTTCAAGATCGCGCGGCTCCTCCGGCATCTTCGACCGGCGACCCGGATTGTCGCTGGGGGGTACGATCCGAGCCTCGCCCCGGCGTCGTACGAGCCGTGCGCCGACGTCGATTTTCTCGTCCGCGGGGAAGGAGAGCAGACGCTGTGTGAGCTGCTTCGCGCGCTCGATGCCGGCGGACCTGTTCCGTCGATCGCGGGCCTGTCCTCTCGAACCCCGAGCGGTTGGGTTCATGGGCCGGACCGGACGATTACGAACCTCAGGTCGAATCCACTCCGCTTACCCAACCGCGCGGCGCGGGTCCTCGACGGCTATACGATGCTGGGCCGCCAGGTGGATGTCGTCGAAACCTCGAGGGGCTGCACGTACGACTGCAGTTTTTGCTCCATCATCGAGATGCGCGG
>JANNJO010000033.1:0-5414 GCA_031395755.1 Acidobacteriota bacterium
GCCGGTTCACATCGTCGTAGTTGCCTTTGATGGCGACGACCTGCGGGTCGTAAATGGCCGAGCCCAGAATCTTGCTGGCTTCCAGATCGTGCGGGATGAAGACATAGCACCGCAGCCCGAGGCGCGCCGCATGCGCCGATACGCTGTTGGCGAGATTGCCGGTGGAGGCGCAGCCAAAGACGTTGAACCCAAGCTCGACGGCACGGGTCGCGGCGACCGATACGACGCGATCCTTGTACGAGAAGGTCGGATGGTTGACGGAGTCGTCTTTCAAGTACAACTCGCGGACGCCGAGCTTCTTCGCGAGGCGATCGGCCTTCACCAGCGGGGTGTACCCCGAGTAGTGGCCGGTGCGCGGCTCGCCGTCGATCGGCAGCAGTTCCCGGTAGCGCCACAGGCTCTTCGGGCGCGACTCAATCTTCTCGCGGCTCATGTCCTTCTTGACCTTCCCGTAGTCGTAGACGACTTCGAGCGGGCCCAGACATTTGTCGCAGACCCACAGCGCCTGCGCAGGGAACATCGCCTTGCACAGGTGGCACTGCAGACCGGTTACGTAACCCATATCTCCTTCACCTACAGAATCGGCACCGCCAGCGGCCACTTCACGTGAAACGGCAGCGCGTTGATTTCACCGAGCGCGGCATCCAGCACGGACACCGGGCATGCTTCCAGCGTCATCACGAACGGCAGTTCAGCTTTGTCGTGGCCGGGAAGCTGCAGCACCGCGTCGATGTTGATACCGTGCGCGGACAGGCGCGCAGCCAGCGAAGCAATGATACCCGGACGGTCGGCTACCGTGAAGCGGACATAGTGCGGGGCCGTAAAGTCGGTACCCACCTCGACCGATCCCTCCACTTCCTGGACGAGATGCATCTCCGCGCCGAGTCCCGACCGCGCGATCGACATCAGATCCGACACCACCGCAACCGCCGTCGGGTCGCCGCCGGCGCCAAATCCCGAATACGTGGTTTCCCCGCCGAATTCTCCCTGGACAGCCACCAGGTTCTGGCTGCCCTGCGCCCGGGCCAGCGGCGACGACAGTGAAACCAGCACGGGACGCACGGACGCGAACAGCTGCGCGTCGGGGCCTGGCGCGCGCTCCGCCCACGACACCTGACGGATGGTGCAATCGAGCTTCCGCGCGTAGATGAAATCGATGCGTTCGATCGATGAAATCGTGCGACAGGGAATGTGTTCGGGATCGACCTGGCATCCCAGGCCGACGGCGATCAGAATCGCGATCTTCGCGCGCGCATCGTAGCCGTCGACGTCGGCCGTGGGATCGGCCTCCGCGAAGCCGAGCGCCTGCGCCTCTTTCAACGCCTCCGCGAAGGAGAGGCCCGCGCTGTCCATCCTTGTGAGGACGTAGTTGCACGTGCCATTGAGGATGCCCGCGATGCGAAGCAGACGGTCGCCGGCCAGGCCCTCGCGGACCGCGCGAACGATCGGGATGCCGCCCGCAACCGACGCCTCGAACAGCAGCTCGCGTTTCTCGCGGCGAGCCAGCGCGAGCAGGTCGACGCCGTGCGTCGAAATCAGCTGCTTGTTCGCGGTCACGACGGACTTGCGCGCCTGCAGCGAGCGCCTGATGAGATCGCCGGCCGGCTCCAGGCCGCCCATCAACTCGACGACAATGTCGGCGTCGGAGCGAACCACCGCGTCGATGCTGTCGGTCCATTGGACGGCCGCCGGCACCCAGTCCACTTTTTTCCGCTCGACGCCGCGATTGCATATCGCGGTCAGGCGCAGGGCGGGGTGAATGCCGCTCGACAACACCTTGGCCACAGAGCGGCCCACGGTGCCGAATCCGACGATCGCGACGTTCAGCGGCGCTCGCCCAACCCCGTCGACTTGCTGCGCTGGCTCCGTCTCTGCTCTCTGCGTACTCATCCCCAATCCCTAAACCCTAATCGCTAATCCCTGGGCGCCTTACTGCCCCGGCTTGATCGTCACCGGGTCGAGAAACGGCATCATGCTGCGAAGCTCCGCCCCCACCCGCTCGATCTGATGATCCTGCTCGGAGGCCCGGGTCTTGTTGAATGTCGGCCGCCCGGTCTGATTCTCGCTGATCCAGTCCTTCGCGAACGTCCCGTCCTTGATCTCGTCGAGCAGCTTCTGCATCGCCTTCTTCGTCTCGTCGGTGACGATGCGCGGTCCAGCGACGTAGTCGCCCTGCTCTGCCGTGTCGCTGATTGAATAGCGCATGTAGTTGATCCCGCCTCGATACATCAGGTCGACGATGAGCTTGAGCTCATGGAGACACTCGAAATACGCGACCTCGGGCTGGTAACCCGCCTTCACCAGCGTCTCGAAGCCCGCCTTGACGAGCGCGCTCGTGCCGCCGCAGAGAATCGCCTGCTCCCCGAACAAGTCGGTTTCGGTTTCTTCGGTGAACGTGGTCTCGATGACGCCGGCGCGGGTCACGCCGAGGCCCTTCGCGTACGACAGCGCAAGCGCTTTCGCGTGGCCGGTCGCGTCCTGCTCGACGGCGATGAGCGCCGGCGTGCCGCCCCCCTCGACGTACAGCTCGCGCACGCGGTGGCCGGGCGCCTTTGGCGCGATCATCGTGACGTCGATGTCCTTCGCCGGCTTCACCGTGCCGAAACGGATGTTGAAGCCGTGCGCGAACATCAGCATCTTGCCCTTGGTCATGTGCGGCTCGATCTCGGCGTAGACGGCTGGCGCCGTCGTGTCGGGCACCAGGATCATCACGACATCGGCCCACCTGGCCGCTTCCGCGGGTGTCGTGACGGAGAGCCCGTGCCCCTCGGCCTTCGCCCTGGACTTGCTGTTGGCCGCGAGCCCCACCTTCACCTGAACGCCGCTGTCCTTCAGATTCAGCGCGTGGGCGTGCCCCTGCGAGCCGTAGCCGATGATGGCCACCTTTTTCGCGCGAATGAGCGCGAGATCTGCGTCGTTGTCGTAGTACATCTTCGCTGCCATGAGTGATCCTTGTCGGGATTGGGGATTAGTGGTTAGGGATTTCTACACCGAGTGAAATACGTTTTCGTCTTCCGCCGGGCCGGCGGCCGCTTCGCCCTGTGGCGCCGCGGTGCTGCGCAGGCCGCGCGACATGGCGACCCGGCCCGTACGGACCATTTCCATGACCCCGTACGGTCGCAGCACTTCCAGCAGACCATCGATCTTGTCTTCTGTCCCGGTGATTTCGATGATGAGCGAGTCGGGCGCCACGTCCACAACCCGGGCGCGGAACACATCGACGAGCTGCATGATGTGCGTGCGCGATTCCGCGGACGCCGCCACTTTGATCATGGCCAGATCGCGGAACACCGCCGGCGCGAGCGTGATGTTCTCGACGCGCAGCACGTTCACCAGCTTGTAGATGTGCGCCTCGATGCGGCGCGCGCCAAGCTCGTCGGTATCGACGACGATCGTCATGCGCGAGACGCCGGGGCGGTCCGTGTGCCCGACCGTGAGCGACTCGATGTTGAACGCGCGGCGCCGGAACAGCGACGACACGCGCGTCAGCACGCCAGGTTTGTTTTCCACGAGAATCGCAAATGTCGTAATCATTATTTCCTCTGAGTTACAGAACGTCTGCTCCCGTTTCAATAATCGGCGACGGGCTGGGACGTCTAATCATCGCGTCGAGATCCGCGCCGGCCGGCACCATCGGATACACGGTGTCTTCCTGCTCGACCTTGAAGTCGATGACCACCGTCTTCCGGTTGCTGCGCGCCGCTTCCACCGCCGGGATCACTTCCGAGCGCATCGTGACCGTCTGCGCCGGAAGGCCGAAGGCCTCCGCCAGCTTCTTGAAGTCCGGATTGAGCAGCGGCGTGGCCGCGTACCGCCGCTCGTAGAAGAACTCCTGCCACTGGCGCACCATGCCGAGGTACCCGTTGTTGATGATCGCCACGTTGATATCGATCTGCTCCTGCACGATCGTTGCAAGCTCGCACATCGTCATCTGGAAGCCGCCGTCGCCGACGACCACCCACACTTCCTTGTCGGGACACGCCAGCTTGGCCCCGATCGCCGCCGGCAGCGCAAAGCCCATCGTGCCCAGCCCGCCCGACGTGATGAGCGATCGCGGCTTGTCGTGATGGTAGTACTGCGCCTCCCACATCTGGTGCTGGCCGACATCGGTCACGATGATGGCGTCGCCGTTGGTCGCGCGCCACAGGTCGTTGATGACGTGCGCCGCATACAGATGGCCGCTGTCGGGCAGGTTTTGAATGTCGCGAACCGCCGAGTCGCCCTTCAGCTCCTGAATGTGCGCGATCCACCTGGAGCGATCGCCCGTTTTCACACCGGGCATCAACACTTCGAGCGACTCTTTCAGGTCGCCCACGATGCCGACCTCGGCGCGCACGTTCTTGTTGATTTCGGCGGCGTCGATGTCGATGTGGATCTTCTTCGCGTTCAGCGCGTAGGTCTTCAGGTTGCCGGTGACGCGGTCGTCGAACCGCATCCCGAATGCCAGCAGCAGGTCTGCCTGCTGAATCGCCGAGTTCACCCACGCTTCACCGTGCATCCCCATCATGCCGAGGTTCAGTGGATGCGATGCCGGGAAACCGCCGATGCCGAGCAGCGTCGGCGACACCGGGATGTTCGCCTTCTCGGCGAACGCGCGGACGATGTCCATCGCGCCCGAGAGGATGATGCCGTGGCCCGCGAGAATCAGCGGCCGCTCGGCGGTGTTGATCAGCTCGAGGGCGCGCTGGAACTCCTCGGGCCGCGCGCTCCAGTCGGGCCGGAACGCTGGCTTCTTCGGAGCAGCGCTGTCCCAGTCGAACTCGCAGGAGGATTGCTGCGCGTCTTTCGTGATGTCGATGTGCACGGGACCGGGACGGCCAGAGGCTGCGATCTCGAACGCCTCGCGGAACGTCGCCGCGATGTCGTCGGCACGCGTCACGAGGTAGTTGTGCTTGGTAATCGGGAGCGTCACGCCGGTGACGTCCGATTCCTGGAACGCGTCTGAGCCGACCAGCTTGCTGCCGACCTGGCCGGTGATGCAGACGATCGGCGAGGAATCCATCATCGCCGTCGCAATCCCCGTCACCATGTTCGTCGCACCGGGCCCCGAGGTCGCGAGCGCGACGCCGACCCTGCCGCTCGCGCGCGCATAGCCGTCGGCCATGTGCGTCGCGCCCTGCTCGTGTCGAACGAGAATGTGCCGGATGGGATAATCCAGCATCGCGTCATACGTCGGAAGAATGGCGCCGCCGGGATACCCGAAGATGTCGGTCACTCCCTGCCGCACGAGACATTCCCAAACAATCTGCGCTCCAGTGCGTTTCATACTCGTACTCTCATTCTTTAGTTCGCGTGGGGCCTCACCCCCACGCGCTGCCGTCGCTTACGCTCCGGATCTTGAAGTGATCGCTTTCCTGTTCAGTCCCCTACGTAATCGCGCCCAATGACGCCGAGGACACCAGCTGTGCGTATTT
>JANNJO010000198.1:0-11717 GCA_031395755.1 Acidobacteriota bacterium
GCGATGATGCGCAGCTGAAACGGCAGCGACGCAAAAATCACCGGGATGTCGTAGATACTCTGGTGATTCGAGATGAACACGTAGGTCTCACCGGGCTTCACGCGCTGGAGGCCGCGTACGCTCACGTCCACGCCGGTCGTCGCGAGTATCAGCCACGCCCACGCGCGCGCGCACCGGTGCGCCGCGTGTCCTTTTCGATCGACGAAGGTGGACAGGATCGACAGGGTGCCGAGCACGATGGTGTAGATCGAAATGGCGGGGATGAGGTAGAAGACGGTGCGCCACCAGTGGAAAGGCGGGATCACTGCTGCCTTGCGCGGCGTCCACCCTCTCGATCAATCGGGGTCGGCTGTGCGTTGGCGTCGATGAAGCGGCCGAAAATCATCTTCCCGGCGGTCGTCTGGAGCACGCTCGTCACCACGACGTCGATCGTCTTGCCAATCATCGATCGCGCGTTGTCGACGACGACCATCGTCCCGTCGTCCAGGTAGGCCACACCCTGGTTGTATTCCTTGCCTTCCTTCAGGATGAACACTTTCATCGTCTCACCCGGAAGCACGACGGGCTTCAGCGAGTTGGCGAGCTCGTTGATGTTGAGCACCTCGACGCCGCGGAGCTGGGCGACCTTATTGAGGTTGAAGTCATTAGTGACGATTTTTCCCTGAAGCGTCTTGGCGAGCTCGATCAGCTTGAGGTCGACTTCCTTGACGTCGGGAAAATCGGCGTCGGAAATGATGACGTCGAGCCCGGCCATCTTCTGAATGCGCTGCAGGATGTCGAGGCCGCGACGGCCGCGGTTGCGCCGGAGCGAGTCGGCGGAGTCGGCCACCTGCTGCAGCTCCTTCAGCACGAACTGCGGCACGACCAGCGTCCCATCCACAAACCCGGTCTCGCAGATGTCCGCGATGCGTCCGTCGATGATGACGCTCGTATCCAGAATCCTGTAGCGGCGCTGCGGCTGCGAACGCGGGCTGAACAGGCCGGCGAGCCGCCCGGGGTCCAGCCACTCTCCCGACTTCGCGCCGAGCATCAGGCCCATATAGGGCAAGGCGAGGAGGATGAGCGTGTGGAGGAAGATGACACCGGGATTCTCGGCGTTCGCCCATAAATGCGCGTCGCCGATCAATCGCGCGAGCAACAGACCGACGGTGCCGCCGACGAGTGCACCGACGATGTTCGCGAGTGGTGTGTGCCGGAGACGATCTTCGAGGAAGACGATGAACCCGGCGAGGGCCGCACCAACAGCGATGTTCGGCAGCGTCGCGCTGCCGAGCGGACGCAGCGCCTGGGCGCAATACGCCACCACGGCGACGAACGCGATGCGGGCGACGACTCCCCACCTCATAGGCAGGTCATTGTAGTAGCGCCTGCAAAGCCTCGTCCACTGTTCTGACGCCGACGAGCTCGCAGTTGGCGGGACGCTCGGATGTCGGAAGATCCGCGTTGGCGAGCGGAACAATACACCGTTCAAAACCCATGCGCGCCGCTTCGCGCAGCCGGAGCGCTGGCTGCGTGATGGCGCGCACTTCTCCGCCCAGCCCGACCTCGCCGAACACGGCGGTGCTCGACCCGACTGCGCGATTCTTCACGCTCGACGCGACAGCCGCGACCACGCCCAGATCCGCGGCCGGCTCATCGATGCTCATCCCTCCGGCGACGTTCACGTAGACGTCGTCGCCGAGCAAGTGAAGTCCGGCGCGCTTCTCGAGCACGGCGAGCAGCAGAGAAAGGCGCTGCTGATCGATGCCGCTCGCCATGCGCCGGGCGTTGCCGAACGTACTGCTGCTGACGAGGGCTTGCACTTCCACAAGTATCGGACGCGAGCCTTCGATGCAGCACAGTACGGCGGAGCCGGGTTTGCCGATCGATCGCTCCGCGAGGAACAACTGCGAGGGATTCGGCACTTCGCGCAATCCTGTGGCGGTCATCTCGAAGACACCCAGCTCGCTGGCGGCACCGAACCGATTCTTGAAGGCGCGGACGACGCGGTGTGCGTGATGGCGCTCCCCTTCGAAATACAGCACGGTGTCGACGACGTGCTCGAGCGCTTTCGGGCCGGCGAGGTTGCCGTCCTTCGTGACGTGTCCGACCAGAACGATCGGCACGTTGCGGCCCTTGGCGGCAAACAGCAGGTGCGTCGCGACCTCGCGCACCTGCCCGATGCTTCCCGGCGCGGACTGGAAGCGCGCGGAAAAAATCGTCTGAATCGAGTCGACGATGACGAGAGCGGGCTTGAGGCGTTCGATCTCTTCCAGAATGCGCTCGAGGCAGGTCTCGGCGAGCAGATACAGCGGAGCCCGATCGACGGCGAGGCGCTCGCCGCGCAGCTTGATCTGGTGCTCGGACTCTTCGCCCGAGCTGTAGAGCACCGGGCCGACATTCCGCGCGACGTGCGCGGCCACCTGGAGCAGCAGCGTGGATTTGCCGATGCCGGGCTCGCCGCCGAGCAGCACCAGGGCGCCGGGCACGATGCCGCCGCCCAGCACGCGATCAAACTCGGCGATGCCCGACGACATGCGAGGGGCGTCGGATGTCTGAATGTCGCTGTAGAGCTTCGCCGACGCGCCGCCGGAGACGAGGCCGTAGCGATGATTCGCCGCCGCGGGCGCGGTCTGCGGCGCGGGCTGCTCTTCAGCAAGCGAATTCCATGCGCCGCAATCCGGGCAGCGCCCCAGCCATTTCTGGTGCTGGCTGCCGCACTCCTGGCAGGCGAAGACGGTCTTAGGCGGTTTCACTGGGGGGATAGTACATCGTCTGGCTTCCGGCTTCGGACTCCAGGCTTTTGGCCAGGCCAAGAGCCCAAAAGCCCAGAGCCTGAAGCCGACGCATCTAGAGAGGGTCGTGCAGGCGCAGTCCCGGGAACTTCACGAATCGAGCGTCGTGCGTCCACAAGTCGGTCGCGCCACCTTCGAACGCCGTGAGTGCGATCTGCAAATCGAACACGCGCGCGCCGATGACGCCGAGATCGGTCGCCATTTGCAGGAGGCGGTCCCCAAACCCGGGTCCCGGGAGCCAGACCTGCGCGCCGGCCTGTACCAGGGCGCGAACGAACGCCGCAGCTTGACTCGGCGTGGACGGGCGGCCTTCCGAGGCGGGATGCGTGGCAATCGCCCAGAACTCCGTAAGGCTGGCAGCGGCGATGCCCCAGCTGTCGTCTCCCGCGGCCGCGCGGGCGATCGCCCTCCGGGCCCGCGCATGTTCAGGTGTGCGCGACCGATGCGCGTACACGAGGAGATTCGTGTCGATCGCAATCATCTTGGAGCGCGAAGCCAGTCGTGCATCGCCGCGCGATCTGCCAGGTCGACGCCAGGGGGCACGCCACCATCGACGGTCACCCACCGGATCGTCGACCTGCCGGTGCGCGTACGACCGACCTGCGGCCGCCGGAGCTGAGCCCGCAGCCCGCGCTCGATGATCGCGCGCAGCGTACTCCGATCCTCTGCAGCCCGGCGCTTCGCCGCAATGAAGAGATCGTCCGGCAATTCAATGGTCGTTTTCATATGGTTTTATACTTTACCATATTTATGGGCCTTCTAAGCGTTCTGATAGATCCGCTCGATGCGCGTGCCCACGCGGCAGAGTACTTCATACGGGTTCGTGCCAATCGCGGCGGCGATCTCGCGGACGTCGATGCGATCGTTGCCTTGCCCGCCGATGATGACGACTTCATCGCCCGTTTCCACCTTCACGTCCGACACATCGACCGTGATCATGTCCATGTTCACAGCGCCGACGATCGGCGCGCGTGTACCGCGGATCAGCACGGAGCACGCACCGGCCATCCGGCGATCGAGGCCGTCGGCATACCCGGCCGGCACGACCGCGATGCGGCCCGGCTTCGGCACCGTCCACCGCCCGCCGTAGCCCACGATCTCGTCCACTCTCACGCCCTTGACCGCCACCACGCGGCTTCGCAGCGACATCACAGATTTCAGCGGGATGGTGGACGCGAGCGGAGGCGGAATCACGCCGAACATCATCAGTCCCGGGCGCACGAGGTCGAACCAGACGCGCGAGTCGCGCAGGGTGGCGGCGCTGTTTGCCGCATGGCGCAGGCGCGGGTTGACGCCCATCTGCGGGAGCCGGACGAGAACCTGCTCGAAGCGCTCGCGCTGTGTCTCAAACAACGCGCAATCGGGATCGTCTGCGGTAGCGAAGTGCGTATACACGGCGGTGATGTCGAGATTCCGGCTCGCGATCAGCTCGGGCAGCGTGTGCTCCAGGTTGTCGAAGCGCAAACCCAGGCGGTTCATGCCGGTGTCGATCTTCAGATGACAGCCCAGCGTCGTACCGTGCTTCGCTGCCGCGGCCTGCAGAGATCGTCCGGCGCCAGGTGTGGAAATCGTCGGCGTGAGCGTGTGCTCGAACACGCCGTCAACGTCGCTGACGCTGAGCGCGCCGAAGACGAGAATCTCCGCGGTGACGCCCGCCTTGCGGAGCACGATCGCCTCCTCGATATCGGCGCACGCGAGAATCTTCGCCCCGGCCTCCTGCAGCGCGAGCGCGACGGCCGGCGCGCCGTGACCGTAGGCGTTCGCTTTGACAACGCCGACGATGCCGGGGGTTCTGAGGCCCGGCTGAAGCCGGACCCCACCTTCAAGGAAGCCGCTAATGGCGCGGAAGTTGGATTGGAGGGCGCCGAGGTCGACGTGGGCGAATGTGCAGCGCGCGCTCATTATTAGTCGCGGGGGCCCCCCGCCCCGCTCCCCGCCGCTTGCTTGCGGGGCCCCTTCGCCCCGCGCCGCTCGCGGCTCATCGTCGCGCTTCGAGGTTGCCGAAGCGCGTCTCGGACTTCATGAACGCGAGCCGGACCAGGCCGGTCGGGCCGTTGCGCTGCTTCGCGATGTTGACCTCGGCGATGTTCTCATCCTCCGGCTTCACATCCGGGTACAGATCGGGCCGGAACAACAGCATCACGACGTCCGCGTCCTGCTCGAGCGCACCCGACTCGCGGAGGTCGGAGAGCATCGGGCGGTGGTCCGACCGTGCCTCTGGCCCACGGCTCAGCTGGGACAAAATGACCACCGGCACGCTCAGCTCTTTGGCGAGCACTTTCAGCGAGCGTGAGATCGCCGCCAGCTCGAGAGTACGATTTTCGGAGCGACCGCGCCCCTGCATCAGCTGAATGTAGTCGATGATGAGCAGATCGAGCCCGTGCTCCGCCACCAGCCGGCGCGACTTCGCCCGCATCTCCATCACGCCGATGCCGGGCGTGTCATCGATGAACACCTTCGCTTCGCTCAGGGTGCCGAGGGCGTGCGACAGGCGGCCCCAGTCGCTCTCGACCAGAAAGCCGGTGCGCAGGCGATGGCTGTCGATGCGGGCCTCGGAGGTCAGCATTCGGAGGAACAGCTGTTCCTTCGACATTTCCAGGCTGAAGATCCCGACGGTCCGGCCCGTTTTGGTGCCGACGTGCTGCGCGATGTTGAGCGCCAGCGCGGTCTTGCCGACCGAGGGACGAGCCGCGATGATCACCAGGTCGCCCGCCTGAAACCCGGCGGTCAGCTCGTCGAGATCGGTGAACCCGGACGGCACGCCGGTAATCAGCTGCTTGCGCTCGTGCGCCTGCTCGATGGCCGCGAAGCTCGAATGCGCGAGCTGGCGCATCGACACGAACCCGGCGCGCACGCGATCTTCGGCGATGGCGAAGATCGACTGCTCGGCGTCGTCGAGAATCTGGTTGGGTTCCAGCTCCGCTTCGTAGGCGGTCGCGAGAATCTTGTTCGCGGAGAAGATCAGGTTGCGCAGCGTCGATTTCTCGCGGACGATGCGCGCGTAGTACTCGACGTTGGTGGCGTGGGGAAGGCCGTCGACGAGCGCCGCGATATAGGCGGGGCCGCCGACTTCATCGAGCTCTCCCGAACGTGAGAGCTCCTCCTTGAGCGTGATGAAGTCGATCGCGTTCCCCCGCTCGCTGAGCTGGATCATCTTCTCGAAGATCCGGCGGTGGGCGTCGCGATAGAAATCGCGCGGGTTCAGGACCTCGGAGGCCTGGTTGAACGCGTCGTTGTGGATCAGAACGGCCCCGAGCACCGAGCGCTCGGCTTCGAGGTTGTGCGGCAGCGTACGATCGACTGCAACCGCCTCGGCCATGGACAGCTACCAGCTGCCAGCAGCCAGCTGCCAGTCCCCGCAGATTTACCGGGAGCTGGAAGCTGGAAGCTGAGAGCTATTCGGTTTTCTCCGCGACTGGCGCCAGCGCGGGCTCGGGCTTGCCCTCCGCCACGACCCGCACCGGCATCTGGACGACGACCGTGGGGTGCAGCTTCACCGGCACCGTCTTCTCGCCCAGCTTCTTGATCGGCTCACGAAGCCCGATCTTCCGCTTGTCGATCTCGAAGCCCTGCTTGGCGAGCGCCTCGGCGACATCCGCCGATGTGACGGAGCCATAGAGCGCCCCCGTCTCGCCGACTTTGCGGCTGATGACGACCTGGATGCCGCTCATCCGCGCCGCAATCGCCTCGGCTGCCGTTCGCTCCACGGCTTCCTGGGCGTCGAGCTTCACGCGCTCGCGGGCGATCTGCTTCATGTTACCGGGCGTCGCGATGAGGGCGAGCTTGCGGGGCAGCAGGTAGTTGCGCGCGTACCCGGCGGCCACCTTCACCACTTCGCCGCGCTTGCCGACGTGTTCGACATGGTCTCTGAGAATGATTTCCATGATCTACTCCGTGACGTAAGGAATCAACGCGAGCTGTCTCGCGCGCTTGATCGCCGTCTGCAGCTTGCGCTGGTGCGTCGCGCAGGTGCCCGAGATCCGGCGCGGCAGAATCTTGCCGCGCTCCGGCACGAAGGGTCCCAGCAGCTTCACGTCCTTGTAATTGATATCGTCGATCTTGTCCGCGCAGAACTTGCAGACCTTGCGGCGACGGAACAACGATTTTTTCTTGTCGTCCTTCTTGTCGGCGCCGCGGCCGCCGCGGCTGTCCGATGATGAGCGTCCTCGTGATTCGCGCATGGCTACATCCCCTCCTCGGCGTCGCCGCCGAAGCGATCGTCGTCATCGTCGCTGCGCTGCGGGCCTTCGCCCGGCTGCCGCTCGGGCGGCAGGCCGCGGGCCACGCGTCGGCGCTGCGAGTCGTCCTTGCGCAGCGTGCGGGCGCGGTCGATGACGCGGTTCTCTTCGTCCACGCGGACGGTGAGGTGGCGGATGACCTGGTCGCTCACGCGGAGGCGGCGATCAATTTCCTTCATCAGGTCGCCCGAGCCCGTGATCACCTCGAGGACGTACGTGCCTTCCTTATGCGGCCCGATCTCGTAGGCAAGCTTGCGCCGACCCCAGTTCTCGGTCTTGTCGAGGGTGCCGGAGTACCGGCCGGTGATTTCTTCGACCTGCGTGTGCAGGTCCGTGATCTGCTGGTCTGTGGCGTCGGACGCCACGATGTAGATAAGCTCGTACTGTCTGGCTTGACTCACTGCTGTCTCCTTCAGGACTCCCTCTCGGGAGGTCACGCCGCGCGTGACAAGGTGGCTTTCGTTATGCCTGATCTTCGTTGGCGGCCGGCGTCGGGTTAAACCGGTTCATGGCCGTCAATATGTCTTCTTTCGCGAACAACTCCGCCGCATCCGCCGCCCTGTGTACCGCCGCGTCGATCTCGGCCTTTTCCTCGGCAACAAAACGACCTAACACGTGATTTCTGAGCCCGCCCGCTTGCCGTCCTACGCCGATGCGCAATCTCGGGAACTCGACAGTCCCGAGCTCCTGAATGACCGACTTCAATCCATTATGACCACCCGCCGAGCCGGTCCTGCGTATCCGCAACCGGCCCAACGGAAGGTCCGCATCATCGACGACCACCAGCACATCCGACGGCGCCAGCTTGTGAAAGGACGCAATCTCCCGCACCGCCCAGCCGCTCAGGTTCATGAAGGTCGTCGGCTGCGCGAGCAACACGCCGTCGCCGATATCAGAGATCTTGGCGGCTCGAGCCTTCCACTTCGCGTGGCTCCTGAATTTGACGCCGTGCCGATGCGCAAGCTCCTCGGCCACCATGAACCCCACGTTGTGCCGCGTGCCGGAGTATTCCGGGCCTGGGTTTCCGAGACCCACGATCAGCTTCAAGAACCAATCCCCAGTCCCTAATCCCCACTCCCTACTTCTTGTCCTTCTTACCGCCCGCCGGAGCGGCTTCCGCAGCCTCGGCATCTTCCTTCTTGCCCTTCTTCAGGACCTCGGGCTCGGCGGGCGCCGCCGCCGCTCCCGCTGCCGCCGCATCGGTGGCCACCGGCACCTCTTCCACCTTCGGAATGATGACATGCAGGAGCATCATTTCGGGATCGGTCAGCGCCTTCCATTTCGGATTCGTCGCCACGTCGCGCACGCGGATACTCTGGCCCACCATCAGCTCGGTCACATCGATCTCGATGTGGTTCGGAATGTCGGCCGGCAGGCACTCGATTTCAATCTGGCGGTGCACGATGTCGAGGACGCCCCCCTGCTGCTTGACGCCCTTGGGCTCGCCGCGCGACACAACCGTCACCTGCACGCGGATGATCTTGTCCATCGCGATGCGGTAGAAATCGGCGTGCAGCAGCTCGTGGGTCACCGGATCGAGCTGATATTCCCTCACCAGCACGCGGGCGTCGCCGCCGCCGGGCAGGTTCAGCGCGATCAACGTATTCGCGCCCTGTTCGGTCTTCAGAATGCGCGACAGGATCTTCGGATCGACGGCAATCGACTTGCCGCCTTCCTTTTCGCCGTAGACGACGGCGGGTATCCGGCCGCTCGCGCGAAGGCGGCGAGCCTCGTTCTTGCCTCTCTGGGTGCGTTCAACGGCGTCGATTACTGCGTCCATGATCCTTGTTCCTTTACACAAACAACGAACTAACCGAGCTCTCTTCGTGAATGCTCCGGATGGCCTGGGCGAGCAGCTTGGCCACCGAGAGCGACACGATCTTGGTGTGCTTGCCGCGGTCGCCGTTCAGCGGGATCGTGTTGGTCACGATCAGCTTCTCGATGGGCGCCTTGTCAATCCGCTCGAAGGCCGCGCCCGACAGCACGCCATGGACGGCGCACGCGAAGATGCGGCCGGCGCCGTTGGCTTTCAGCGCATTGGCCGCCTTCACAATCGTTCCGGCCGTGTCGATGATGTCGTCCTGGATGATGCACGTCCGGCCCTCAACGTCGCCGACCACGTTCATGACTTCCGATGTGCCGTCATCGGTGCGGCGCTTGTCGATGACGGCCAGCTCGCCGCCGAGGCGCTTCGCATACGCGCGCGCGCGTTCCGCGCCGCCGGCATCGGGCGCCACGATCGTCAGCTTCGGAAAATCCTCCCGGGCGAGGTGGTCGATGATCACCGGCGCGGCGAACAGATGATCGACCGGAATGTCAAAGAACCCCTGAATCTGCGCCTTGTGCAGATCCATCGTGAGCACGCGATCCACGCCTGAAGCGCTCAGGATGTTGGCGACGAGCTTGGCGGAAATCGGCACCCGCGGCTTGTCCTTGCGATCCTGCCGCGCGTAGCCGTAATACGGGATCACCGCCGTAATCCGCGCGGCTGACGATCGACGAAATGCGTCGATCATGATCAGCATCTCCATGATGTGTTCGTCGACCGGCGAGCACGTCGGTTGCACGATGAACACATCGGTGCCGCGGATGTTTTCGTCGATCTGGAACGAAACTTCCGTATCCGGGAACAGCCGGAGCCGGCATTGCCCCATCGGCAGCGCGAGATACTGCGCGATCTCGCGAGCCAGCTCGGGATGGGCGCTCCCCGAGAACAGTTTCAGTTCGCCGTACCCTGCCTGTCTGTCCATGTTCAGAGGTGCAGCGAAAAAAATTGGCTGGGGCGGGTGGATTCGAACCACCGAATACGGGATCCAAAGTCCCGCGCCTTACCGCTTGGCCACGCCCCAAACCCTACTCACGCGCTACCAGTTTCCGGCTACCAGCTTCCAGACGCCAAGAGCTTCATCCATTACTGGGAGCCGGTAGCTGATGGCTGGTAGCTTTTCACAGGCGTGGCTCAACCACCGCAGCGCAAACGAAGAGTGTATACGATAGAAGGACTTACGGGCAAGCTTACGGCCGGCCGCGTGGCCGGAATCGAGCGCGCTGAGCGTCGGCTCCGGACTGTCGGAGCCTCCGCGCCGCCGTCCGGGCCCTCCGCTCCGCGGTGAACACGCCGAACACCGTTGAGCCGCTGCCCGACATGGCGGCGAGCACCGCCCCTTCCGCCCGTAAACGGTCTCTCAGCTGGCCGATGAGAGGATGGCGCTCGATGACAGGCGCCTCGAGGTCGTTCGCGAGGGATCCGGGCAGAAAAGGGGTGGGCCCCCCATTATCCCACCACGCGTAGGCATCCTTCGTGGCGACGCCAAACGGAGGGCGCACCAGCACGACCCAGAGGCGCGGCAGATCTTCGAGAGCGTAGACCTCGTCGCCGCGGCCGAGCCCGAGCGCGGTGCCGCCGACGAGGAAATACGGCACGTCGGATCCGACTTGGGACGCAATCGCGTGAAGCTCCTCATCGGCGACGCGCAGCCTCCACACGCGGCGGAGCCCCAGCAGCGCGGCCGCGGCATCGCTGCTTCCCCCGCCGAGACCGGCCCGCATGGGGATGTGTTTCTCGAGCGCGACGAGCGCATCGCGCGGCTCACCGTCACGGCCGCCCGCGCTCCACAGCTGCTCCGCGGCCTTCCAGACGAGGTTGGCGCGATCGATCGGAACGCCCGGTCGCGTGCACCGTATTTCAAACGGCCCGCGCCGGGCCTCGCACTTCACGCGATCGAACAGGTCGATGGCCTGAAGAATCGTTCGAACGTCGTGGAACCCGTCGGGGCGTACGCTGGAGACGCGCAGCGACAGATTGATCTTGGCGAATGCGCGAAGGGTGATCGATGCCATCATGCCTTCAGGCCAGCTAGCGGCCGAGCGGACCCGCTTTTCGTAGCTGCTCGAGCGATAGCGGCGCGACGCCGTCAGGGATCTTCAAGGCGACGAGTTGATCGCGAGGCAGATCGCCATTCACTTCAACCTGGTCCAGGGCAAGCGTGAGGCTCAGATCTGCGCCACGCAGCACAACCCGCGACGGCCGGTCGCCCTGAAACGCCGCGTAGTCGATTTCGAGCCCGCCGTAACGCCCGGCAACGATCCGCCACGCGTTTCCGATGCGCCGCAAATACACCGTTCCGCCCGCCGCGAGATCCATCGCGAGCCAGTTGGCGCCGTACGCGCGGGCGCCGGTGGGTTCTGCGGCGGCCCTGACGCAGCCGCTGAGCATTGCGCGAAGATCGTCCGCACCAAGCCGAATGCCGACGAGCGCGTTCAGAATTTCCTCCGGCGCCGCATCCAGAACCACTCTGCGCTCGCGTGAGAGCAGCAGCGTGCCGCGCGTGCCGTCGGCGACAAGAATGAAGACCGGCGCGCCGAACGGCGCCACACCTTCGAGACGCAGCGCGCCAGGCACGAGGCCTGCCAGCACGCGCCCGCGCATGCGCTGCCCGGCAGCACGCCCCGACAGACCAAGCTCGGCCTGCAAGACCCGCACGCTGTCGCACGCGGCGCGAGCTTGGTCGTATGCCGGCGCGAAATCCGGCGCCGGGGTGCCAGTCCCGCCCGGCAGCGTCACCCGCGGTTGTCCGCACGCCGCCAGACCCATAGTGAGGAGAAGAATCGAAAGGGCGAGCTTACTTTTTTCGGCCAAGTTTCTGGCGCGCCGATTTGATCTTGTCGTCGAGCTCCGAGCGAGAGATGGAGTCGCCGTCGCCGT
>JANNJO010000053.1:0-3663 GCA_031395755.1 Acidobacteriota bacterium
GAGCGTGTCGAGGAAAGCGCGGGCGGCTCGTCGCGCACTGTCGGTCGCGAATTCGAAGGCCACCCGATTGCGAGCTTCGTCGATATCTGACATGTGGGCTCCGGCGCCGAAGACGCGTGGGCTGAGATAGCGCCACCATTCCTCGAGCTGTGCGAAGTTCCACCGTGAGGGCTGCAGGCGAATCTCGGTAAGATTGAGCATTGGGCCATAGTGTGCCCTCAGGCGGGCCTTGAGCGCCTCGAGCGCGTCTGGCGCGAGCGTCGTGTCCTGGAGACGGATGACGGTCCGCTGCCGTTCGGGAGCGCCACCGCGTCGTCTGCGCGAGGACGAGGGCACAGTCTGCATGGAGAAGCCGCCGAATCCTCCCGGCAACTCCGTCGCCAGCGTGGTGAAGAAGTAGTCGGGCGATCGGGCTGGGTCACGCGGTGACAGGGCAGTGCGCTGCGGCAGGGGAACGCGCGGGCTGGCAAGGGTATCCGCGCATACCTCAGGAGGTTCTTCGCTATGAACGGCCGTCTTGTTGGGAGGGGCCGATCGACAGGCGACCATTGCCGCGACGCCGCCGCCGATGAGTATGATGCGACCGATCGTCGTCGCGTGACGGGCCCGTCGGCATACACCAAGGTTCCGCAGCATCTGGCCTCCGCCGGCTAGAACGCCCAAGCTAAGCTGCAAAGGGACCATATAGGAACGCTCGCGCAGCGAGCGTATTCAATGGAGGCGCGTGTTCCACACCATCGGTGTGCCGCCGAGCGTGGGCAGGATGCTCTTGGCCACCATCGGCTCGAGCACGAAAAGCAGGAACGCACTCAGAAACAGGGCGCCGGCAAAGAGGGCCGTCACGATGCGGCCGTTCGGCAGGGACGTCGTCGCAGTCGAGGCAGCGATGGTGGTCTGACCGGTCACGGATGCGCGCGCTCTGCTGAGATCGTAGGACGCATCGTCCTTCGCGGCCACCCCTTGCATGCCGCGAACGCTTGTGGTACATACTGAACCATATGGTTCAGTATATAACGACCCGACTTGATAGTTCGTTCGCCGCGCTCTCGGACGCCACGCGGCGTGGCGTTCTGGAGCAACTCGGACGAGCCGACACTTCGATCACGGACCTTGCCGAGAAGTTCCACATGACGCTCACGGGCATCAAGAAGCACGTCGGCGTTCTGGAGCAGGTTGGGCTCGTCACCACGAAGAAGATCGGGCGCGTGCGGACGTGCCAGCTGGGCCCGCGCCGATTAGAGGAAGAGACGGCGTGGCTCGAGAGGTACCGCCAGCGCTGGGACGAACGCTTCGACGAGTTGGAGAAGGTTGTCGAGGAACTGACACGAAAGGAGAAGAGCGATGAACGCAAGAATCGGAAGTGAGCCCGGCCCCGTGAAGAACCGCACCACGGTGGAACGGAAGTCGGACCGCGAGGTAGTTGTCACGCGGACCATCAACGGCCCGGCGCGCATCGTGTTCGAGGCATTTTCCAAGGCCGAGCTGCTCAAGCGTTGGTGGGTGCCCAAGTCGATGGGAATGACCCTGCTGTCGTGCGAGGTGGATGCTCGTGTCGGAGGCAAGTACCGATTGGAATTCGACGTCGGTGGCCCCGAGCCTGCCGCGTTTTTCGGCACGTACGTCGAAGTGAAGCCGTATTCGCGCCTCGCGTGGACCAATGACGAAGGTGGCGAGGGCGGGCCTGTCACCACGGTGACCTTCGAGGAAAAGGGCGGCAAGACGCTGGTGGTCCTGCGCGAGAGCTATCCTTCGAAGGAAACGCTCGACGCTGCCGGCACGGGCTCAGCCGATGCACTGGTCGAGACGTTCGATCAGCTGGACGAGCTTCTGGTCGCCCTGGGGTGAGGGCTCGGGACAGTAACAGAGACGTGGATCTCGCGGTCGGTCGTCTGATGGTCCCGGCTCACACTGGCCGGGGCTATCGGGTCCCGCGGTACGTAGTTTCATCTGTCCCGACATGAGTGCGAGGGCGCCATCCAACGACTCGGCGTTCTGCTGCGAACGCTCTAATAGAATGCGGCCGCGGAGCGGCCGCTACCGACGACCTGCGTTCGGCAGCAGCAACGGCTGGTTAGGCGTCACTTCGCCAAGAACGCGCGCACCGCGCTACTCACTCGTGGCGTTTCGCAGAGGAACATCAGGTGCCCACAGGTATTTGCCACGAGCGGCGTCTTGTCAGGTTGTCCCTGACGTGTAGATTGCCCCCCCAGTTCGGCACGCCCGCAGTCAAGGCGATGCCGCGCGTGGAACGACCACCGCGCGGCTGCAGTTCCTCCCGTTTCAGCGGAGCATCGCCTCATGCGCTTGGCCCACGCCGCCCTCGTGCTGCCGTTCACGCTGCCGTTCGTCCTCGCCCGCGCGTTAGGCGGAACGAGCACGAATCCCGCGCTCCCCATCATCCAGTTCCACGACAACACCACTGCGGCCGGTCGTGTGATGAACGGCGAACTGACGCTCTCGCTCGAGATCCAGCGGGCGATGTGGCACCCCTACGGCGAGCAGCGCGGGGGGCGGGAGATGTTCGCCTTCGCCGAGGCCGGTGGCACGGCAGTGATGCCGGCGCCGATGCTGCGCGTGAAGGTCGGCACCAAGCTGCACGTGTCGATCAGGAACCCCACCGATTCGACGTTCATCGTGCACGGCCTGCAGTCACGCCAGGCCGCCCTTGCCGATTCGCTCATCCTGGCGCCGGGCGAGGCGCGCGAGGCGCGCTTCACCGCCGACGCGCAGGGGACGTTCTACTACTACGCCACCTTCCGCGGGCAGAGCCTCAACACCTCACGTTTCGACGACGCGATTCTCGCCGGCGCCTACATCGTGGATGGGGCGAGTGGCGCGCCGAAGAACGAGCACGTGGTCGTGCTCAGCATGACCTTCGACTCACGCAATCCCAATGGGACGGCAAGCTTCAGCCGCGAGCAGCCGGTGATGAACGGCCGGCCGTGGCCGTACACCCCGCGCCACGTCTACAGCTTGGGCGACTCGGTACGCTTTCGCTTCATCAATGCGTCGAATGACACCCATCCGATGCACCTGCACGGCGCCTTCTTCCGCGTGGATTCCCGCGGTGTGTTGTTGAGCGACTCGGTCTACTCGGCCAGCGAACAGCGCATGGCCGTCACCGAGAAGCTGACCACGGGGACGACGACGTCGCTGGTCTGGTCGCCAGAGCGTCCGGGCACGTGGCTCCTGCACTGCCACCACTTCGCGCACACCACCCCCAATGTTGGCTATGGGGCCGACCAGAAGAATCCCGAGGAGCTTCGACTGCAGCGGGAGGAGCACGCGAGGATGGATCCCAACCATCACGTGGTGCAGGTGATGGGTGGGCTGATGATGGCGCTGGAGATCCGCCCGCCCGCCGGTTGGACCCTGAACGCCCCGGCGCGTCGCCAGTTGCGCCTGGTACTGCCGGACGACTCCACCGCCCGTGACAGCTCACGCTTCTTCACGCCGTCCGTCGGCGACGGCGACCGCCTGACGCCGCCCGTCACGCGCGAAGGACCGGGCGCGCCGCTCATCCTGCGTCAGGGCGAGCCGACCACCATCCAGGTCGTGAACAACTCGCCCGATGCCACCGGCATCCACTGGCACGGCATGGAACTGGAGAGCTACTACGACGGCGTCGTTGGCGTTGGTGGCACCCCCGGGCAGATCACGACT
>JANNJO010000056.1:0-36848 GCA_031395755.1 Acidobacteriota bacterium
GTCCCGCGCTCGGAGACGATCACCGATTGAGTCGCCTGCGTCAGCACCGCCGTCCTCGAGTTCACGACCACCGTGGTGAGCTCGGGAAATCCCGAATAGTAGGACGTCGTCGCGCTACTCGAGATTTGGAACGGCAGTTCAACGACACCGGACAGCCGGTACGCCCACGGCACGTCGTTCCCAAAGGCTCCCCTTCTGAAGTCGGGGGAATTCGGATTGTTCAGATCGCCGGTGATCACCGTGCCCCTCGCCTTGCCGAAATTGGCACCGCCCATCAGCGACCAGCCGTTGCTCATGCGCTTGTTCACCGACATGTCGACGCCGTGATAGTCGACGTCCAATTCCGGATCGTTCGACCAGATGTTGTTGAACAGGCCTCTGGTCGCCGGCGACTGGTTGTAGACGGTAACCTTCTCTCCGCTCGCGACCTCTGTGACGGTCAGCGGAGTGTAGCTGCTCGGCGGCACCAAAATGTTCCGGACGCCATACTGATCTCGTTGAACGCGGTTCGTGTAGCCGCCCGAGACGACGAGATTGCCGGGAAGCTGATGCTGCAATTCTACTGAGTACTCGTTCGAATAGGCAGGCTTCAACCCTGGCGCCCATTGGTTCGCGACCCCGAAGTTATAACCGTTCGATGGTCCGAGCTCGTTCATCTGTGGTGTCAAGTCTCTGTTGAGATCGCACCCCGACGTCTGACCCGTTCCACACACCGTCCACGATCGCGTGTCGCTGGCAACGATGGCTGGATTGACTCGTAGCCCGTTGTCCAGGGCGACCGGTCTGGTATAGCGGTTCGCGGCGAATTTGAGAGCCGTCCTGCCGTCGCCCCTCAAATCGTAAACGGCGGAAAACCGCGGCACGACAGTCTTGAAATCCGGAACGCCATTGATTTCCGAGAAACACCGCGCATCGACGAACGCGTTGGTCGCCGAGCACGATGGCGGCAGCCAGGCGAAATCGGTCTCGAAACGGAGGCCCACATCCACGACAAGCTTCTTGGTTGGTCTCCATTTGTCCTGCACATAGAACGCGTTCGTCCTGTCCCAGACTTCGTACTGGACCGGCCCCGAGAAGTCGGCCATGATCGGGACGTTGTAGGTGTTCACCGACACCGGAATACTATTGGTGAAATTCGCGCGCATGCCCGACGTCGAGATATTCTTACCCTTCTGGCCCACTAATCTGAACTGGTAGCCGGCGGTGATGTCGTGCCGCCCAGTGAAGACGCTGACGCTGCCGAACACCTGATCCCTGTAGTCATCCCAATCGGGATAGGTCGGATTCGCATTCGTATAGCCGTCGGATGTCGTTTCGTAGCGGGACACCGTGCCCAGGACGACCTCGGGTTGTGGCGCCCAGAGATCGTCGTAACGAAGTCGGCTGTACGACGCGTCGAGCACCACATTGCTGCGCCATGGAGTCGTGAATTTCACCTGATGCCAGTCGGGATATTTGTAGTTGAGCGCGCGCGAGTTGCTGTCGGAGTAGGTCCCGGTGATGGGGCGATGTCCCACTCTTCGGTACTGCAGGTTGTTGAAGTAGCTCAGTTGGGCGCTCTTGGTCATCTGCCACGCCACCTTCTCTGAGATCGTCCATTTGACATTGTCCTCCAACACCTGCCCGCCGTTCGGGTTATAGCTGCCGACAATGTACTGGTTCAGCACGTCGTATTTTGACGTGAGCGAAAACCAGAGCTTGTCTCGGACGATCGGGCCAGAAAGCCACGCACCGGAATCGGAAATGTCCACGATACGAGACGCCGGTTGGAAGTTCGGATTCGCCGCGAGCACGACCGCCGGCACCGAGGCCAGAAGCTGTGTCCGCAGCGCTGCCGACAAGTTGTCGGCATTCAGCCTGCCGCCTGCGCCAGCGTACTGCGCACCGCCGTGGAACGAGTTGGTGCCGGTCCGTGTGATCATGTTGAAGACCAGACCGCCTCGGTCCCTCGCCGCGTTGCCGGCGGCGCCCATCTGCAGGTTCATTTCCTGAAACGCAAACGGATCCAGAAAGAAGGCCGTACCTGAACCGTTGCCTTCGATATTGCTGACGTCCATGCCGTCGATGAAATAGCCGTTCTCGGAATTACTGCCGCGGACCGTCGGTCCCGATTGCAGGAACGCCGAGGAGCCGCCCACGTCGACCTGGCTCATCACGATGACCGGACTGATCCGTGCGGCGGACCACATGTCAAACCTGTTCGGCAGCGTCCTGAGCACCTCGACCGAGATCACGGTCTGCTTGAGCGCACTCGTGGTGTCGAGCAGCGGTGCCTCGCCGGTGACGGTCACCCCCTCAGCCAATGTGCCGACCTGCAGTTTCAAATCGGCACGCGCGGTCCCATCAGCATTGACGATGATGTTGTGCTGCTGGGCCGGCCGGAACCCTTGGAGCTCCGCTTTCACGATATAGGTGCCGGGTGCGAGCCGAAGGAATTGATAGGCGCCGCGTTCGTCGCTGATAGTCTGCTGATTCGCCCCGATCGTCCCTTGACTGCTTGACAAAGCGACCGAGACCCCTGGCATGACCGCGTCGGACGTATCGGTGATCGTGCCGCTGATGGCGCCGACACCCTGGGCGCCCGCAGGCAATACAGAAGATGCCCACAATAACAGCCCAAACACGGTCTTTCGACCGAACTCTCTTGCGCACATGATCGACTCCTCCCCTGTAACGTGTTTCGCCGAACGTTCGGCGGAGCTGCGTGAGGGATGGGCTACAGAGGGCTCTTCGCGGCTTTCGGCCACACCACGCCTTGGTCTGGCTTCGCAACCGGCCCCATGCCTTTGTACATGAACTTCTGCAGCCGCTGTCCGTGTTGGGTCTCAACGGTATAGATGTTTCCTTTCGAATCGGCGGCGATGTTGTGCACGGCGAAGAATTGCCCCGGCTGCCGACCGCCATCACCAAAGCTTGTCAGGACTTCGAGCGTCTCCCGCAGGACGATGTTTATCTTATTGTTCGATCCGTCGGCGTTGTAGAGATACGTCTGCTTCGGGTCTTTCGAAAACGTGACGTCGAAAACCGTTCCGAATCCCTTCGTTCTCTTCGCGAAGAACCCCTCCTTCACGAAGGTACCGTCCTTCTGGAAGACCCGGATCCGATCGTTTGCGCGATCGCAGACATACACCAGCCCGTCCGTCGACATTTCCACACAATGCACGACTGGACGGAACTGTTGCGCCACCGGCGCATCCGGATCATATGGACCGAGATCGGTGTCGTCGGGTCTGTGACCGTAGGCGCCCCAGTGCCGCTTGTACTTACCCGAATCAGCGTCGTATACGATCACGCGCCTGTTCCCGTACCCGTCCGACACATACACTTCATTGGCGGCGGGATCCACAACGACATCGGTGGCCATGTTGAGGTTCTGAGTGTCGTTGCTGTCTTGTGTCTGATTCGGGCGACCGATTTGCAGCAGGAATTTGCCTGCTCGCGTGAATTTCAGGATCTGGGACGCGCCTTTCCCATTGCCCGCAATCCAGACGTGATCCTTGTAATCGAGGTTAACGCCGTGCGGCGAGTCCAGCCAGTCGTAACCTGGACCGGGACCGCCCCAGTGCCCAACGAGGTTACCGGCCTGGTCGAACTCAAGCACCGGCGGAGCCGCAAAGCAGCATGATCCGGGGACGCTTTTGTCACCGAACTGTTCACCGGGAGTGAGCTTGTTCGCCTGATGAACGATCCACACGTGATCCCGGGCGTCGACTGTCACCCCGGTCACCCATCCGAGAACCCAATGATTTGGCATTGGCTTCGGCCACATCGGGTCCACCTCAAACTGAGGCGCCGCTACTGCGGCAGCTGCGACCGTCGCCCTCTTCTGGAGGATGACGGACGCTACTGCGAGCGCAACGACAATCATGAGAAAAGTCGCCGCAGCGGCGTGTCGCTTCAAAGCTCCTTGCCTCCCCTGTCGTCGCTCGCGAACAAAGACGCCACCGCGAATGCGACTTCTCGTCGCTTACTACATGACCGCAGCACGAAATGATGCCGCCGACAATGTGCGCGCATCACTCTGCACTGCTAGCGAGCATCGTGTGATGGTGTGTGCCTCGATATAGCATCAACGCAGGCCAGTGTCAACGTGTCGTGCCGCGCCGCCTGTCACAGTTAAATAGAAACCCAATCGACCTTGCGATGGGGCGTCAGGGACAGGCTTCGCGCTTTGGGGGTAAGATTTCGATTCTCGTGAACGAGGGGGTGGGCGGTCACGTGCGGGCCGGAGACTCTACAAACCCTCGGCCTTCATCATCATCCGCATCTCCTGCTGCGCCTGCTGCAGCCCGTCTCCGATCTGCGTCGTCAGCGCGAGCAGCTCACCAGATACGGCCGAGGCATCGCCAACCGACGTCGCGGCGCGTACTTTCTGAGCCGCCGCAATGGCTCGTTCGATCGTGGCCATCGTGTCGTTCAGCTTTGCCGAGACGACGGTGGCGTGGCCTTTAACCGACGGTGATGCGCTTTCGACGCCGGCGGCAAAGCCCACGTGCTGGAGCGCGCCCGCCACCGCTTTTTTCGTGCCGTAGTCCGACGCCGGGCCCTTTGCCTCGAGCGTCGGTTCGAGCGCATGCAGCACGTGTCCGGCGTGGAGCTTCATGTCAGCAAGGTTGTCAGTCGATTTCGAGGTCAGCAGGGCGTGGGCGGCCGCAACGCGCGCGTCGCTCACCGCGACGGTGAGGAAGCCAACCGTCCCCGGGGTGTCGCGCCACGCCGTCATCACGTGCCCGATGTGCGCGTGCACCAACGGCGGCTCGATACGAGAAACGACGATGCCCTGCTCAGTCATTTGCCCTGTGAGACGGACCGGCCTCGCAAAGCGCAGCGGCAGGCCTGCGAAGTCCTGGTTGGCAATGGGGATCACCTTCCCAGCGTCATCAACCAGCACGAATTTCGCCAGCGCCTTCAGGCACTGGAACGCGCACTCACGATCGCTCATCTTGGCCGGCCCCGCGATCGCCGCGTGCGACGCGCCGCACGTGCTGTCGCTGAGAACGCCGGAAACCGTCTGCTGGGCGGTGAGCCCGACACTCGATCCCGTGCACACCATTACGAGGAGTGCAATAACTCTGGCCCTCATTCAGTTGCCCCTGATTTCCGGAGGATATCGACTGTCGTCTGAGACGGATTGGGAACGGTCATCGCGACGGTCAACGGCGTCTGCCCGCGCTTGTTCTTCGTGTTCAACGCTACGCCATTCGCGACAAGAAGCTCAACGACCCGACCGAAACCTTGCTGCGCGGCGCTGTGGAGGGCGGTATCACCCTGCTGATTGACCGCATTGATGTCGCTCCCCAACTCGAGGGCCGCGGCGACCGCCGGCAGCACGTCGCTTTCATTCTCGACGCGCGCGCCGTCAAGCACGCGATGACTCCGCCGGTTGACTGCCGGCGATGACAACATCCCCACTGCCAGCATCAACGGGGTGGTCCCGTCGGCTTTTGGACGGCGCGTGTCGGCGCCGGCGGCGGCCAGCGCGCGCATGATGTCGATCTCGAGGTACTGAGCGGCCTGCACATATGGCGTCGCCCCCACTAAGGGTCCGAGCAGTTCAAACTGGTGTCCGTTCGCGCGCCGGGACGGCGTGCCCCTCGTGATCGGGCGATTGGGTTTCGCTCCGTGCTTCAGGAGCGCTTTCACGAGAGTGAGATCGCCTCGCAGCACAGCCGCATGCAGTGGGGTGTAGCCGATGGCGGCCGCGTTCGGATCGGCACCGTGCTCCAACAGAAGCGCGCCAACTGCGCCGTGGCCACTATGAGCGGCCACGATTAACGCAGTCGCACCGTCAGGCAATGCCTCGTTCGCACCGGCTCCCGCGGCCAGCAGGAGCCTTGCCGATTCAAGATCACCCGACCTCGCGGCAAACAGCAGCGGCGTGCTCCCGCCCCTGAGCACCGTGTAGTTCAGCTCTTCGCGGCCGGCACGCTGCGTTTCTTCGGCGGTGACAATCTGGGGATAGGCACGCGACCGGGTGCGGAAGTTCGCTCCGGCTTCGAGCAGGACTTCGACGACCTGAGGACGCCCTTGGGCGACAGCCCACATCAACGCGGTCTGGCGGTGAAGAGGCTCTGTTGCGTTCACGTCGGCGCCATGGATCAGGAGCGCCTTCACCGCTGACGCGTTTCCCGAACGAGCGCACATCATGAGAACGGTCTCACCCTTCAGGAGCGCCGCATTCGGGTTCGCGCCGGCCGCCAGCAGCTTGTCGACCATCACCGCGTTGCGGTTCATACAGGCGAGATACAGCGGCGTCACCCCCGTGTCGTTGGTTGTGTTCGGCCGAGCGCCAGCTCGTATCAGGAACTCGGCAGTCTTCAGATCGTCCAGATGCACCGCCCAGTGCAGCGCCGTTGCGCCATCGCCCTGTGGCGCGTTGACATCGACGCGCTGCTTCAGCAGGGCACGCGCGACTTCGATGTTTCCCTCCCGGACGGCCTTGACCAGCTCCTCAGTCGTTGTGGCCAAGATGATCGCCGAGCTGAGGAACGCGACTAGCAGTGCGGCGGCGGCAATAGTTTTGGGATTGACAGACACTTCACCCTCCCCTTGATCGGGGCTGCGAAAACTCGCGCGTTTCTGTAAATCGGTCGTCGACGCTAGATGCCGCTCAAATGCAAATCATCGAGTTTCCCGGTGCTGTCACCCAATCGATCCCACTGCACGCCGAACCTGTCCAGCAGTGTCAGGTGCAGGTTGGCCAGCGGCGTGTCGGCGGGAAACCTGATGTGCCGGCCGGGTCTCAACTGCCCCGCGCCGCCACCCGCCAGCACGATGGGCAGGTCGACAGGGGCGTGCCGGTTGCTGTCGGCCATGCCGGCGCCGTACATCATCGTGATGTGATCGAGCAACGAGCCGTCGCCATCGGGCGTCGCGCGGAGCTTCTCGAGCATGTAAGCGAACAACGTCACGTGGTACAGATTGATTTTGGCGACCTTCTCGACCTTCTCCACCTGGTTCTGGTGATGCGAAATCGGGTGGTGCGCATCAGGCACTCCGATGTGCGGATACGTCATGCCGCTGAACTCGCGGCCCATCATCAGTGTGACGATGCGCGTCAAATCGCATTGGTACGCCAGCACCTGTAAATCGATAAGCAGCTTCGCGTGCTCGTCGTAGGTGCCCGGGATCCCCGCCGGATGCTCGACGAGCGGGAGTTCCTGGTCGCTCTGCTCTTCGGCTTTCTGGATGCGGCGTTCCACGTCCCTGATCGCGTCGAGGTACTCGTTGAGCTTGCTGCGATCTCCCTGCCCGAGGGACCGCTGCAAGTGAGCAACTTCTGAGGTGACCGAGTCGAGAATGCTGCGATCCTGCTGGATGCGTGAGAGCCGCGCCTTCGGGTCTGTGCTGCCGGTATCGCCGAACAGACGCTCGAACACCGCGCGCGGGTTGTTTTCCATCGGCAACGGCGTCGTATCGCCCCGCCAGCAGATGGTGCTGGTGTAGTCGCACGCGTAACCCTGGTCGCAGGCGCCCGCTGATTGAGTGGACTCGATGGCCATTTCCAGGGACGCGAGTTGGGTATGTTTTCCCATCTCCTTCGCAAGAATCTGGTCCATCGAAATACCGGCGCGTAGATCGCCGCCGCTCGGCGTAATTTTCGGGTACACGTCGGTGAGGAACCGTGTGCTGGCTCGTGCATGAACGCCGTCACCCGCCCTTGTGCCGGGCGGAGGTATGCAGTTGAGCCCGCTGACGACAGTCATCTGATTGCGAAAGGGGGCCAGCGGCACCATGGTCGTATTGAACTGATATCCGATTCCCTCCCCAACCGGCGCCCAGTTCTGCATAATCATCCCGTTTGGCACGTACATCACGCCAAAGCGGTTGATAGGGGCCGCCGCGCTTCGGGCAACGGCCGTAAATGCCGGCAGCATGCTGTCGAGCAGCGGCAACGCCAGGGTGGTACCTAGCCCGCGAAGTACAGTGCGGCGAGACAGGGCCTTCTTCGAAATCATCATTGCGATGCCTCCGTGATAGTTCCCATAGTGAACGGCGTACTCTTCACGATGCCGAGAACCAACGCCGACCAGCGGTGGCCGGTCGGTGCGGCGTCACGTGCAATCTGCCGGACGGTGGGCAAGTCGAAATGTTCAATCCCTCGGCCGAGCGCATACGACAGCAGCTTCTCGGTGAGTGTTCGGACGAACTCGTCTCGGTGGCCGACCAGAAGCTTCCGCAGCCCCACGACCCCGTCGAACTGAGTGCCATCGGGGAGCGAGGCAGCTGCGTCGACCGGCACCCCATCGCTGCTCGTGCGCCATTTACCGAGCGCGTCAAAGTTCTCGAGCGCAAACCCGAGCGGATCCATGCGCACGTGACAGGCAGCGCATGTGGGGTTCGTCCGATGCGCTTCCATTCGCTCGCGCACGGACCGGGGCTGATTGGATTCTCCAGGTTCGACCAGCGTGGGCACGTCGGGGGGCGGCGGAGGCGGCGCGGCGCCGAGCATGTTGTCGAGGAGCCACCGGCCGCGGACGACAGGCGAGGTGCGGTTCGGATATGACGTGACGGTCAGGATGCTGGCCTGGCCGAGAAGCCCTCCGCGCACTCCGTCCTTGAATGTGACTCGGCGGAACTGATTCCCGAACACATCCGGTACGCCGTAGTGACGCGCCAGCCGCTCGTTGATGAATGTGTAGTCGGCGCTCAGGAGATCCACCACACTTCGATCCTCACGGAGTTGAACGGTAAGAAACCGTCTGGTCTCCTCCAACATCGCGCCGCGAAGGTTTTCGTCGAACTCCGGATGCACGTATTCGTCGGGTTTGACCCCCGCGATTTTTCCGAGATTCAGCCACTGAGCCGCGAAATTGTCGACAAGCGCATCGGCGCGCGGATCGGCGAGCATGCGGCGAACCTGCTGCTCCATCACCACAGGATCCTGCAGTTTGCCGCGGGCGGCTACGCCGATCAACTCGGCGTCAGGGAGACTGCTCCACAAGAAAAACGACACACGCGACGCCAGTTCCAGGTCGGTGAGGCGATAAGTTGATCCCGGCATGCCGGGCGGTTGACGTTCTACCCGGAACAGAAAACTCGGCGCCGCCAGAATGCGCTCCAGACCCCGCTGAATGCCGACCTCGAACCCGCCGGCAGCATGGCCGCTCCGGTAAAAACCCAGCAGCGTCTGGACATCCTCTTTTGTCACAGGACGCCGATACGCGCGAGACGCCAAACCAGACAGAATCTGTGTGGCGCAGGGTTCCTCGCTCGCGCGATCGTTCGGGCGGCACGAAAATATCTTGCGGCGGCTGGGGGTATCGGCCGTATCCGCTTTACCCGCCGGGTTATAGGGACCACCGATCAACACGCTTTCGACCGACGGGCTGTCGAAGTAATTCTCGTTGGTGACGACGGCATAGCCGGTCTGACGCGGACTGAGAATGCCTTCGCGCTCCCAATACTGGCGCACGAACGAGACGCCAACTTTACGCCCACCGGCTTTGACCGGCACCCGCACCTCGAGGTGCGCATCCGCGGTGTGCATGTACTCTTCCCAGGCCGGATCTCCCTGGGTATTGCCGGCATAACTCTCAGGCGCGGTCATCCCCTTGTCTTCACCGCCGACGGAGAACCTTTTCACCCGTACCCCATCCACGCGGACATCGAGCTCGTGGGCCTCGCCCATGCCCATGATGTACAGATACACCTGGCGTTTCAGGAGAATCTTGATGCTGTATTCGGCGTCGATTGGAAACGAGTGATCGATCGACATCCCGCCCTGCGTCCCGAATGGAAGGTCCTCACTGACTCGATCGTCCTGCACAAGACCTGCGTGGATGGTGTAGGTCTCGACAACCGGGTTGATTGTCGGATCGCCAATCGCCAGGCGACTGATTTTCCTCGCGGCGGCGAGGTATCTTTCGAGCCGCGCCGGCGAAACCGACAGCAGGCCGGCGATATTCTCGAACCCTTGTTTATCTGGCTCGTCGGCTATCAGCAGGGACTGACTGTCAATTTTCAATCCGAGCAGGTCGCGGACCGCGTTCGTGTATTCCGTGCGGTTGAGCCGGTGAACGGGAACGTGCCCCGGATGGGGCCGTTCTGCCAGGGCCGCGTCGAGCTCCTTCTCAAGGTACACGGTCGTGGCATCGTAGGTCGCGCGGTCCGGCCGGGGCCGCCCGGGCGGCGGCATCTCATGGGTCCGGAACTTCGTCGCAATCTTTTCCCAGACTTCGGCGTTGCCTCCGACCCGGTTCAGGTCCAACTCGTCGAGCGCCAAACCCGCCGTTTTGAGTTTGCCGTTATGACAACTGACGCAGTAACGGTCGAGCACGGCTTTCGGCTCGCTCGGCGCGGTGATTGCCGGCGCCTGTTTCAGCGCACCGTGCACATTGGAGTACGCGCCGACGACAACGGCGCAAAACACCACACCCGCGGCGCCAGCCGCCAATGGTGATTTCATGGATCTTTTGATAGTAGCACGCCGCAGGTTCCCGGCAGCTCAGAACGAGTACTTCAGCCCTAACCGCGCGATCCGCGGCGGCACCACGGAAGTCGCATACCCGAACGTCGGACCCGATTGAAAGTTCAGGGTGATCGGGGCGCTCGAGTTCAATAGGTTGAACAGATCGGCATCGAACTCGATGCGATGGCCGCCGCCGAACAAGAAGGACTTGCTGGCACGCAGGTTCACCACGTTGATAGCGCCGCCCTGCTGAGACCCGAACGGCTCCATTCTCAGTCCCACCGTTGCCAGCTGAGCCAGCGCCCGTCCTCCATCAGGATCCGCTGCGCGGAAGATGTTGGTCCGCGCTCCCTGCACGCCGATTTTGCTCTGGATGAACGCGCCGAACTGCACGCCCCACGGCATCAGGTAACTGCCGCTGAAGTTTCCAGCCCACTTCCAGGTTTCGTCACGCCCATTCTGCGCGGCGTTGGGGTCATCCGGAATGAGCGTGCCGGCGATGGTGGGATTGGTCTGGCTGGGGAGCCAGGCATCGTACTGGACCACCCAGAACGACGCCATCGCCGACCACCGCCCTGACGATCGCTTCGTGACCGTGAACTCGATCGTCTGGTACTTATCGTCGCGATCGGAGTTCTCCAACTGGTTCCTCACGAACGCCGCACCGCGGAACGCCGGGGCGTAGTCATAGATCGTGACACTTCCAGCGTCGTCGGATGTATTGAGCACGCCGTCCGGACCGGGGTCGCGGCGCGTCAGAGGAATGTTGTAGGCACTCGCAGGACGCGCGAGGTTGGTGGTCGCGTACCCATCGACGACCTTCTTGTACACGTAGAGCGCGCGGACGCCAAGGTTCGACGCCACCTCCCGTTCGAAGCTCGCCGTGGCCTCTCTCGTCATCGGCTGCTTCAGGTTCGGGTTCAGGTTCGCGCTGCTCGCGCCGGTGATGCCGATGAAATCGGTACCGCTAGCGCTCGTGTCGAGGTTCACCTCACCCGGATCGTAGTCGCGGTTCCCGTTGAGATCCCGCCAGCGGAACGTCGTCGTGGTGTTCGACAGAGGATTGTAGGCATTCGCAAAATTGTCGGAGAGTCCGTTCGAATATGAGCCGAACGTCCCCTTGATGACCGTCTTGTCGGCCACGTCCCACGCGAGGCCGAGACGGGGAACGACGCTGTTCCAGGTCAGAACATTAAGCGGCGCGAACGTTGCCGCCGGGAACAACGTCGGAAAGTCCGGGCTCGCCTCTCTGGACTGTTCGGTCAGGAAGGCGTGCTGCTGATCGAAGCGCACGCCGAGGTTCACCGTGACGCGATTGGTCACACGCCACGTATCCTTGAAGTATCCGGCGTAGTAGTTGGTGCGTGGCTTCGGTTCCGTCGGAGAATTGAGCATCGCAATCTCGGCGGGCGCGCCTCTGTCGTAGATCAGTGTGTAGTTGCCGGCCGGTGAATTGCGCAGGCCGACGCTCAACCCTCTCCAGTACAGTGAGGTGCCAACCTTGAACTCATGCTGGCCCCCAAGAAATTTCTCGGGGAACACGCTGAGGCCGCTGTCCACCTGGAATCGGTCGCGGACTTCATAATTGGTCTTCACGTTCGCGCCCGTGTTGAGGCCGGTGTCGCGATCGAGCCGGCTCGGGTTCCCTTTGACCACGGGATTGGCGAACCTGGACCGCCACGGCGCATAGTCTGCGATATACCCGCCGCCACCGACGACGAGGTTGTACACCATGCGCGTGGACACGGTGCTCTGAAGCTCCGCTTTGTACATCTGACTCGGGTTCCTGTAATCGAGCGTCGATTCCAGCGGCCTGAAACGGTTCGGCTCCGGCAGGAGGCCCTGGGGCTGGTACTTCATGGTCGGTTGCCATGCGGCGATCAGCCTGTTTTTCGGCGTTGGCTGGTACGAGAGCTTGAGCGCGCCGTGGGTCAGACGGGTCTGGACGTCCCCCTCCGGTTCATCCCCCGTCAGATATCGCCCATCGGGCCCCGGCCCGGACGCAAACCCCACCACACCCTGGATCTTGTCCTGGCGATTGAACGCCGTGTAGAACCACAGCTTGTCTCGGATCAGTCGACCGCCAAGGTCGGCCGAGATGTCGTAGAGATGGCGGAGCGGCTCAGTGTTGGTGAGGCCCTGCGCCCGCAGGCTGTCGCTCAGGTTGCTGCTCTGAAGGCTCGGTCGCTGCCCCTCGAAGAGGTACGTGCCGTGAAACTGATTCGATCCCGACTTGATCACGGCGATCATCGACACTCCCGGCACCGACACTTCGGCGTCGTTGCCCGAGGTTCTGATCTGCGCCTCCTCGAGCGTCATGCTTGTCATGTAGATGCCCGAGCTGTTTCCGTCGGCGATGTCGATGCCATCGACCTGTATTTTGGCGGTGCCCGACAGCCCATAGTTCGACGCGGAGGCTCTCACGCCCATCCAGCTGTCGCCCACGTCCACGCGGTTGGTCGTCACACCGGGCGTCATGGCGAAGAGCTGCTGGAGGCCTCGACCGATCGGCGTAGACTCGAGCGTCTCCTTGGTGAGGTTGACGCTGGTCGTGGTGGACGTCATATCGACAACCGGACTCGCGCCGGTCACGGTGACCGACTCTTCGAGTCCGCCGACCGCCATCTTCGCGTCGGCGCGCGCCACGAATCCGACAGCGAGCCGATACTCGTCGACGATGAACGTTTTAAATCCCGCCAGGTCAAACACGATCTTGTACGTCCCGGCTGGCAGTTCTCCGAAGCGATAGGTGCCATCGGGCTGCGTCACGGCGACCATCTGTCCGACCTGAAGGGCCGGGCTCGTGAGAGTTATCGTCACGCCAGGGACGGGCGCAGCGGATTCATCGCTCACTGTTCCGTGTATGGTCGAACCGGCGCTCTGCGCCAACACCGGAGCCGCCATGATTCCCACCAGCGCAACGGCAAACGCCGCCGAGAGAAATGTGACACGCCACTTCGCGCCGTTTCGCGCCTGTCCCGTCATAGATGCCTCCCGTTGATTCATAACGCCCACGAATGGGGGATGCCCGTTCTACGGAGCGAGGCTCGCCGTATACGCCGAGATATTGATCAAATCTTCTTCGGTCAGCTTCGCAACAACCGGCTTCATCAGATCGGCCCACACCCCGCTGCGCGCCCCAACCTGCATGTCGAACATCTGGCGAGCGCTGTAGCTCGGCGAGCGGCCGGCAAGGCCGGGCACCGGGCCGAGGCCTTTCAAGTCGGCGCCGTGGCAGATGGCGCATGCGGTGGTCTTGCCGCCGCCGGTTTTGACGAGCGCCTCACCTTTCTTGATGCTGCCGACGGGCACGTGCGCCACAAATCCCGAGCGCGGATCGCGAAGCGCCTCGCGCGCGTTGTCTTCCGGCATCTCGATGATGCGCTGGCCGAGCGGCTCGGTTTCGCCGCCGGGCAGGCTCAGGTACAGGCCGCCCGCGATGCGCGTCTTCGGTACCGTGCGGCTTTCGACGACCTTGATCCACGGCGTCCACTTGATCGATCCGAAGTACGCGGCCGACGCTTTGATTTCCTCCTCGGTCATGGCCTTGGCGATGGCGATCATCGCGTTGGTATTGCCCTTTTTCGGGTCGGCGCTCTTGCGGGTGCCGTCGCGATAGTCGTGCATCTGCTGGATGAAATACGCAACCGGCAGACCCGAAACAGGCGCATTCTCCGCGCGCCCTTTTCCATTCGGGTAATGACAGAGCGCGCACGCGCGGACGTTGCCGTCCTTGCGGCCGCGCGCCACAACCTCCGGCATCGCCGGATGATCGCCGGGATGCCAGTCGGCAGGCCCGAAGCCGTTCCGGATTTCCGTGAGGGTGAACTTGCCGGTGCTGCCCGCCAGCGTCTGCTGGCTCCCGTCATCGGGCGCCGCCGGCATGGCCGGAGCCGCGGGAGAGCCGGGCTGGGGGTACCCATATGCCCACAACGGCAAATTCGCCGGGGCCGGCGCCGCCGCTGGTGCGGCGGGCTGCGCCGGCTGGGCGGCCTGTTGAGCGATCACGGACCCCATTCCTGTAACGAACCCGAACGCAACAATCAGCGCGAACCTTCGCATCACGCAACCCTCCGTCAGATGATTTCGCATTTGCAGATGTAGCCGCTGGCCGGGCTCTTGAGGTCGGGCCAACCCGGGTGGATACCCGCGTCCGTGTTTGGTGATGGTGGCTTCCTGACCGGTGGAGGGGGTGCAGCGGGACGTGCCGGCGCGCGCACGTCTCCGGGCGCCAGAGGCCGTCCCTGCCCACGGGCAGACATCTGAACGGTCGCAACCCCAGCGCTGAGCACCGACAGAAAGCCCCGGCGGTTCATTGCCCCCTCCGTAACCTGTTCTTGTGATTCAGACGTTGCCGTAATGGGCAGAAAATGTCAACTGGCGCGGGGCTTGCTTCGGCAATCGCTATGAAGCGAACGCTGTACAGCGTTGTTCTCGTCGCCGGGGCCGGATTCGCGCTCAGCAACTTCGAGATGGGAGACGGGCTGCCGAAGCCGCCGGAGAAAGAATGGGCCGCCCGCAACCAGGCGTTCGCCCGCGCGAAGGTGTTTCGGGGCGAGGCATTCGAGCCCTTAAAGATTGATTTCACGGCCGATCCCAACCGCGGCGCCGTTGACCCGAAGCTGACGACCTGCAAGTACAAGCCGGATGAAGTCAGCGGGACCACGCCGAAGTTCGACTGCGAGCTCGAGAATGGCGATAAAGCCAAGGTGAAATACGGCTACACCAAGGAGATTCCGTCCGAGATTGCCGCCTCCCGCTTGATGCACGCATTGGGATTTGGAGCCGATCGCGTCTCACAGGTCGAGAAGGTCCGATGTTACGGCTGTCCGTTCCAGCCGTTTCATACGCGATCGCTATGGGAAATGATCGGGGTCACCGACTACTTCGACAAGCGCATCGACTACGAGAGCTATCGGGATTTCGACAGCGTCAGCGTGGAGCGGAATCTCGAGGGTGAAGCCATCGAAGCCGGCCCCGAGCGCGGGTGGGCGTTCTACGAGCTGAAGAAGATCGATCCTGCGCAGGGCGGCGCCACCAGGGCTGAAGTGGACGCGCTCCGAGTGATGGCGATTTTTCTACACCACTGGGATAACAAAACGGCGAACCAGCGTCTCACCTGTCCCGGCTCCAAGACGGCCGACTGCAGGCATCCTCTCGCGATGATCCAGGACGTCGGCTCCGACTTCGGACCCAAAAAAGCGGATCTGGACACCTGGAAGTCGAAGCCGGTTTGGGCCGACGAAGCCAGCTGCACGGTGACGATGAAGTGGATGCCATACGACGGCGGCACGTTCGAAGACGTCAAGATTTCGGAAGAAGGGCGCCGCCTGATTGGCGACCGGCTGAAGCAGATATCGCGCGCGCAGATTGAGTCCCTCTTCAACGCGGCGCAGTTGGAAGATATTCCCCAGTGGGTCGCCACCTTCGAGGACAAGGTGCGGCAAATCGCCGACCGTCCGTCCTGCCCCGCTATGACGAAGCCTTCCTCTTGATGATTTTTCCGCTGTCGACGGTCTCGCCGACTCGATTGATCGCCTGAAAATACATCGAATCGCCCGCGATCTCGACGAGCATGAAGCTCAAGTCCCCGTCATAACCCTTCGCCAGGTAGGCCGAGAGCTGGAGATCGCCGGTACGAACGGATCCCGCAGCGCCGTTCACGAAATGCATCACCCCGCTCTGCGGGCTCACCCGCTCGTACAAATGCTCATGGCCGGCGAAGACGACGTCGACCTGATGCTCGATCAAGGTCTGTTCGAGCGTTCTGCGCAGGAGGGCGGAAGAGAACGCGTAGCGGCCGGAGCTGTAGAGCGGATGGTGCATGAAGACGATCTTCCAGCCGGCCTTCGATTCGGACAGGTGCCGATCCAGCCAGACCAGCTGGTCGGCGTCGAGGTTGACCGTGTCGGCGGCGAAAAACCGCACGCGATCCCCGACGAGCGGCGGCAACACGCCTGAAGAGCGCTCGAAGGTGTAGTACCGCTGCCCCGCCATGTTGAACAGCGGGTATTGCCACTGGGGGCCGAAGTCGTGATTCCCCAGCGCCGCATAGAACTTCACGTTCGCGTCAAGAAGCGGCTTGAAAGGATCTTCAAACCTGCGCTTATACGACTCCGGGGATCCGTCGCCGTAATTGTTGTCGCCCAGCATCAACACGAAATCGAAGGGAAATTTCTCGCGCTGCGCTGATAACTGCGCCGCGGTTTCGCGCTGCTCGGCGCTCCAGCGGCCCGAATCGCCGATGACGGCGAATTTCAGCGAGCCAGGTTTCAGCAGAAAGGGGGGCTTGTCAGAACCGACGACGACTTCCGGATTCGAAGACGGGGCGCGTCGATCGCTGCATCCCGAAACAACTGCCGTCCAGCACAGACAAAGGATGAGTGCGCCCCGCCCCTTCACCGCAATAGGATAGCGCGAGGAAAGGCTGGGGGCCGGCCCTAAGGCCGGCCCAAATCGCCTACGAGCCGACTAGACGACGGGACCTCGGCGTCCTGTGGCGAGATGGATCACCAACAGGATGATGCCGACAATGAAGAGAATCCACGCGATCTGCGATGCGATAGCCGCGACGCCCGTGGCGCCGAGCACGCCCGCGATCAAACCGACGACGAGAAATACAAGCGCGTAATAAAGCACTGGAACACCTCCCTTTTCGGTTTGGGGTTAAGCAGAACGTATGCCGTCAGTTTTACCGAGGAAAAACACTAATTTGGCACCGGACGCAGAACCCCGGCTGTCGCAGATTGCTGCAACGAGCCGCTGGCACGGATCTAGAAGCTATTCCTGCAGGAGGGCTCATGAAACCGAATTCACCTGCACGTGAAGCAATGGAAGACACGAACGACCTGCGGTATATGGAGCCGAACCGTGACCGGGTTCTAGGCGAAGAAGACCGGACCGGCCGGCATTTCGATGAAAGCGTCGAGGCGGAAGACGAGGGAACCGAAGCGTCGGAAGACCACGAAGCCGACTGATATAAACTGCCCCGGGTGCGGACGCTCTTTCTCATTCTTGTACTCGCAACCATCGGCTGTGGGGGGGCGGAGGCCCCATCGACCTCCCCGCCCCCCACAGCGTTTTCGCATAGTGATTTGGAAGTCGGCACCGGCCCCGCGGCTCGCCGTGGAGCGCGACTGACCGTGCACTACACCGGCTGGTTGTACGACTCGCGACAGCCGACGGATAAAGGAAAACAATTTGACTCGTCCGTAGGCGGCGAACCGTTCACGTTCAGGCTCGGTGCCGGCGAGGTCATCCGGGGTTGGGATCAAGGGTTCGAGGGAATGCGGGTGCGCGGGAAGCGGCGCCTGATCATCCCACCTGACCAGGGCTACGGATCGGTGGGCACTCCCGATGGTGCGATTCCAGGCAACGCGGGACTCGTGTTCGAAATGGAATTACTGGACGTCAGGTAGTTCCCGCTACCGCATCGATCCGACATCGCTGCCGAACTCCGACGCGTCCAGACCGCGGCGCAGGCGCTGGCTCGATGCCGTCGCTCGATAGCGCCCCGCTCCAGAGACTTCTCCGGTTTCGAGGATTTGCTTGAATTTCCGGAGATCCCCCGCGATCTGTTGTTGCGGATCCTCGCCAAGGAGCCACGCAACCGTGGCGCCCAGCTTGCCGGCCGGCGGATCGTACTGCAGCTTCACCCGCACATCGGTCGCATGGTCACCCGCGGGCTTGAACCGGACCGATCCTGCGCTGACGACGTCGGAATCGCCGGTCGATTTCCATGACAACAGCGTCGGTGGAATGTCGTTGATGATCTCGGCATCCCATTCGACGCGCACGCCCAGCGGCCCCTTCGCCACCCAATGCGAGTGGTAGCCGTCGAGCACGTGAACTTCCTCGAGATGGTCCATGAAGTGGGGCAGATTCTCGAGTCTGCGCCAGTAGGTGTACACCTCGCTGATCGGCCGGTAGATGGTGATCACTTCCTCGACGAGGACGCCGCCGGAGCCGCCGAGATGGCGCTGGGTGTTATCGCCATAATGCGGTGTGTCGCGCTCCATGGCTGCGGTCACCGGGCACCATCCGCTTGCCCCGCGTCCGATCAACCCCAGCCCCAGGAGCCCGAGCGCCCGGTTCGACCGATGATAGGCGGCGGCTGCCAGCGCGGCACCCGCGAATGTCGAGAACAACCGTCCGGTCCCGGAGATATTGGGTTTGTACACTGATTTCATCGATGGCTCCGTTTTAGACGCCCCATCGCCTGTCGAATGGGCTTGGGGGTCTACGTTGCAGGACACATGCCGGCTTGGGTCGATGGTCGATGGTCACTGGTCAATGGTCTCGCCGCGGCGGAGGCGCGAGATCAGCTTCTTCATATCGTCAGCGAGGGGCGCCTCGAACATCATGCGCGTGTTCTCTGACGGGTGATCGAACCCAAGGCGCCAGGCATGCAGAGCTTGACGTTTAAAGGGGATGGGGCGGAGCTCTTCCGGGCCAAACGTGTACCTGACCTCACCGACCAGCGTGTGCCCTCGGAGCCGCGCCTGAATGCGAATTTGATTTCGCTTGCCCGTCGTCAACCGGACTTCGATCAGGCTCGTCGTCTCGAAACTTTCCACAACCCGATAATCGCTGATGGCTTCGGCCGCCCGAGGATCGCGGGGGTGGGTTTCTTTCTGGATCAGTGCCTTCGTATCCCAGACCAGATGATCGCGCCAGGTGCCGGAAGGCGGGTCAGGGTGCCCGTACACCACGGCGAGGTACACCCGCTCCGGCGTGCGCGCTCTGAACTGCTGCTTCAGGTCCGCGTGGGTCCGGCCATCCTTGGCAAACAGCACAATGCCTGAGGTGTCGCGGTCGATCCGATGCACGACCAGTGGTTTGCGCTTGCCATGCGAGCGCATGTGGTCTTCGATTTGATCGAAAATCGACGTCTGTTCGCTGCGCCGCTCGAGCGGTACCGCCAGCAGCCCGGCCGGCTTGTTCAACACAATCAGAAAGGGATCCTCGTAGAGGATTCGCAGCACGCCGGCCGTGAAGGGCACGGCGCGCCGCTTCGCGCTCCCCGGCCGATCTTCCCAGACATGCACCTCATCTCCTTCTTTCAATCGGAAGCGGATTTCCTTCGCTCCGGCTTCGGCGCCGTTCACAAACACCTTGCCGCTTGCACGCGCTTTCGCCGCCCGGGATCGCGACCCGAGCCGGCCCGGCGCACCGAGATACTTGTCGAGAATCTCGCCTGCTTCTCCCCGCTCGACGACCCACTGCAACTTCGCCATCTAGACCATCGACCATTGACCATCGACCATTGACTATTCCTCCGGCGTCATCAGGTTCGCAGCGCCCTGCAGGCCGCTCGCCACTTCTGGAAGAATCCCCATGCGCACGTAAATCGGGCGGACGAGCGCTCGAATCGCGGGCAGCTCCCGTGCAAACCACGCGGCGGCGGCGAGGCACAGGACGCCGCTCACCAGCACCGTTTGCGGTGCCCCGAGGCGCGCAGAGATCGCGCCGGCGAGCAGGCTTCCAAACGGCGCGGTGCCGAGAAACGCCATCGTGTAAAAGCTCATGACCCGTCCGCGTTTTTCGTCATCGACGATCGTTTGAATGACCGTATTGGTCGCCGCCATCTGCACCATCATGCCGACGCCGACAACGACCATGAAGACCAGCGACAGCCACAGCCATCGCGACAGCGCGAAGCCCATCAGCCCGACGCCGAAGACGGCTGTGCCGATCAGAATTACGCGCCCCAGCCCGACGACCGATCTGCGCGTGGTCAGCCACAACGCGCCTGCGAGCGCCCCGACGCCGGAGGCCGTCATGAGAAAGCCGAGCGTATAAACTCCGCCGCCGAGAATCTCATCGGCAAATACCGGCATCAACACCGAGAACGGCATGGCGACCAGGCAGAGCCACGCCAGCAGGAGCATGAGCGAGCGGATCGGGCGGAAACCGAAGACGTAACGCCATCCCTCGAGGAGCTGCTCGATGATGCCAACCTGCCTGAGAGGGCGATTCGGTTGCCGGAGGTTCGTCATCGAGAGCAGCGCGATGATGACGGCGAAATAGCTGAAGCCGTCGATCAGAAAACACCACGCCTCGCCGGAGATCGCGATGATCAGGCCTGCGATCGAGGGGCCGACCAACCGCGCGGCGTTGAACATGGAGGAGTTCATCGCAATGGCGTTCGCCAGGTCGTCTTTATCGGTGATCATCGTGACCAGAAACGCCTGGCGCGCGGGCATGTCGAAGGCGTTTACCATGCCCTGAACCGCGTTCAAGGCGATGATGGCGGGCACCGAGATGTGCCCGGTGAACATCAACATCGCCAGGAGAAACGAGTGCGCCATCGAGACAGCCTGGGTGACGACCAGGACGCGGTGGCGGTCCCAGCGGTCGAGGTAGGCGCCGGCAAAGGGCCCCATCACGAAGCCAGGGAACTGACCAGCGAAACCGACGACCCCGAGCACCATTGGCGAGCCGGTCAGCCGGTAGACCAGCCAGCTCGTCGCCGTCATGGACATCCAGCTCCCGACCAGAGAGACGATCTGCCCACCAAAGAACAGCCGGTAGTTTGGATAGGAAAACGCGCGGAGCATCAAGGCGACGCGGGAAGACATGAGGTACTCGTCTTGCAATAGTACCAGCTGTGCGCATTGCCTTACAGTCGCATCGCGACGCCCAGCAGTTCCAGCTGCCCCATCAAGGCTTGTGGTTCGTGCTTCTACTACTGGGAATGATGCTGTTGTTGTCGAAGAGCGTTGCGGCGGGGGACGATGGACGATGGACGGAACTAGTGCGTCATCGCGTACAACAGCACGTTGATCCCGACCGCATAACCTTCCACCGAAAACGTGTAGAAGTACGTCGGGTCGTCGGACTCGCGCTCGTACGCGTCACCGAAGTCGGTATTGAGCGTCATCAGCACCATGATTCGCCCCTTGTCGTCCGCGATGGCGCGGGCATAGGCTTTGTCGTCGGTGGGATCGTCCCAGCGCTCATCGGTGCGGCCGCGCCGATAGGAATTGCCAATCGCGGGAATCTGCGGGACGCGCTGGGAGTCGAACAGCGTGTGAAAAATCGAGTGATTCATCGGTACGTCGAAGATCGGGTACTGGCCCTCGGGCAGAATTTTGCGAAGCTCGCGAACCCAGTGCTGCCACGCGTAGTCTCCCCACGCGTCGTCGGCCCACAAGAAGCCGCCCTTCTGCAGGTAACCCCGTAACGCCTCCGCTTCCGGCGGCGAGATGAACGCGCTGCCGTACTCGCTCATCATCAGGAACGGGCACTTGAACAACTCCGGGTCGGACGCCTGAATCACGACGTGATTCGGCTCCCTGTTCTCATCGAAGTTAACGGGTGTTTTCGTGAGTTCGGACAACCGGATTGGCAGGTTCATGTCCGCGCGCGGGTAGTCCACTCCCCAGCCGCCGCCGTCTCCGTCGGGGGCCTCGCGATACGCGAGACGACAGAACGTGAAATCGCTGTTCCAGGTGATGTGCTCGGGGCGTTTGATGCCCCTCATGCCGCCGCGGTTTCCGCGGCGCTGGGCATAGGTGACCGCAGATATCCCCAGGACGAGGAGGATGACGAGGGCGATCAGCTTTGTGCCCTTCATGCGTGCCTGGCAGTGTATACCGACTTTGGACTCCGGCCTCTGGACTAGTGCACTTCCCCCTCGCACTCCGGGCACTGAATCTCCACGAACTGCAGCCAGGCCGCAATCTCCCGTGCCGACGGGAGGTCGGCGACGCGCTCGGCCGAGGCAATCCATTGCATTTCACCCCAGCGATCGGCGACCGCGCACCCGGGGAGCGGCATGCCCTCGATCGGCGTAGTCGTCACCACGACGACCGCGTCGTGCGCCGCCAACGCCTTCAGCGCGCTGCGCAACTGCTGGATGTAGGACTGGGCATCCGGAGAGTCGTCCTCCGACAGGCACACGAGCGCGAGGTTCTTCTTCTGCCAGAGGTCCCCGTAATTCACACGGATGTCATCGATGGTGGTGATTTCGAATCGAGGAACGTGATCGCCCTTGTTCAGCATCGTCCCAAAAACTCTACCACAGCGCCTTCTGGATCTTCGTGCCTTCGTGTCTTCGTGGTTACCGGTCGAAAGACTCGCGGCGGCTCGCGGCGGACAACTTGATGATGTACTCGTCGGGCCTCTCCCAGAACATTTTTTTCAGCTCCGCTAGGCTCGTGGCGCCGCCATAGCTGATCGAGGAAGACAAATGCTTGAGCATGCCGGCGATCACAGGGCGCGCTGAGCCGCGAAGGGGGACGCTCACTTCGAGCCCTTCGGATCCCAGCGTGTCGACATCGACCGAGTCGGCGTCCTCCACGTCGAGACGATCCACCATCGCCCCGATGGACGCCATCCCGCGAAACACTTTGAACGGCACGCGCACGACCTTCTGCGACTCGGGAAGCACGACCGACTTGTGCACGGTCTCCCCGGGCGTCTCCGTCGTGCCCGCGAAGGCGTTGCCCAACATGACGGTGTCGCCGCCGAACAACAGGGCTTCGATGATGGCGCCGTCGCGCTTGATGCCGCCATCAGCGACGAGCGGAATCTTCTCCCCCACCGCCATGCGACACTCGACGAGGGCCTGCAGCTGGGGCACACCGAAATTCGTATTGAGCCGGGTGGTGCAGCCGCCGCCGGGACCGATGCCGACTTTGATGCCGTTCACGCCGCGCTCGGCCAGGTACCTGGCTCCTGCTGCGGTCGCCACGTTTCCGGCGACCAGCTCGAAATCGCCGAACCGCCCGCGAAACGCCTCCAGCGCTTTCGCCATCACCACGGAATGCCCGTGTGCGATGTCGATGACGAGCACGTCGACACCGGCCTTGATGAGCTCGGCCGCGCGCTCGAGGTAATCCCCCTTCGCGCCGATTGCCGCGCCGACGCGCAGTCTTCCCTGCGCATCGCGCGTGGCAAGCGGCAACCGCTTCTGCTCGACGATGTCCTTCGCCGTGATGAGCCCGGTCAGCAGGCCGCTGCCGTCGACGAGCGGCAGCTTCTTGATCTTGCGCTCGACCATGATCCGCTCGGCCTCGTCGAGCGAGAGGGGACCGGAATGCACGGCGAGCTTCTCGAGCGGCGTCATCCGCTCGGCCACCTGCGTCTGCCCTGCCACGAACCGCACGTCGCGCGCGGTCAGGAGCCCTTTCAGCCTGCGCGATCCGTCGACGACGACGAGCGTGCCCACGCCGGAGGTCTGCATCTGCCGGCTCGCGTGCGCCAGGCTGTCGGTTGGCGCCACCGTGTAAGGGTCGGAGATGACGCCGTGCTGCCTTCGCTTGACGATCTCCACCTCGCGCACCTGCGCGGCGATGTCTCCGCCGCGGAACCCGCGATCGATCACACCCAGCCCGCCTTCTTCTGCCTGGACCACGGCCATTGCGGATCGCGTAATCGTGTCCATGTTGGCCGACACGATGGGGTGCTTCAGCGTGAGGTGCTCCGAGAATCGCGCGGAGAGATCGATCGACTTGGGATCGCGGCGCTCGAGGATGCTGAAGTGCGGCGAAAACAGGAAGTCGTCGAAGGTGCAGCCGCGGACTGCGTCGAGCAGATCGCTCATGCCGCCATCATAGCCTGACTGATATCATGTATCCCGCTTGAGAGCCCGACGCATCACCTACGCGCTGGCCCTGTTGCTGCTCGGGGCTGGCATCTCCGGCCAGGCGCCGAATCAGGGCGGCCCGCTGACCGTGCTGTCGCGCGACGGCCGCCGGACGCTGCCAACCGTCGAACTGCAGGGCCGTCAGATGGTCGGCCTTGACGATCTCGCCACCCTGTTCCAGCTGCAGATCCGCGAAGATGCCGCCGCGGGTGCGGTGACCGCGACCTACAAAAATCAGACACTCGTGCTGACGCCCGACCAGTCGCTCGTCTCGGCATCGGGGCGACTGGTTTCGCTGCCATCGCCGCTGGTTCGCCAGGGGCGCCGTTGGCTGGTGCCGATCGAGTTCATCAGCCGCGCGCTCGCGCCGATCTACGATACGCGACTCGAGCTTCGGCCGGCGTCGCGCCTGTTGATCGTCGGCGATCTTCGCGTGCCGCGCGTCGCGGTTCAGTACGACGACAGCCCGGCCTCACTGCGCGTGACGTTCGAGATCACCCCGAGAGCGAACGCCGTCGTCACGCAGGAGCAGGGCCGCCTGCTCGTCCGCATCGACGCCGACACCCTCGACGTGTCGCTGCCGCCGGCGCCGACGCAACAAGGGTTGCTATCCGCAATCCGCAACGCGGAACCCCACACGCTGCAAATCGATCTCGGGCCGAAGTTCAGCGCGTACCGGGCGTCGCCGCCGGTCTCGAGCGGCGCGGCGGCGGTGCTGACCGTGGAGCTTCTTGCGGCCGGTGCCGACTCGTCGGCCGCCGCACCCAACGCACCTGTCGCACCCGCCGCCCCCAACTCACCCTACGCACCCGCCGCCCCTTACGCACCCAGTGCGTTGCCGGTATTCGGCGGCTCAAGTCGCCCAACGATCAGCACGATCGTGCTCGACCCCGGCCACGGCGGCGAAGACGCCGGCGTCAAAGGCCCTGGCGGCGCGCTCGAGAAAAACGTGACGCTGTCCGTTGCCCGGCGGATCAAGGCGGTCATCGAGGGACGCCTTGGCATGCTGGTGCTGCTGACGCACCAGGACGACAACCGACTTGACTCGGCCGGGCGCGCCGCCATCGCCAACAACAACAAAGCGGACCTCTTCATCAGCCTGCACGCGAACGGATCGCCGCGGCGGACGACGCGCGGCGCGATGATCTTCACCCTGAGCCTCGATCGCGTGGGCGAAGACTCGCGCCGGCAGTCGCAGGCCGATCGCGAAGTGCTGCAGGTCTTCGGCGGAGGGACACGGGAGTTTTCCCTGGTGGAGTGGGAGCTTGCGCAGGCGGCGCACCTCGACGCCTCGCACGCCTTTGCCGGCATCCTCGACCAGAAGCTGCGCACGACCGCGGGCCTGCCCTCGGTGGGCCTTCAGCGCGCGCCGATGAGAAACCTCGCCGGTGCCAACATGCCTGCGGTGCTCATCGAGATGGGATACCTGTCCAACGCCGAGGAGGAACGGCTGCTGACCTCCAGCGATTTCCAGGGCAGCATCGCCACGGCCGTCACCGAAGCCGTCGTCGCATTTCGAGATTACCTCGAGCAGGGAGCGCAGGCGCCGACGCCGACTGTCACCCCCATTACGCCCGCACAGCCGCCCACGCCATGACGAGGCCGCGAGACTTCCTCCTGTACGCCGGCCTCGGGACGCTCCTGGCCATCGCGCTGCTGCTGTTGTTTTTCCTCGGCCCGCAGTGGCTGACGACGGCGCCGCCCGATGCAGAAGCAGCTACGGCGTCGGCTGTCGACACGCGGAAGATTCGCGCGCGCCTGTTTTACGTGAATGCGGAAGGCACCGGGCTTACGAGCGTCGAACAGGAAATCGTTTACGGCGAGGGTGCGGTCGAGCAGGCCAAACGCCTCGTCGAGGCGCAGCTGGCCGTGCCGGCTCCGCCGCTGGCGTCTGCGATTCCGCAGGGCACGAAGCTCCGCACGGTGTTTCTGACGAGCAGGGGCGATGCCTACGTCGATCTGAGCAGCGAGCTGCAGACCAACCATCCCGGCGGAACGACGAACGAGGTTCTCACCGTCTACACGCTCGTGAGCGCGCTGACGTCGAACCTGCCCGCCGTGACAGGGGTGCAGATACTCATTGATGGCAAGGAAGTAGACACGCTGGGCGGTCATTTGGACCTGCGCCGGCCAATCGCGCAGGACTCACGATGGGTGACTCAATAACTATGCGTATCGACAATCGCACCGCAGACCAGCTTCGACCGACACACATTCATCCTCAGTATCTGCTCCACCCGGAAGGGTCCGTCCTCATCGAGTCGGGCCGCACGAAAGTGATCTGCACGGCATCGGTCGAGGACCGGGTGCCGCCGTTCCTCCGCAACACGGGAAAGGGGTGGGTCACGGCCGAGTACGGCATGCTGCCGCGCGCAACCTCGACGCGGACGACGCGCGAGGCGTCGCAAGGAAAGGTCGGCGGACGCACGCAGGAAATTCAGCGGCTGATCGGACGATCGCTGCGTTCGGTGATGAAGCTCGGAGAGCTCGGCGAGCGCACCGTCTGGGTCGACTGCGACGTCATCCAGGCCGACGGCGGCACGCGCACGGCGGCGATCACCGGCGCGTTCGTGGCGCTCGTGTTCGCACTTCAGACGATGCGCGACAAGGGGGTGCTTCCGGCGCTGCCGGTGGTCGACTACGTCGCCGCGACGAGCGTGGGCATCATCGACGGTACCCCGATGCTCGACCTCGCGTACGAAGAAGACTCGCGCGCCGAAGTGGACATGAACGTCGTGATGACCGGCGGCGGGAAATACATCGAAGTACAAGGCACGGCGGAGGCGCTCCCGTTCGGCCGCGACGCCCTGCTCGAGCTGCTCGATCTCGGTCAGAAAGGGATCGGCAACCTGATCGAGCTGCAGAAGCAAGCCGTGGGACATCTTTTGAAGTAAGAAGTAAGAAGTCGGAAGCAGGAAGGAGCGGATGAGGGAGCTGCTGATCGCCACGACGAATTCCAGCAAGGTCAGGGAGATTGTCGCCATTCTCGAAGGGCTGTCCATTCAGCTGAAAACGCTCGCCGATTTTTCGGGCATCCCGATCGCCGACGAAACGGGATCCACCTTTGCCGAAAACGCACGACTGAAGGCGCTGCATTACGCCGGCCTCACCGGGATGGTCACCATGGCCGAAGATTCCGGGTTCGAAGTCGACGCATTGAATCGCGAACCGGGAATCTGCTCCGCCCGCTACCTCCGCGAGGGTGCGACCTATGAGGAGCGCTTTGCGGATCTCTATCGACGTGTGCGCGAAACCGGCGCGCGCGAGCGACGCGTACGGTTCGTGTGCGCGCTCGCGGTGGCCGAAGGCTCCGACATCGTGTTCAAGACCATCGCGGCGGTCGAAGGCCTGCTTGCCGACAAGGCGGCCGGCCCCAATGGGTTTGGCTACGATCCCGTCTTCTTTTACCCCCCTTGCGGCAAGACCTTCGGCGAGCTGGCGGACGCCGAGAAAACCGCGGTCAGCCACCGCGGTCAGGCGATGCGAACGTTCCGGAGCTATCTGGCGGGAGGATTGCATCCTGCACCCATATGCCCCGTGTAAACGCCAACTCTTATTGGACTGATAACAGCCCTGCTCCAAGATTTTCCGCATTAAAAGAAGACATTGCCGTCGACGTGCTGATCGTGGGGGCCGGCATCACCGGCATCACGGCCGCCTACTTGTTGAAGGGCGTTGGCTGCAGTGTCGCCCTCGTGGACAGGGATCGCTGCCTGAGCGGCGAGACGTCCTACACGACGGCCCATCTCACATGTGTCACCGACGCGCCCCTGTCGGAGCTGGTGAAGAACTTTGGCAAGGACCACGCCCAGGCGGTCTGGGATGCGCAGCTCGCCGCCATCGATACCATCGACCGCAACGTCTGGCGGGAGCAGATCAAATGTCAGTTCGAATGGGTACCTGCGTATCTGTTCAACCCCGGGGCAGAAGCGTGCCCTTCAGAGCCAGACAAGATCTCACTCGACCTCACGCATGAGGCGGAGCTCGCCGTCGAGCTCGGTTTCGACGCGGAGTTCATGAAGTGCGTCCCGCTGTTTCATCGCCCGGGCGTTCGCTACGAGAACCAGGCAAAATTTCATCCGCGTAAGTATCTCCTCGCGCTCCTCCGGCTGCTTTCGAGCACCAAGGGCTGCCAGATCTACGAGGGCACAGAGGTTGAACAGATCGACGGCACGCCGATCACCGCGACCACCGCCGACGGTCATCATATTCATTGCGAGCACGTGCTGATCGCGACGCACGTGCCGCTTCAAGGCAAATCAGGATTGGTCCCCGCCACGCTTCTGCAATCGAAGCTCGCGCCCTATTCGTCGTACGCGGTAGGCGGATGGGTGCCGCGCGGGACGGTGCCCGAAGCGCTGTTCTGGGACACCGGCGATCCGTACGACTACCTGCGCGTCGATCGGCGGCACGACCACGACTTCGTGATTTTCGGCGGCGAGGATCACAAGACCGGGCAGGTTGAAGAGACGTCGCAATGCTTCAGCCGCCTCGAGCAGCGAATCAAACAGCTCCTGCCGGAAATCAGCCTCACGCATCGCTGGTCCGGACAGGTCGTCGAAACCAACGACGGCCTGCCTTACATCGGCGAAACCGCCGAACGGCAGTTCGTCGCGACGGGCTTCTCCGGCCACGGCATGACGTTCGGCACGCTGTCGGCGATGATGTTTGCCGATTACCTGACGGGCCAGACCAACCCGTGGGCCGACCTGTTCGATCCCGCACGCACGAAGATCAGAGGCGGCCTGTGGGATTACGTGAAGGAAAACAAGGATTACCCCTACTACCTCGTCCGCGATCGTTTCGCCGGCAAAGGCGGACACTCGCTGCGGACGATCAAGCGGGGCACCGGCGAGGTGATCGACGTCGGCGGCAAGCCGGCCGCCGTTTATCGCGGGCTCGACAGCCAGATTTACGTGCGCTCAGCCGTGTGCACGCACATGGGATGCTACGTGCACTGGAACGACGCCGAGCGCACCTGGGACTGCCCGTGTCACGGATCGCGCTTCAAAGTAAATGGTGACGTCCTGGCAGGCCCGGCTGAAGCGCCACTCGCGCCCATCGAGGTGAACGAGGGAGCGGGCGTGGCGAAGAAAGCCCGCTCGCACAAGAAATAGGGATTGGGGGTTGGGGATTAGGGATTAGCTCAGCACGCGAGGCCGAACTAATCCCCAACCACTAATCCCCAACCTAATCACCAGGTCTAGTTCTAGTTGCTCTTTGTTTTTGCAACGTTCAGTTCACCCAGTTTTGCCACCATGTCTTCGGCCGAGGTTTCCACCTTGATCGTCTTGTCGATCGCGAGGATGCGGCCATCCTTGCCGATGTAGAACGTCCACCGCGAAGATGTGCCGCGTGCGTTGAGCACGCCATAGGACGTCGCCACTTCCTTGGTGGGATCGCTCAGGAGCGGAAAGTCGGCTTCCTGCGCCTTTGCGAAGTCGGTGTTTTTCTCGATCGTGTCGACGCTGGCCATGAAGTAGGCGACGTCGTAGGCCCGGATCTTGTCGCCGTTCATCGCGAGCGACTTGCATTCGACCGTGCACCCCTTGGTGAAGGCCGCCGGGAACCAGGCGACGACGACCGCTTTCTTGCCGGCGAAGTCGGCCAAGCTATAAGTCTTGCCATCACTCCCCTGCAATTTGAAGTTCGGTGCCTTGTCGCCCACCTTCAACTCGACGCCCGGAGCGGGCTGTCCCTGCGCGAAGGCCATGGCGGCGACGCCGAGCACGACACCCGCGATTCCCATCAGATTCAGACTTCTCATTGCATCCTCCCCGTTCATGTGACGTCAAAATATCAGCCAAAGACCGCGAAGTCAGATTATGCCACTTTCCGGCGGCGCCGGTCTTTGCGGCGGTCACGACGCCGCTCGCCGGTCTTCGCAGCCGAGCAGCACTCGAAATTCGCGGAGGTCGAGGCGGGCACGCAGCATCCGGTCTGCGTTTCCAGCCGCTCACGATCTCGGGCGACCGAATCGCAGTGACACAACACGTGCATCACCGCGCCCATCAGCACCCGCAGCACCGGTTCCTCTAGCGGCGCGAGCGTGTAGTGCACCCACAACCCGTCCTTCCTCGTGACAACCAGGCGTTTCCTGCGGAGATACGCCAGGTGACGCGACGCTGTCGGCTGCGGAATGCCCAGGCACTCGTGGATGTTGCACACGCAGATTTCGCCGCCCGCGAGCAGCCCGAGAATTCTCAAACGGGTCGGATCCGCGAAGGCCTTGAAGGCGTCTCCCAGGGTCGTGAGGCGCGCATCCTTCATGGCCCTATTATATTCTGATTGACATATATATTGGTCGCCATATATTGTTCGATACTATATTCGTATTAGCGAATGTATTCAAGGAGCGGTCATGGAAGACAGAGACATCCGGCAGGCGGTTCGGAACACGTACGGCCAGATCGCGGCAGCCGTCACATCGGGAGGGGGCGCCGCCTGCTGCACCCCCTCGTGTTGCTCCACCGGGGATCCCATCACCGGCAACCTGTATACAGAGGAGCAAACGGCGGGTCTCCCACAGGATGCGGTCAACGCCTCCCTGGGGTGCGGCAACCCGACCTCACTGATCGACCTGCAGGAAGGCCAGACCGTCCTTGACCTGGGGTCGGGCGGGGGCATCGACGTCCTGCTGTCGGCCCGGCGGGTCGGGCCGTCCGGCAAGGTGTACGGGCTGGATATGACCGACGAGATGGTCGAACTGGCGCGCGTGAACAAGCGCACGGCCGGGGCGGACAACGTGGAATTCCTGAAGGCCGATATCCAGAACATCCCGCTGCCGGACAACTCGGTCGATGTCGTCATCTCCAATTGCGTCATTAATCTCGCTCTCGACAAGAGCAAGGTCCTCGAGGAGGCGTTCAGGGTGCTGAAGCCCGGGGGCCGCTTCGCGGTATCAGACATCGTCTGCCGGGGCCCGATCTCCCCAGAACTTCGCCGGGACATGGAGCTGTGGGTCGGGTGCATCGCCGGGGCCCTGGACGAGGCGGACTATACGGTTAGGCTGACGGCGGCAGGTTTTGGCGAGGTTGACGTCGAAACATGGCGGGTTTACGACGGCGTGCCCGCCGAGGCTGACGGGAAATTCGCCAGCGCCTTCATCCGGGCGAGGAAGCCCATGTGACTTGGCAAGGATCTGGCACGCAGTCGGGTGCATGAGCCCGACTGCGGCCCGCCGTCTCCGTCGTCCAGCCACCGTCGGGGCCATTGCCCAAGCCCCGGATCCGGCCGAGATCGACCTTCGCAATCCCCGGCTGTACTTCGACCGTGAGCTCAGCTGGCTGGCGTTCAACGAGCGGGTGCTCGACCAGGCCCGATCGGGGCACCCGCTGCTCGAGCGGGTAAAATTCCTCGCGATTGCGGCCAACAACCTGGACGAATTTTTCATGGTCCGCCTCGACCAGCGCGCCTCGCTGGCGCGCGTTCGGGCGACCGCGATGCTCGACGAGATGTCCGAGTACTGGGCTGAGGGGCTTCGGCCCGAGCTCGCCGCCGAGCAGATCGCGGTGGTCGACCCACCGGACTACACGAATGACGACAGAGCGTTCATCGAAAAGTACTTTAACGTCCATGTCTGTCCCGTGCTGACGCCGCTCGCGTTCGATCCGGGCCACCCGTTTCCCCATATTTCGAACCAGAGCCGCAATCTGGCCGTCGTGGTCGATCATCGCGGGCGTACGAAGTTCGCGCGGGTCAAAGTTCCCGACCTTCTTTCGCGCTTCGTCGCTCTGCCCGCCGAACCAGGCGTCCACCGGTTCGCGCTGCTCGAAGACGTGATTCGGGAGAACCTCGGCCAGCTCTTCACGGGCGTGCGGATCCGAACCGCGCATTTTTTTCGCGTCGTCCGGGACATGGACATGGCGGTGGCTCAGACACACGACGCGGCCGAGACACTCATGGAGGTGGTGGACCGCAGCCTCAAGGAGCAGCGCCACGGACCTCTCTCGCTGCTCGAAGTCGAGCATGGGATGCCGAGCCGTGTGCTCGAAATCCTGATCGAGAACTTCGCGGTCGGCCGCGAGGTCGTCGTGCGATCGCGCGGACGGATGGGGCTGGCCGACTTTGTCCAGCTCCTGACGATTCCGCGCCCCGACCTGAAGGACCGCCCCTTGTCGCCCGCCAAGCTCTGGCGCAAAGGCTCGCCCGACATCTTCGACGAGATTCGGTATCGCGATCAGTTCGTGCACCATCCGTTCGATTCGTTTCAATCGGTCGAGGCCTTCGTCGACGCGGCCATCGACGACCCCCGCGTGTTCGCCATCAAGATGACGCTTTATCGCATCGGGGCGAACTCGCCGGTGGTCGATCGCCTCATCAAGGCGGCGGAGCGCGGTAAACAGGTCGCAGTGCTGGTCGAGCTGAAGGCGCGATTCGACGAGCGCAGCAACATTGACTGGGCGACACGCCTGGAACGGGCCGGCGTGCATGTGGTGTACGGCGTCGAGCAGCTGAAGACCCACTGCAAAATCTGTCTGGTGGTACGCAAAGAGGACGACGAGATCCGGCGGTATCTGCACATTGCGACCGGCAACTACAACCGGGCCACCGCGCAGGTGTACACCGACATGGGCCTCTTCACGGCGAGCCCGAAGGTCGTGGCCGACGCCTCAGAGCTGTTCAATTACCTCACGGGCTATTCGAATCAGACCGATTACCGCGAGCTGCTCGTCGCGCCGCTCGCCCTGCGGCGCCGCTTCGGAAAGCTGGTCGCGCGCGAGATCGGGCATGCCCGGCGAGGCCAGCCGGCTCGCATCATCATCAAGTGCAACGCGCTGACCGATTCGCGCGTGATTCGGCTGCTCTATCGCGCCTCGCAGGCGGGGGTCACCATCGATCTCATCATCCGGGGTGTGTGCACGTTGAGGCCGGGTCTCCCTGGCGTCAGCGCCAACATTCGTGTGCGCTCGATCGTCGGCCGGTTCCTCGAACACTCGCGCATCTTCCATTTCGAGAACGACGGCGCCCCCGAGGTGTACATCGGCAGCGCCGACCTGATGGAACGGAACCTGAACAAGCGCGTCGAGGCGGTGACGCCGATCCGCGATCCCGAGCTCGCCCAGTTCATCCGCTACGTCGTTATCGAGGCCTACCTGCGCGACAATGTGCGCGCGCGGCTTCTTGGACCGGACGGCACCTACGAGCCTGTCGCGACCGAGGGTGCGCCGTTTGACGCGCAGCTGACCTTGATGAGCAGGCGGCTCCGGGCGATGCTCGCGCGGGAGCGCCTCGGCGACCAGCTGCATACGTAACCACGAAGAGACGAAAATCACGAGAACGCGAAGATATGGCTGTGATACCAGGTCCGGCGAAGGTCGTCTTCGCCTGCGTCGCCAACGCGGGCCGATCGCAGATGGCGGCGGCCTTCTTCAACAGGCTCGCCGATCCCACGCGCGCGCGCGCCGTTTCAGCCGGCACACGGCCTGCCACGAGCGTTCATCCGGAAGTGATCGCGGTGATGCGCGAAGCCGGCATCGATCTGTCCCGGGAGACGCCGCACTATCTCTCAGCGGATCTCTATACTGGCGCGTACATCCTCATCACGACGGGCTGCGGTGACGAGTGCCCCCTCATTCCGGGCCTGGAACGGGACGACTGGCCGCTGGAGGATCCGAAGGGTCAACCGATCGAGCGTGTGCGACACATTCGCGATGAGATCAAGAAGTGTGTCGGGGATCTGATACGGGAAAGGAAGTGGGAATAGTCGAACTGCCGGACTCTGACGACACGAGGTTGGTCGTCGCGAGGTTACACCAGTTACGCCTTTTTCTTCGCCGCCCACCGCTTCTGCGCCGCCGCCCGCATTTTTTCCCGGGTTGCGGCCGACATACGCCTCTTCTTGCGGCCCATCAACAACTCGGAAGGATGCCCGCCCGGTACCTGCGTCTTTCCCGCCTGGATCTGCGCGCGCCGCTTGAACTCCCGCTTCTTCTCGCCTGACAGCTCACTTATGAGGTCGGTCGCCTTGTTTCGCACGAGATGCAGGGCCTCGAGCATGGCTCCGCGCTGCTCCATCCATTTCCGCGCGTGCACCTCGGTCGTCCCGAACAAGCGGCCGACTTCAGCCGCGATCTCTTCCAGACTCAACGTCTTTCTCTTAGCCACGCTCACCTCCAAAAGACCGATTATGTCCCGTATCCGGAGGAAGCGGTCCAGTGGCACTTCCGTCAATAACGCTCGCAACGTCCGGGACGACGGTCGTGCGCTCCGAGATTCGATAGGCGTTCCCGCCCGAGCGTTTGGCCTCGTACAAGGCCAGGTCCGCGCTCTTCATCAACGTGTCCGCATCCTCGCCATGCACGGGATAGATACCGATTCCTGCGCTGGTGGTGATGCTCACGGTCTGGCCCTCGATGCCATAGGGCTGCGACACGGCCGCGATCACTTTTAACGCTGCCGTGGACACACTCTCGATACTGCTGAGGTGCCACAGCGCGATGAGGAATTCGTCACCACCCAGGCGCGCCACCGTGTCTTCTTCGCGCACCGTTGCCACCAGGCGCCCTGCGACCATTTTCAGCAGGGCGTCCCCGGCGGCGTGCCCCAGCGTGTTGTTGATCTGCTTAAGTCCGTCCAGATCCAGGTACACCACTGCCATAATGCTCGCGTTCCTTTGTGCATGGACCAGTGCCATCGACATTCGTTCGGCGAGCAATCGTCTGTTCGCAAGACCCGTCAGCGGGTCCGTCAGCGCCAGCGATTCCAGTATCTTGCGGTGAGTGCGGGCCGCTTCATGCAACAGGCGAACTTCCAGCATGTTGTGAACCCGCATCAACACCTCGGTCAGATCGAACGGTTTGCTGATGAAATCCTTCGCGCCGCACTGAAGCGCGCGCAACTTGTGGCCCGGATGGGCTGTCAGGGCCAGCACCGGCAGGTAGCCTTCGGTTTCGAATTCCTTCAAACTCTCCATGACCTGGAAGCCATCCGTGCCAGGCATCTCCAGATCGAGCAGGATCAGGTCGTAGCGGTTCTTACGATAAAGCTCGCAGACCTCGCCGGGATCCATCGTTGACGTGATGGACACATACCCGGCGCCGCACAGCATCCGCTCGAGCAGAAGGACGTTGGCGGCCTGATCGTCAACGATCAGGACGTTGCCGTGAAGAATGTCGGATGAACTTATCATGCTAACGACAACGCGTTGTTTGCGCTGATCGAAGCGTTGCCCGCACATTCCAGTGCCACATCGAGCGTTTCCATGAACTCGTTGAGTTTGATCGGCTTGGTGAGATAACGGAAGAATCCTGCCTCCAGGCCCCTCTGGATATCGCGCGGCATGGCATTGGCACTGAGGGCGACGATGAGGATGTGTGCCGTGGCCGGGTCGGTGCGCAGGATTTTCAGAACTTCGAGGCCGCTGATTCCCGGCAGATTGATGTCCATCAGTATCACCTCCGGTCGAGAGGCTCGCGCAAGCTCGATGCCGAGGGCCCCATTCACCGCAGTCAACAGGCGTATGTTGGATCGTCGCGCAATCAATTGCTCGACCAGTGTCAGGTTCGCCGCGTTGTCCTCAACATAGAGCACGGTGCGCCGCGGTGCGCTGGTTGGCTCTCGCGAGTGGATAGCGATGGTGGATTCGGCGCCTGCAACCGTCGGTTTCGGTGCCGGCGTCAACAGCAGCTCGAACCAGAACACGCTGCCCACACCCACAGTGCTTTCCACGCCGATCACGCCTTTCATCAGTTCGACCACACGTTTGCTCATCACGAGGCCGATGCCTGTGCCTTCCTCGGCGCTGCTCTCCTGTCCGAGACGATTGAACGGCTGAAAGAGCTGCGTCATTTTCTCTGGAGGCAATCCCGCGCCGGTGTCTTTGACGCTGATGCGAACGCGTTTCGGATCGCTGACGCCACACGTCACCTCGACCGTTCCCTGCTCCCGGTTGTATTTGATCGCGTTGGAAAGCAGGTTGATGAGCACCTGCTTCACCCGGGTCCCATCGGCATCGACAAAGTATGGGATGTCCAACGGGGGAAAGGTCATGCTGATGCCCCGCTGTTGCGCCTGCGGCTCCATCATGGCCTGGCAGTCGGAGATGACCTTCGCCAGCGACGCCGGTTCTGGCGAAATGGACAACATCCCGGATTCGACGACGGCGAGATCGAGAACTTCGTTGATCAACTTGAGCAGATGCCAACCCGCCTGAAGAATCTGGGCAATGTTCTCCGCCTGGGAGGCCGTCGGCAACGGGGAGGCTGACTCCAGCAGTTGGGCAAACCCGAGGATCGCATTGAGCGGGCTGCGAAGCTCATGGCTCATATTGGAAAGGAAATCTGATTTCGCGAGGTTGGCTTTCTCTGCCGCGGACTTGGCGCTCTCCAGTTCGACGTTCGTTTCCCGGAGCTCCAGTTCGTAGAGTTTCAGCTCCGTCACGTCCCTCGCAGCGGCGAACACGCCCTGCAGGCTCCGGTCACGACTGTGAAACGTCGTCGCGTTGTACGACACGACCGTCTCCTTGCCATCCCGGGCGCGCGCGGTGAGCTCGTAGTTGGTGACCTTGCCTTCGGTGAGCACCCGGTTGATGCCCGCTTCGGCCCGGCCCGCATCGGTGAAGTAGTTCTTGAACGGCGCGCCGATCAGCTCGTCTCGCGTGCACCCGGTCAGCGCCTCCGTCTGCTTGTTGACGTCGGTAATGATGCCGCGTGGATCGGTGGTCATCATGGCGTCGATGTTCGCTTCGATGAGCGAGCGCGTGTAGAAGTGCTGGTCGCGCAGCCGCTGGTCGAGCTTCCGCCGCTCATCTTCCGCCTGCTTGCGCGCGGTGTTGTCGGTGCCAATCAACAGATAGCCGATGATGGCGTCCTGCGCGTCGCGCAGCGCGGTGACCGACACGATGGC
>JANNJO010000156.1:0-7046 GCA_031395755.1 Acidobacteriota bacterium
TCGAGCAACCGCGGTACTCCGTGATGGTCATCCGCTTTGGTAGGCGGCGGAGGCGACCGCTTCGACACTTTCGCTCTGCAGCGGCCAATGAGTTCCTCGCGATTGGCACGAATGAATTCTTCGAGGGTGAGGCTGGCCATAGCCGATTGTAGGCGGGGCATACCTGGCGGAGTTGTTCAAAACCGCACAGTGGCCAAGCGTGTCGCCGAGGCATGCTGAGGCGTGATGATCGCGTCGCGTGCAACTGCCGCCGCCCTTCTGGGGCTCATCGTCACCGCTGGACCGGTCAACGCGCAGGAACCACCCCGTGTCCCGGGTCTCTTACTGCAACAACCGGCGGAGACGCATCCGGAGCCGACGCATACCGGCGTCAGGGCTCTGCTATTCGACACCGGCAGCGACTTCAAGGCACTTCCGCGCCGACGCTCCACCTGGGTCATTCTGGCTATCGGGGGCGCGGCCGCAGCGATCGCGCATCCTGCTGACGATGGGGTGAATGCTCAGCTGGCGGGCTCTGATTCCGTCGGGCGATTCTTCGCGCCAGGCAAACACATCGGGGCTGTGTACGTGCAGGCCAGTGCGGCGGCCGGGCTGTACGTGATTGGCCGGTACATGCTTCCACACGCCGACGGCGCACCAAAGACCAACAAGGTGTCTCACCTCGGGTTCGACCTGGTCAGATCCCTCATCGTCTCGCAGGCACTGACGCAGGGGATCAAGATTGCGGTGCGCCGCGATCGACCGACGGGCGAATGCTGTGCGTTTCCCTCAGGGCATGCGTCGGCCGCGTTCGCGACCGCAGCGGTGCTCGAGCGCCACCTGGGCTATCGCGGCGCCTTGCCGACGTTTGCGCTGGCGGCGTATGTCGCGACCTCGCGGCTCCACGACAATCGTCACTTCCTCAGCGATGTGTTGTTCGGCGGGGCCCTGGGCATTGCAAGCGGCTGGACGGTCGTCGGCCGGCACGGGCGATCCAACTATGCGGTGATGCCGGTACCGGTGCGGGGCGGCGTCATGGTCAGCCTTACGCGCGTACCGTCGGACCAGGCACGGCGATAAGCGTCTGATGGGCGTGATGTGAACACGGCTTCGGCAAGATGTGGGTCCAGCCTTATTGGCGAACGGTCTGTCTCTACACGTGGGCTGTGAGGGGAGGGTGCATACGCCGCCCATGCTCCAGGGACATCAAAATCACGTCAGCCGTCACCGGCGCCCGCCGAAACACCTCGACGCCGACTGCATCCGCAATGGCGTTCAACACCGATCCGTACCCGGCGCCGACGGGAGGCTCTCCTACTCCTCGCGCGCCGACCGGCGTCTCCGGGTCCGCGATGTCCAGGCCCTCGGCGTTCATCTGGGTTGGAATGTCGAGGATGCTCAGCGGCTTACTGTAATGGAATCGCCGCGCCAACGCCGACCCGTAGTGCTGGTCGTAGACAATCCGCTGGGTCAAGGCGTGACCGATGCCAAGGCAGCTGCCGCCCAGAATCTGGCACTTCAGGCTTCGAGGATTGATCACGGTGCCGACATCGCCGACACCGAGATAATCGACCAGTGTCGCCTGTCCAGTCTCGACATCAACTTCCACTTCGGCGAACCCGGCGACGAATGAATAGCTGTCGCCGTCGCGCGGATAGTTGTCTTTGGCGACTCCCATAAGGCCGAGACCAACCAGCCCCGCCGCCGACTTTTTCGTCCAGGCATGAATGTCGCCCGGCAGCTCGTGACCATCGTATTTCCCGCCCACCACAAGAGCGCGGTTCGCGGCCTGCGCGTAGGTCAGGCCGGTGCCCGGACTGCCCTTGCGGTGCACGCGCTCGCCGCTCAGCTCGTAATCGTCGGGCGATCCGCCGAGATCGTTCGCGGCGATCTCCTGCAGCTTGCGTTTAGCGTCGGTCGCGCCGGCATGATTCGCGCGAGTCATCGCGTGCGTCGTCTGGCTGCCCACCGACAGCGGGCTCCACGGCAGATGCCTGCTGGTATCGCCCCAGATCACTTCCACGTGGTCCCAGGGCATCTGCAGTATTTCAGCCGCGACGCGCGCGAGATCGATGACAGAGTGCGTGCCGAGGTTACCGACGCCGGCCTGCACGTACAGCCTTCCATCGGGCCGAATCGTCATCAAGCCGTCGAATCCGATCGACCCCGCGCCGTGAGGTCCCACGGCAACGCCGACTCCGCGCACTTTCGAGCCCAGACGCTGGCCCGATCGCGCTTTGCGTTCGTCCCACTTGAAGAGCTCTGCCCCGCGGTCGAGCGCCTGCTTCACAAACGCGCTCGTCACGTGCGCGCGCGTGCCGTTCGGTCGCGGCGCGCCGTAGTTCGCCTTGCCTTCTGGCGAGTTGATGCGTCGAATCGCGAGTTGATCGATGCCGAGCTGATCGGCCGCTTTCGTGACCGCCTGCTCGATCATGCCGTTGCCCTGCATCGGACCGGGCGAACGCTGCTGGGTGTGAGGCGGCGTATTGGTGAACACATTCACGCCGCGCCAGCGCATGGCAAGCGGCTGATAAATCAGCGAGACCGCGTTACCAGCCGAGCGGTAGTCGCCCATCTGGTTGTACGCCGCGTTGTCCTGAACGATGAAGATGTCGAGGCCGAGCATCCGCCCGTCTTTTCGAAACGCGAGCTTCACGCGGCCGGTCATGTTCGTCCGCGAGCGGCCGATGAAGTGTTCTTCCTCGCGGCTGATGCGCATCATCACCGGCGCGTTGGCCTTCCTCGAGAGCAGCGAGGGGATGCTCATCGAAATCGCGCCGGGCCCCTTGCTGCCAAACCCGCCACCGCAGTACTCGGAAATCAACACGATGTCCGACGCCGGAATGCCGACCCAGTTCGCGACGTTATCGACCGTGCGGACGACGCTCTGGGTGGAGCAGTACAGATACAGCTTGCCGTTTCGCCAATACGCCATCGCGCTGCGCGGCTCCATCGGCTGATGCGACGTCGATTGCACGACGAAGGTCTCGTCGACCACGAGCGCGGCGTCGCTGAACGCCGCCTCGAGGTCGCCGTATTTCCACTCGTCGGGCGCCGCGCCCATCGGCAGCTGGCCCTCTTTCGCCGCGGCGAAATCGTCTTCGGTCCATTTCAGGACCTTAATCTGGGACCGTGGCGGCGGACCGCCGGAAGACGCAGGAGGCGCCGGGTACCATACATTGCCCTGTGTTCTCGCGTTCGGGCCGCTGGGCCGAAGGCTTTCCAACGGATCCACGACGAACGGCAGCGGCTCCCACTCGATTTTGATCTTCTCAATCGCGTCGGCGGCCATGAGCTCATCGACCGCCGCGACGGCGAGCACCGGCTCACCCTGATAGTGCGGCTCGTTGGTCAGGGCCCGTTCCGCGCCTGGAGGAAGGGGCGTCGACGGCGCCGGCAGATCGTCGGCCGTGAGGATCGCTTTGACGCCCTGCATCGCCAAAGCGCCGCGCATGTCGATACGACGCACCCGCGCGTGCGGCATCGGACTCAAGAGCAATTTCGTGAAGAGCATGCCGTCGGCGCGAAAGTCCTCGGCATATTTTGCCTGGCCCATGACCTTCGCCACGAGGTCGGGCGTGGTGTAGTTTTCGCCGATGTACTTCAGAGGTGCCATATCGGTCAGCTCGTCTTCGGCGGTGGGGCGCCAACGCCGCGCATGTATTCAGCGCCCCGCATCAGGGACGTCAGAATCTTGTCGTAATCCTGGCACCGACAGAGATTGCCGGAGATGCCGTGCGCGAGCTCGGCCCGCGTCGGCGCCGGATTGGTTTTCAGAAATCCCACCGCGGCCATGATGAACCCCGGCATGCAGAAGGCGCATTGGAAGCCGTGTTCGTCGACGACGGCCTGCTGCACCGGATGAAGGGTGCCGGACGCGTCTGCAAGGCCTTCGATGCTCACCACCCTGGCATTGCGCACCGTGTGCGTCAACACCGAGCACGAATAGTGCGGTACATCGTCGATGAGCACGGTGCACGCGCCGCATTCCGCACGATCGCAGCCGAGCTTCGTGCCGGTCAGGCCAAGTTTGTAGCGCAGGGTCATGGCCAGAGTGTCCTGCTTCATCACGTCCACGCGGCGCAGTTGGCCGTTGACGTTCAAGGTGAGGAGACGCTCGACCGAGCCGGCGCTGCCTTGCGCACCTTGACCAGAGACCGAGACCGGCCCGCGGAAAAGGTAGCTGGTCGAGGCCGCCACCGCCCCGGTGGCGATGACACCTTTAATAAAGGTGCGTCGAGAAACACCCTGCGGCGGGCCTGGGATCCACTCTGTTTGCATGACGTGACGGACCACACCTTAGAGGGGTTAGTGAACGCCCTACGGCTTCAGTCTATACAGCGCGGTGTCGCTGGCGAGATACAGCGCGCCGTCTCGCCCCTCAGAGACAACGCGGATCGGACCGATTTCGTCCTTCAGCATGCGCTCCACTGAGGTCACGCGGGTCGTGTTCTCCGGGTCGAACTGCAGCCGCATGATCTCGCGACCTGTCTCGGCGGCGATGAACAGATTCCCGCGGAAGGCCGGCATGAGATCGCCACGGTAGAACACCGCTGAAGATGCGCCCGTTCCTTGCGGCAGCGTGTAGGCCGTTCGGAGCACGGCGCGCCGCCCTCGCTCCGGGCTCTGTGACGTCACGACGCTCAATCGTCCTCCGGACGGATCAACCCCATCGATGACCCACAAATCTCCGCTGACGGGCTGCCAGTCCAGCGCTTTCGGCTGCGGATGGTCGAACGAGTAAATCGGCGTGAAGCCCGGTTGATCGTCCGGCGTGCTGGCGTCGACGTTGAAGCGCAGCACTTTCCCGTTGTACGAGCCGAGGCTTCCGGCGGCGCGTCCGTCCCCCGCGCTGTCGAGCGCGAGAAATAGCTTTCCGTCCGGCCCGGCACGCAGCGTTCCGCTCGCCCCCGCGGGTGCTGCGGGGATGCGATCGAGGAGGACGGCGCGATCGCCGAATCTGTGTTCCACGCCGCGAAACCGCGCCAGCATGAACTCGAGGCCACCCTGCGGCGCATCTGCCGCCGAGAGGGCGTACAGGAATCCTGTCTCGTGAAAGTTCGGATCCAACGTGATGGCGAGCAGGCCGCCATGCGCCGGCGCGACTTCGCCAGAGAGGTCGAGCGCGGGATCGAGAACGAGCGCTCCCTGTTTTATGGTGCGCACAAGGCCACCCCGCTCGGCGACGAAGATGGTGCCGTCTGCAGCGAAGGCCATATCAGACGGCATGTGCAATCCATCTGCGACCCGATCGAGACTCAGCCTCACGCCATCGGCTGTCGTCACGAGCGTCGACGCGGACGAAGCACTGGTTGCGGCGACGCCGGTCCTGACGACCCGCAACGGCGCGGAGCGGGCGCTCTCCAAAACCCCCGACGGGTCCACCACAAACGCGGCGAGCTCGAGCGTGTGCGTGCCGGGTGTCAGTGTCGGCAGCGCCGCGCTGCAGTCGAACCCCGCGGCCGTTGCACTGCTGCCGCAGCTCACGCTCGTAAGGGACGTGCGCGCCCCGTCGACGTACATGACGTATTGGAGGAGCGCCAGCTGAACGGCGTCAGCCGGCTGGCTCCACCCGATCCGCTCGTTGCCCGAGACCCGAACATCGCCTGCAGGATCGCCCGGACTTGGAGGAGGCGGAGGATCTTTCTTGTCGCACGCGGCCAGCGTGAGGCACGCGAGAAGTGCCAGGGAGAAGCGGCGCACCATCATCCGCATGATAGCCCACAGGGCACTCCGTGCGTTACGATAGCGGCATGCAAGTAGTCGGGGCGTTGCTGGCGTGCGGGTTGTCCCTGGTATTTGCCGGCGAGGCGAACGCCCAGCTCCGGGGCCAGACGTTCGTGAGCGGGTTCCAGGCGCCGGTCGCGTTTGTTCAGGATCCAACGAACAGATCGGTGCAGTTCGTCGTGCAGCAGGGCGGCCGGATCCGGGTCGTGCGGGACGGGGCGACCCTGCCAACCGATTTTCTCACCCTCACGAGCATCGCCGCCGGCGGCGAGCGCGGGCTGCTCGGGCTGGCCTTTGCGCCGGACTATCCCGCGAGCGGACGGTTCTTCGTCAACTTCACCAACTCGTCCGGCCACACAGTCGTGGCACGTTTTCGCCGATCCGCGAATGCCGTGGTGGCCGATGCCTCGTCCAGGTTCGATCTTCTGCTCGGCGGCACACAACGATTCATCGTGCAGCCGTTCGCGAATCACAACGGGGGTCACCTCGCGTTCGGGCCCGACGGCTACCTTTACATCGGGCTCGGCGACGGCGGATCGGGCAACGATCCCGACCACCGGGCGCAGAATCCGGATGACCTGCTCGGAAAAATGCTGCGCATCGATATCAACGTGCCGGACGGCGACCCTGCCGGCTACAGGATTCCGCCGGATAATCCCTTCGTTGGCGGCCACCCCGCGCGGGATGAGATTTGGGCGTTCGGCCTCCGCAACCCGTGGCGCTACAACTTTGATGATGCCGCGCGCGGCGGAACGGGTGCGCTGATCATCGCCGACGTCGGTCAGAGCCTTCGCGAGGAGATCGACTACGAGCCGCGGGGACAAGGCGGGCGCAATTACGGATGGCGCAATCGAGAGGGCACGCGCGACAACGTCACGTCGAGGCCGCTCTTTTCCCCGCCGACGGATCCCATTTTCGAGTACGGCCGGGGCGACGGCGGATCGGTCACCGGAGGATTCGTGTATCGCGGCAGCCGGCTTGGCGCCGCGTATCGCGGCCGGTATTTTTTTGCGGATTATGTGTCGGGCCGTGTCTGGTCGATCGCGCTGACCCTTGGCGGAACCGGCGAGGCGACCGCATCAGACCGGCGCGAGCATACAGCCGAGCTCGGCGGGGGCACCGTGCTCGGCAATATCAGCTCGTTCGGCGTCGACGCAGATGGCGAGCTCTACATCCTCAACTACTCCGGCTCTGTCGTCCGGGTGAACGGCCCGGTCGTCACACCGTCGACACCGACAGGGCTCAGAATCATCCAGTAATTATTGCTGCTACTGCTGCTGCGCCCGGTCGACTGAGTCCGCTGGGCCAGACGGCTCGGCGGAAATCCAGATCGTCGTCGG
>JANNJO010000174.1:0-1858 GCA_031395755.1 Acidobacteriota bacterium
ATCCCCCTGCGGCGCATTCACATCGACGCGCTGCTTCACGTGGTCAAGCACCGCGTCATTGTTTCCGGTTTTGACCGCGGCTAACAGCCGCACGTCCGTGGTGGCGGCGAGACTGACCACCGAGGCCAACAGTACCATCCACAACCCGAGTACGTGCTTCAGGGTCATTCGCATCTTCGCCTTTCGCGAGACTTTAGCCGACCGACAGCTGCCGATCGTCGAGCCTTCCCGTGCTGTCACCGATGGAATCCCAGTGCACGCCCAAGTGATCCAGGATCGTCAAGTGCAGGTTCGCCAACGGCGTTTCATCGGCCCTGGGATATCGGATGTGACGGCCGCCTTTGAGGCGACCAGCGCCACCGCCTAACAGCAAGAGCGGTATGTCATGGGGGTCATGGGAGTTCCCGCGGCCGTAGGGATCGGCGTCAGCCATGCCGCTCCCGTAGATCATGGTCATGTGGTCCAGCAGCGTGCCGTCGCCGTCGGGCGTCGATCGCAGCTTGTCGAGGAGATACGCGAACAGCTCCATGTGGTATCGGTTGATCTTTTCCACATTCTTTATCTTCGCCACCTCGTGCTGGTGGTGCGTAATCGGGTGATGCGCGTCGGGCACGCCGATCTGCGGATACGTCATGCCGCTCTGTTCGCGGCCCAGCATGAAGGTGATGACGCGGGTCAGGTCGCACTGGTACGCCAGCACTTCCAGGTCGAACATCAGCTTCACATGCTCTTCATAGTCGGCCGGGATCCCTGCAGGGTGGTCGACTATCGGGAGCTCCCGATCGCTTTGCTCCTCGGCCTTCTGGATGCGCCGCTCGACATCGCGGATCGCTTCGAGATACTCGACGAGCTTGTTCCGATCGGCCTGCCCGAGCGCGCCGCGAAGCTGTGCGGCTTCCTGAGTGACTGAATCGAGGAGACTCCGATCCTCCTGCATTCGCGCGAGGCGCACTTTCGGATCCGTGGTTCCGCTATCCCCAAACAGGCGTTCAAACACCGCGCGCGGGTTGTTCTGCGTCGGCAACGGCGTACTGGCACCGCTCCAGGAGATCGTGTTGGTGTAGGGGCAGGCAAAGCCCTGGTCGCAGGCGCCCGCCGTCTCTCCGGACTCGATCGCCAGCTCGAGCGACGCCAACTGCGTCAGCTTGCCCAGTTCCTTTGCCGCAATCTGGTCCATGGAAATACCGGCGTCGAGCCATGTCTCGCTCGTGGGCGGGGACACGTCGGTCAAGAACCGTGTGCTCGCTTTTGCATGTGCACCGCCCGGCCGCCCCGGCGTAGGGACACAGTTGAGTCCGCTCAGCACGAGCAACTGGTTCCGAAACGGCGCCAGCGGTACCATCGTCGGCATCAGCTCGAATGCGGCCCCTTCGGCCGCGGGCGTCCAGCTCGGCATGATCATTGCGTTCGGCACGTACGTCACGCCGAGGCGGTTGAACGGCTTGGCCGCCGTCTTGCCTATGGCGGTAAGGGCAGGCACCATGGCATCCAGCAGCGGCAGCGCCACCGTGACGCCGAGGCCGCGCAATACCGTGCGACGGGATATCGTCTTCTTTGTAATCATCATTGGCCCGGTCTCCTCATCATCGTTGAACTATTTCTCTTTGAACCGGCGTGCTCTGCACCCTCTCTTCAGATGGCACAGTCTGGACGATCCCCGTGGTGAACGGCGCGCTCCTCACAATACCGGTAATGAGAGACGACCAGCGGTAGTTGCGGGTCGCCGCATCCCTGGTGATCTTCCGGATGGCAGGCAGGTCGTAGTATTCGACGCCACGGCCGACCGAGTAGCCCAGCAGCTTCTCGACGAGCGTGCCTACAAACTCGTCTCGATGGCTGACGAGCAGCGTCCGCAGCC
>JANNJO010000181.1:0-1843 GCA_031395755.1 Acidobacteriota bacterium
CGCGAAGAAGTCGTCGCGGCCGAGCTCCAGAAGCTCTCGTTCACTGTCAATTTTCGTCTGGGCGTAGAGCGACACAGGGTTGAGGGCGCTGAGCTCATCCACTTCGGTTGCCGACACCCCGTAAACCGAGCAGCTCGACGCGAAGATGAAGCGGTAAATCCCCAGCGACTGCGCAACATCCTTCGCCATCCTGGTCGCCACGATGTTGGTGTGGCGCGTGAAGTCAATGTCCACGGCGCAGGCAGGATCCCCCACGAGCCCGGCAAGATGGATCACGGCGGAGGCGTTACGCATCGCCGACGTCACCTTGGTGATGTCCGTGATGTCGCCTTCGATGATCTCGTAGTTCGGGTGGTGAAGGAAGTCCTCGATGGGCTGACGGCCGTACATCAGCCGATCCAGTACGCGAACGTGGTAGCCCTTTTGTAGAAGCAAATCAACGGTGTGACAGCCGATATATCCAGCACCCCCGAGCACCACCACAGGGCCGCGGCGATTCACAACCAGGGTGGTCACCAGCGAAGAATGCTTGCCATACGGGAGGCCCAGCAGCAGCCGAGCAATTACGACGGGCGGAGTCACGATCAATCCCCAAAGGACCACGGCAGCGGCCGGCGCGCCGAGCAGGAACGTCACAAGACAGGTCAACGCGACGGTCGCGGCCAGCACCAGCGACTTGATCCGTGACGCCGCCCTCTTGAGCCGAGTGTAGAGACCGGCCAGCGCATTTGCCGCCAGGAACAACACCGGGAGGGCCAATAGCCTGGAACCTTCGCGAATTCCGCCGCTCCCGACGCCAAACGCCTCCAGGAAAAAAAACGTCGCGACAAGCGCACCGATCCCGGCAGCCATATCGAAAAGGAGGCGCGCTTCGTTGGGGCCAAGCGAGGCCAGCGACCAGCCTCGAGCCGCGCGAGAAGAAATGAGTCCCCGGAGGTTCATCGTCAGATGGGTCGGATGAGTCTGCCATGAGCGAGTTCGCCGCGCAACACGGAGCGCGCACTCAATAGAGAAGATGCTTGTTCGACGCCAGACGCTCCAGGGAGACGCCCACGACAGATGACGGTTCGCCCCACCTGACTTCAACCGAAGCGCCCGCAGCTTTCGCTGCGGTCCAAATCCACAGTCGGCTCAGGGGCACGACATAACGCGTGCGCTCGGGTGAAGTGGCGAACGCGATGCGGAAAGGAGTTCCGCCGACATTCAGTACAAGGGTCGCGGTCGCCCTGCGTGTCGACGATGGTGAGAGGGTGACGATCGCGGAGACATCGCATGTTTCGACTCGACAAGGCTGGTATGTCGACGAGTTGAGCACTCCGGGAACATGACCCAGATCGATCGCGTTGCCCAAGTGCCGGCGCCAGTAGTCAAGCGGCACCGGTTCGCCAGGCTGGCGCCTGCGCAGCACCTCGAACCCCCCCACTTGACCCGCCGGTACATACCCGTTGATGACGGCGGTCACGACGATCGGAACCCTCACCACCGCCGGAACGCTGTCGAAAGTAAGGTGGGCGGGGTTGAAGGCCGTGAAATCCGGCTTCGTCGCCACGAGCCACTCGACCACATGAACCTGGTCGTTGAGGGGCGACGCGCTGTACATATTGGCAAACGGCACTGACGGCTGTCCGTTCAGCAGGTACGTGATGGGGGCGTCCGACAGCATGAACATCGAGAATGGGCCAGAGCCATGCCAGCGCTTCCGGACTTCAGTTACCAATTGCTGTTCCGCGACGAAACCGGCGAAGCGCTGGGGCGCGTAACGTTCGCTGTTCGCACGGCTTGCCGATTCGGCGCTCACCAATGTCGCCACGCTGCGCAAGGAGCGCTGAGGCGCATTCACGAC
>JANNJO010000194.1:0-3252 GCA_031395755.1 Acidobacteriota bacterium
GTATCCATTCGCCGCGCCGAAGCCGGTTGCACTCCTTGCAAATCGGCAGATAGTTCTCCAATGTGCCTTGCCCACCGAGCTTGTGCGGCACGACGTGGTCAGCCTGCCATCTCTTGCCGACCCGCCCGCCACACACGTGACAAGTCCCGTTAGTCTTCTTGAATACTGCTGCGCGGGCGGCGGGCTTGAGTGAAGCTCTCGCCCCTCCATGGGAGGACTTGGCCGGTCGCGCGCAGAGCCGCCGAATTTTCCGATGCTTCATAGGGCGCTCCACCGACGTAGGCCAAGTCCGCTAACGTCGATCACGACCGCTCCACACGATCCCCTTAAGGGCAACTCCTTCTGCAGCCAGGCAACGCCGATGTTCTGCGGCGCGGCGAATGGATACTCGAGGACACGTGAGCCGCAAGCAGAACGTCGGCATTGACTGGCTGATAGCAGCGCGTCACGGTCCGACTGAAGCCGGACACTACGTACTGTTGGTTCATCAATTATTCGAACCGCTCCAGCCCTCTCGGCTTCCACACCTTGTTCGACTCCGCCCGCAACAGATATCGGATAAACGCGCGCGCATCGTCTGCATGCGTTGCGCGTGACGACACCGCGGTCGTCATGTCCATCCAGGCCCCGAGCTCGCGAGGCAGCGGGCCGACCAGCTCGATCTCCTTGTAGGGAAGAATCTGGCTGATGGTCTGAATGGCCATGTCGCCTTCGCCGCGCGCCAGCGCCTGACCGCCTTCGCCCTTCGTGCTGACTGGGGCGTTCACGCCGGCAAACTCCGGCCGCTTGAGCACGTCATCGATCAGCGTGGCCACCATGGTGCGCGACGCGGGGTTCGAGCGCATCACGGCCTTCGCGCTCTTGAGCGCGGCCGCGAACTTCTCGACGGTCGAAATGTCCGGATGCGGCGCGCCGGCCCGCACAGCGAGACCCATCCGCGTGCGGCCGAGCGGCGTGAACGTGCCCGGCATGACGCCGCCGTCCAGCGACAGCGTGGTCATCAGTTGGAACGGCAGAAAGATGACATCGGGCGGCGGAGTGTTCGTTGTGATCTCACCGACGATGGTGCCCATCCCGATCGTGGTGATGCCAACCGTCTTGCCGGTTTCCTTCGTAAAAGCGGCGGCGAGGTCGGGCAAGCCGGAGGCGAACACGACACCGGGGGTGATGACCCTGATATCTGCGGTCTTGTATTCGCCGGATGTCGGCGTAAACACCGCGGGTCCAGGTTGTCCCTGACCGAGAACGCTGAAAGTGATGCCCGAGGACGCGGCCAGCGCGATTGCGAGTGCGGACACATGAATGTGGCGCATGTATTGCTCCTTTCGTTTGAACGTATCAATCTAACAGATCGAGCAGGCGGCTGAACTTAATCGTCAGACTGCGATCGGCGCGCAGGAGCGTTGAATCGACGAGCCCATGCGTATCGTTGTAGACGACGAAGAGCCCGGTGTTCGCGCGATTCAGCCAGCCAAACCGAACGTTGCTCGCCCAGATATCGGCCCTGTCGTTGTACTGCATCAAGGCCTGCACGTACACCTGCGGGTTGAATGAATACGAAACCCGGGACGTGATGAGGTTGGTGACGAACGCACCACCGGGCAGGTCGATGTCGTTGCGGGTCCAGATGACCTCGGTGTTGAACACCTCGCTGATCCTGAATCGCACCTGAGGGGCGACCACGACGCGCGAGCCGCCGAAAAATCCGCCCATTGTCAGCCTCATACGCGCCGAGATCGGCGCGCCCTGGTTCGTAAATGCGACCAGTTGCGCTTCGCTGTGCTCGTAGGTGCGGATCGGAACGATGACGCCGGGAAAGGGCTCGAACGGGGCGGTGACGCCCTCTCGAGTGATATTCATGCCGGTGTGAAACTCGTGGCCCGCCCGGAGTTGCCAATGCTGGTCCAGATGCACGCGCCCGGTCTCCATCAGGCCGTCGAAGTTCCAATACGCGTCGAAGTTGGCGTGCGGCCGCAGCTCGTGGAACTTCCAGAAGCTGCCCGGCCGCAGCCGGATGTTCCGGTTCGCGGAAAATTCCGCTTTGCGGAATCCGTTGTCACGCGCCAGGAAACCAACCTCGGGGTTGAAGTTATCTCCCACCTGGGCGTACCCGACGCCCAGCCGCCATGCTTCGGTGTTGTGGCTGGCGCCCAGATTGAACGCGTACTGCTCGCCCGAAAGGCCCGGCGTCTGCGTCCGCGCGACAAACCCGTTCACGAGGCCGTTCTCTCCGAATCCCATGCGGGCATCGACCGCGTAGCTGCGGTTGTAGTTCCGATTGCCGGCGAGGTCGCCGGTCGCCTCGCGGTTCACGAAGATGGCGCCGACCGCGGAACGGTTTGGCAGTTCGTGCTGGACGCGCGCGACGCTGAAGTTATTGGCTGACAGGCCGCGGTGTTTCTGTTCGGCCGTCTGCATGTTGATGATGCCGACGCTCGTCCGGGGACCGACGCGTCCCGACAGCCTGGCGCCTCCGACGATGGGGATCGCCCGGTCGTCTCCGCCGATCCCGATCGCCCTGCTGAAGAACACTTCGGCCTCGCCGCCGATGCCGACCGAGAAGAGCCCCGCGTTTTCGAGAAAAAACGGACGCTTCTCCGGGAAGAACAGGTTGAAGCGATCGAAATTGATCTGCTGCGTGTCCACTTCGACCTGGGCGAAGTCGGTGTTGTATGTCGCATCGAGGGTCAGGCTGGGCGTGACGCTGTATTTCACGTCCATGCCGAAATCGCCGTCTCGTTTGGAGCTCCCCTCCCGAATCCTGCCATCCTGTTTGCTCGTGCCCAGGAGATACGGCGTCAATTGCAGGTTGCGCTGCACCGGAATCGCCAGGCCCGACAACGTGCCGGCCAGTGACACCCGGTTCAAGTCGTATTGCCGCGGAAGCGGCGACCAGTACGCCGTCTCGTTGCGCCGGCGAATGTTTCGCTGAAAGTTGATTCCCCAGTCCTGCACGTCCCGAGCGGGATAGCGAAGCGTGCGGAACGGAATGGCAAACTCCGCGCTCCAGCCGCCGGCGAACGTCTGCGATTCAACCTGCCAGGAACCATCCCAGTTGAGGTTGAACCCGCCACCCGATCCGCCGGCTTGACCGCCGCCTCCCCCGCCACCGCCACCACCGCCCCCTCCGCCGCCTCCCCCGCCACCACCACCGCCGCCTCCCCCACCACCACCGCCACCACCGCCACCACCGCCGCCGCCGCCTTGCCCTTCACCGATCACCTGGCCGTCGTACTCGATACCAGCCGGGCT
>JANNJO010000224.1:0-7880 GCA_031395755.1 Acidobacteriota bacterium
GTTTCCAGTCTTAGTGATCGCCATAGCGGTCGGCCTGTATCCGCTGGCGCGAGCTGGGCTGCGGGATCTCTGGCACGAACGCAAGATCGGCACCGAACTGTTCGTGACGATCGCGACGGTGATCGCTCTCCTGGGGGGCGAATACGTGGCGGCGGCTGTGCTGATGACGATCATTCTAATCGCCGAATACATCGCCGATCTGAACACCGATCGGGCGCGCGCCTCCATCAAAGCCCTGGTAGGCGCGACGCCTCGTACCGCGACGCTCCGGACACCCGAGGGCGAACGCGTCGTGCCGATCGAAGAACTGACCGCAGGCGCGATCGTGCTGGTCCGGGCCGGCGAGAAGATCCCGGTGGACGGCACTGTGGTGGCCGGCGCGGGCGCCGTCAACGAGGCGGCGATTACGGGCGAGAGCCTGCCGGTCGACAAGGAACCCGACGCGTCCGTTCTCGCGGGCACGCTCGTGGAGTCCGGGGCGCTCGATATCCGGACGGACAAGGTCGGGCCCGACACGTTGTTCGCGCGGATTATCGCGCTCGTTGAGGAGGCTGGCAGCCAGGCCGCGCCGGTCCAGAAACTGGCGGATCGCGTGGCGACGTGGCTCCTGCCGCTCGTGCTCGTCTTCCTGATTGTGGTGTTCGTGGTGACGCGGGACATCCGGAAGATCGTCGCCCTGCTGATCTTCACGTCTCCCGCCGAGCTCGGCTTGGCCACGCCGATGGTGATGGTGGCCGCCATTGCGCGCGCGGCACGTCACGGAATCCTGGTCAAAGGCGGCTTGTATCTCGAACGGCTGGCCAAGGTCAACGCAATCGTGTTCGACAAGACCGGAACTCTGACAGTGGGAGTGCCGCAGGTGGTGGGCATCGTCGTTCACGACCCCGCGCTCTCGGAAGATGACGTCCTCCGGTACGCGGCCGCCGCCGACCTGCGCTCGGGGCATCCCCTCGCCTCGGCGGTCGTGAAAGCGGCGCGTGCGCGCGGTCTGCAGATTCCCGAGGTGCAGGACTTTCAGACCATCCAAGGGCGCGGCGTGATCGGCGTGGTCGAGGCCCGCGAAGTCATGGTGGGCAACCGGGCGCTCCTGGACGAACACGGCGTCGCGTGCGCCGAGGCGGAAGACGGGCATGCGGGCTCGACCGTCCAGGTCGCGGTGAACGGCCGACGCGCCGGGTCGCTGCGCTTCGCGGACCAGACACGGCCGGGCACTGCGGAGGTCATCCAGCGGCTGCGCACGGATGGGGTCAAGCGATTCGTGATGCTCACGGGGGACAATGCCGCAGCAGCCCAAGGGGTCGCCGACGCCGTCGGCATCGACGAGGTGCGGGCGCATCTGTTACCTGAAGACAAGATCACGGCTATCACGGCGCTCCAGGGCGAAGGGTACGTCGTCGCGATGGTGGGGGACGGCGTCAACGATGCACCAGCCCTGGCACGGGCCGACGTGGGGATCGCGATGGGGGCGCGTGGCACACAGGCCGCGATCGAGGCCGCCGATATCGCGCTCATGACCGACGATCTCCGGAGGATCGTGACCGCGCGCCTGCTGGCGCGGCGCGCGTACCGGACCATCAAGGAGAATCTGTTCGTCGGCGTCGGCGTGGTTCACGTCCTTGGCATCACCGCTGCGCTGATGGGATGGATCGGCCCCATCCAGGCGGCATTGCTGCACCTGGGTCCGGACGTGCTTGTGTTCCTCAACTCCGTAAAGCTCCTTCGCGTAAAGTTTGAAACGTCGGTTTGACTGGAGGTCAGTGTGGTGGCAGAGAGAGGTCACGTTCATCCAGCAGTTCTCGGCGCAGTGTTGGCGTTGCTCATCCCGGCTGTCGCGCACGGCCACGTCAGCATCTCGCCCAGGCAGTCGACGGCCGGCGCTACCGAAAAGTACGTCGTGCGCGTGCCGACTGAAGGGAAGGTCACGACGACGGGAGCTGAGCTCGAAGTGCCGGCGGGTGTGGTTGTCGAAACACTGGCGATCCCCGCGGGCTGGACCTACGAGCTGAAGAGACAGAACGATCGAATCGTGGCGATTTCCTGGAAGATGGACATCAAGCCCGGGGAATTCGCTGAATTCGCGTTCGTCGCTCGCAATCCGCGGGACCAGACCCGGCTCGTCTGGACACTCAGACAGCGCTTTGCCGATGGCACGGTCACGGACTGGACGACTGGACCGAACGGCACGCGACCGACCGCCATCGTCCGGTTGACGCCGGTCGCAAGGTAAACATGCCCATTGAAAAGAAGCGGCTCGTGGCAGCGACCATGCTGCTCATCGTGGGCGCGCTGGCATCATCGATGGTGAGCGCTCACGGCGTTTCAGACAAGGACGCGCTCTTTCTGAGCACGATTGATGGGGTGGCGGTCGGACCGCTGATGTACCTGGGAGCCAAGCACATGGTGACCGGGTACGATCATCTCCTGTTCCTGGTTGGCGTGATTTTCTTTCTCTACCGGCTGAAGGACATCTTTCTCTACGTCAGTCTCTTCACGGCCGGGCATAGCCTCACGTTGCTCGGAGGCGCGCTCGGAGGATTGCGGGCCGACCCCTACATCGTCGATGCGATCATCGGCTTGTCGATCGTGTACAAAGGCTTCGAAAATCTTGGCGGCTTCAAGCGTGTCCTCGGCTTCCAACCGAACACTCGCGCCGCCGTGCTGATCTTCGGGCTCTTTCACGGATTCGGGCTGGCGACGAAGCTCCAGGACTTCGCGCTCTCGCCGAACGGGCTCGCCGTCAATATTGTGAGCTTCAACGTCGGCGTTGAGATCGGACAGGTTCTGGCACTCACCTACGTTCTCCTCGTGCTCAGCTACTGGCGGACGCGACCCAGTTATCTTCGTAATGCGTATGTGACGAATGCCGCTTTAATGAGCGCCGGGTTCGTATTCACCGGCTATCAAATGACCGGCTTCTTCGTCGCCCGGTGACCACCATGCCTTCAAGTCCTCAAATGGATCCCCAGCCACTTCCGTCGACGCGACGGCTTGCAATGACGACAGCCGTGGCGATGGCGGTTGCGGGTGTCATCCTCGCCACGGTCGTCCTGCCGGCTGAATATGGAATCGATCCTCTCGGGGCGGGCGCGGCGCTCGGCTTGACGCCGCTTGCCGGTCTCGTGGACGCGCCCGTCGATGCAGGCGAGACGCGCAAGGCCGACGGGCCGGCGGCGCCGCAGCAGGAAGGGCCGATCGGACGCCACGCGGCCGAATACCGAACCGACGCAACGCAGTTTGTGCTCGGCCCGTACGAGTACGTCGAGTACAAGTACCGCCTCGAGCAGGGCGCAACGATGCTGTATTCGTGGGCGGCGGACGGCGGAGTCCTCCATGATTTTCACGGCGAGCGCGACGGCGCTCCAGCCAATGCCTCGGAGAGCTTCGACAAACGGGGCCGCCGTCAGGACCATGGCACGTTCACGGCGCCGTTCGCGGGCATTCACGGCTGGTTCTGGGAGAATCCTGGCGGGGACACCGTGACGGTACGCTTATCGAGCGCCGGGTTCTATGCCTCGGCGGTCGAGATCAGGTTCGACAAAACACGGCATCCGCGGGAGCTGACGCCCGTCAACGTTCGCTAAACGGCGAGTATGCGGTAGGGGAGACTTCAGATGCGTATCTTTTTCAGCAGTCTTGTGTTGTTCGCCCTCGCTTTGGTCGCATGGCCCGTGTCGGCGCACGAAGAATTTCGGATCATCGGCACGCTGACGCGCGTGCAGGACAGGCAGATTGACGTCAGGACCAAAGACAGCAAGACCATCGCCGTCAAGCTCGACAAGCAGACCGTCGTGACGCGGGACAAGAAGAAGGTCGCAGTCACCCAGCTGAAAAACGGCCAGAGTGTTGTCGTGGATGCGCTTGGGGATGATGAGAGCGACCTGCTCGCGCTCGAAGTGCGCATCGTGCCGGCTATCGTGCAGCCGGGTGCGAAGTAGGCATGGACCCTGAGGGCATGGCGTGATCGTCAACCTCCTCGTATCTGCCGTCGCGGCGGCGCTCGAGATTGCCGGCTGTTTCGCATTCTGGGCGTGGCTGCGCCGAGGCGCATCACCGTGGCTGGCGCTCGCCGGCGTGGCGAGCCTCATCGGGTTTGCGCTCGTGTTGACGCGCGTAGACAGCGCGTTTGCGGGCCGCTCCTACGCCGCGTATGGCGGCGTTTACGTCGCGGCTTCGCTGATATGGCTTTGGCTGATCGAAGGGCAACCGCCCACGGCGGCGGATTTGCTAGGCGCCGCCGTGGCAGTGACAGGTGCGGTCATCATTGTCGCATTTGGCATGCGTGCCCAATAACGGGCCGCGTCTACCACAGGCGTTCGCCGGTGTGGCTCAGGCGTTCGCCCAGTCGAATTCGTAGAAGATCCAATTCGATTTCTCGGCGCCGACCGACAGGCCGCTGGCGCTGGCCCGAAACGATCCCTGACCGCATTCGCCTCGTTTCCAGATGAACCCATCTGGAAGATCGAGGTTGACCAGATGCTCCTCACCGTTGACAGGATTCCTGAAGGTGTCGCCGCGCCCCTCCCCGATCCCCTCGGCTTTGAAGACGCGTTTTCTTCCCGTGCCTTCGATGCGAATGGCGGCCTTCGTCAGACCGACGACGGCGAATGTGGTGCCAAGGATTTCCCACGGCATTCCGCCGAGCTTCCCGGTGAAAATCTGTGCGAGGGCTTCGACCTGCTGGTCGGTCGTCGTTGGATCGACGACGAAGGCGCACTTGCCGTTGCCCTCATGGATGGCTTTCGGCCAGTCAAAAATGGCCGCGCACTTGACGCCCGACAGGTTGACCTCTCCGCACTTCCCGCTGGCCACGTCGAGCCCGACAAATGCCCGGCAGCTTCCATCCTTCGAATTCGGAAAACCTCCGAAGTTACATCCGCAGCCAAAATCACAATTGCAGTACTCGTAACCCTGACCGCGAAGGGTCCACCGCGTCGTCGTTGCTGTCGCTGCCATGCGCTCCTCCTGGGTTAAAGACGGGTTTCAGTCATTCGTAGGGCTGTCACGATACCAGACGCCAGCGTGATTCCTGCAACGAGTCTCATCGCGCCGGACACTCCAAACAGATCGGCGCTGACACCGGCCACCACGGCGCCGATAGCGTACCCGAGATCGCGCCAGAGACGGTAGACACCGATGGCCGACGCGCGCCACGACGGCATCGCCACGTCGCCGATCGCGGCCAGCAATGTCGGATACACCATGGCCGTGCCGACGCCGAGCAGAGCGGCGCCGGCAGCGAAACCGGAGAATGCGCTCGACAGGCTCACGAGGTAGATGCCCGCGGCTTGGGTCCACATGCCGGCGGCGATGAGCCACTTGCGGCCAAGCCGATCGGACAGCGCACCCGTCGCGATTTGCAGGACGCCCCAGATGGCGGGATAGATGGCGGCCAGCACGCCGACTTGCGTCAGGTTCATGCCGGCGGCGGCGAACACGATCGGAAACAGCCCCCACGCCATCCCATCGTTCAGATTGTTGACCAGTCCCGCCTGCGTCACGCTCGAGAGATTTCGGTCGTGGAGCGTGGTCCGCCAGAACACGTCGCGCGGCGCGGGGTCGGAGCCTGTCGGTGCGTGGAGGCCGGATTCCAGGCGGGCATGTGCCGTGGTATCGCGGACGAGCAGAGAGAGCGTCAGGCCCGCCGCAGCGAAGATGACGCCCAGGTAGAACGGTTCGGGCCGCAGGCCCGTACGGGCCGCGATCCAGCCGGTCGCAAACGCGGCAGCCGCGACCGCGATGTACCCCGCAAATTCGTTGAGACCCATCGCGAGTCCCCGGCGCTGCGGACCGACGAGATCGATCTTCATGATGACGGTCGTCGACCAGGTCAATCCCTGGCTCGCCCCGAGCAGCGCGTTGGCGAACAGCACCCAGTTCCATGTGGGAGCCCACATCAGCACGAATGGAACGGGAGCGGCAAGCAACCACCCTCCAATGAGAAGCGGCTTCCGGCCGAACCGATCCGCAAAGCGCCCGGCGCCATAGTTCGTGAGCGCCTTCGTGATGCCGAACACCACGATGAACGACAGCGCGGCCGTGCGCGCGGCCAGCCCGAAGTCCTGTTCCGCGATCGCCGGAAGGATGCTGCGCTCCATCCCGACCATCGCGCCGACAAACGCGTTGACCACGACGAGCAGCGCGAACTGTCCGCTGTTTTCGCGGAGGCCGAGGCGCAACGGCACGGGAGAGCCGGGCGGCGCAGAGACGGTTATCACGCCGGCGCCTGGATTCGCTCGACGCCGCGATTGAGAGCCAGGATCCGTTCCATTTCCACCGGTTTTGGGGGGACATCCGCCAGCGCGGCGACGAATGCCGCGCGGTCGCGCGACAGCATCGGATTCCATCGACGCTCGAAGGCGATGGTGCTCGAGGGCTTGCCGCTCAGCCCGGCCCCACAGAGCGACCCGGAAAAGTGGCCGGGATAGATCTCCAGATCGTCGGGAAGCGTGAGCAATTTCTGATGAATGCTGTCGTACAGCTCGCCGGCATTCTCGGCCGCGCGGCCCGGCAGGTCGGGACGGCCCACCGCTCCGACGAACAGCGTGTCGCCGGTGAGCACGAACCAGGGGTCGACCCCGCGCTTCAAATCGGTGACGACCAGACACACGCTCTCCGGGGAGTGCCCGGGCGTGTGGAGCACCTTCAGGCGGGTGTTGCCGAGCTCGATCTCCTGCCCGTCGTGAAGCCGCGTGAACGGCGCGTTGACCTCAGCGGCGCCGTGGAGGCAATAGTCCGCGCCGGATCGCGCCGCCAGCGCGACGCCGCCCGAGCGGTGATCGGCGTGGACGTGCGTGTCGATCGCGTGTGTGATGCGCATGTCCTTCGCGGCGGCAAACGAGAGGTAGGTGTCGAGATCGTCCGCGCGCGGATCGATCACTGCGCAGGTGCCCAGGGTACCGCAGCCGAGCAAGTACGCCGCGCAGCCCAGGTCGTAGTAGTAGAAGGGGCGAAAAATCATGGCAATCTCCTTTACGGGGCGGGTGATGCCGGCCTGCGCTCCGGGTGAGCGCAGGATCTGGACCGAGATCGCTCCGGCGATGTGGCCTGCACTACTTGAATATAACTGTCACGAGGGTTTTCCCGGTCCCGGTGCATTTCCGTGCAATTTGACTGAAGGGTCCCGTCAAGGCACAATCGCAAGGGATGTTCTTCCACAGGGCTTTCGCTGTTGCACTTGTTGCAGCGCTGCTGACCGCGCCGTGCGTGGGCCTGTGCGGCGGCTGGGAACCCTCGAAACACGCCCGCATGGCCTGCTGCCTCGACAAGTCCCAGAACGACGCCGACACGTGCTGTGCGTCAGGCGAGGGCCGGCAGAACGCCGATATGTTCGGCGGTCTCCTGCTGGCTGCGCTTCCTGTTCCGTCTGTCGACGCCGCCCAGATCGAATCAATTCTCGCCGCACCGCAGACTTTTACTCCTCACTGGGATAGTCACGTCCGCATTCTCTCCGGCACGGACCGCCACGTTCTCCACTCCGTCTTCTTGATCTAACGCAAACAGTACGGGTGTGTCTAACGGGTCCGGCTGTCGGCCGGAGGTCCGGCTAAAGCCGGACACCACCTACTGATTAACACGTACTGATTGCGCCCATGATCAATAGGCTCATCGAGCTTTCGCTTCGGAATCGCTTTATCGTCGTCGCGCTGTATGTGGCGCTCGCCGGCTGGGGCTGGTGGGCGCTGATGGCGACGCCGGTTGACGCCATTCCGGATCTGTCAGACAACCAGGTAATCGTCTTCACCGACTGGACGGGCCATAGCCCGCAGGAGGTCGAAGACCAGATCACCTATCCCCTCACCGTGAACGTCCAGGGCCTCGCAGGCGTGCGTGTGGTGCGCTCGCAATCGGCGTTCGGCTTCTCGATGGTCTATGTCGTCTTC
>JANNJO010000230.1:0-3915 GCA_031395755.1 Acidobacteriota bacterium
CCAAGTGCGTCCCTGTCGCCGACGCTGACAACACCCGCCATGACGCAGGCCGGAATGATTCTGGGCACGGCGGCTTATATGTCGCCCGAGCAGGCGAAGGGACGGCGCGTCGATCGGCGCGCGGACGTGTGGGCCTTCGGCTGCGTGCTGTTCGAGATGCTGACGGGGCAACGCGCCTTCACCGGCGAGGACGTGGCCGACGTGTTGTCCCGCGTGTTGCAGCGGGAGCCGGACTTCAACGCGCTACCGTCCATGGTGCCCGCGCGCGTCGGTCAGGTGCTCCGCGTGTGCCTGCGGAAGGACCTGAAGCAACGCGCACACGACATGGCTGACGTGCGCCTCGCGTTGGAGGGCGCGTTCGAGACGGCTGTTACGCAGACGGCCACCTCGGCGTCAGTGGCCGCACGGGGCCGCGCGCGCGAGTATCTCGCCTGGGGGCTGGCGACAGTGGCGACGCTGCTGGCTGTGGGCGCCTCCGTCCTGTACCTGCGCGCACCGCGTCAGACGGACACGATCGTGCGCTTCACCGTACCTCCGCCCGCTGGCGCCGTCCGCCCTGTTGGCGCCGGGTTTGCTGTGTCGCCGGACAGCCAACGGCTCGCCTTCGTCGCCACGGGCGCGGACGGCGTGTCTCGGATCTTTGTCCGGCACATTGCTGCCGCGGAGGCGCAGCCGCTGGCCGGCACCGACCGCGCGGGGCCTCCCTTCTGGGCGCCCGACGGCCGGTCGCTGGGCTTCGGCAAGGAGGGCGGGCTCTATCGCGTCGCGCTCGATGGCAGCGCTCCGCGTCTGCTTTGTAGCGTGCCAGGCGGTTTATCGGGCGGTACCTGGAGCGCGCGTGGCGTGATCGTCTTTGCTTCCAGAAGTGGACTACTGCAGGTGCCTGACACCGGCGGCACGCCCACACCGGTGACGGCACTAGACGCCGGAGCGAAGGAAACCTCCCACACCTCGCCGTGGTTTCTCCCGGATGGCCGCCGGCTGCTGTTTCTGGCGCTGGCCGACGGACAATCGCGGGGCACCATCTGGGCGACCGCGATTGACGATCCGGCACGCACCCGCATCGTGGAAAGCAGCGGCGGCGCCGCGTACGCCGCCGGATGGTTGTTGTCCACCACGGCTACGCCCCGCAGTCTGGTGGCGCAGCCGTTCGACCCCGAGCACCTGACGCTCCAGGGCACGCCGCAGCCGGTTCGCGATCAACTGTCCAGCGCGACCTCAGTCGGATTTCCGGGTTTTGCGGTCTCGTCGAGTGGGGTGTTGGTCGTCGATCGGCCGACGCCGACAGTGTCTCAACTGGTGTGGATGGACCGCAGCGGGCGAGAGGTGGCGACGGTGACCCCCCGGGCGAGCATCGCCGAGTTCGCGCTCGCGGCGGATGAGCGTCGCGTTGTGGCCAGAGTGACGTTGCCGGATGGAGCACGGGCCCTGTGGCTGTTCGATGGGATCCGTCCAGAAGGGACCCGCCTCACGTACGAGGGCAGGGCGACCCGACCCATGTGGGCACTCGACGGTCGCCACGTCTACTTCACAGACGTCACAGGGAACAATTTCGCGCTGCGCACGATCGCCATTGGCGCCACGGCGCCGGCAGCGTTCGAGCAGCCCGGCCCGTTCGTGCATTTCGAGGATGTCACGCGGGATGGCCGCTACCTCGTCTTCAAGTCGCTGAAGGCCCCTGACGAAGTCTGGATCCAACGTGCCGGCAGCGCCGAGCGACGGGCGCTCGTGCAAGGCCCATATTCGGCGTCCTGGCCCCGCGTCTCTCCAGACAGTCACTGGCTGGCGTATACGCTCAGTCTGCCGTCAGGCTTCGAGGTCTTCGCCCAACCCTTCGACCGGCCGGGCGACCGGACTCAGGTGTCGGTGAAGGGCGGCTTCGGGCCGGTGTGGCGCGACGACGGCCGGGAGCTGTACTACGAAGGGCCGCAGGGACTGATGGCGGTGCCGATGACCGGGCGCGACGGCGCGCTCGACGCGGGCACGCCGCAGAAGCTCTTTGCGATCCGCACGCAAGGCGCCGTGATCAATCAGCCGCACAACTTCGAAGTGGCGGCCCACGGGCAGAAGTTCCTGGTCAACACGATTGTCGGCGACAGCGACAACGACCCGCTCGAAGTGACGCTCAACTGGACGACGGGGCTGACGAAGTAGCGCCTCGAGGAACTGGACGCGCTGAACCCGCTGGCCATCAATGCGTCATTCGCGACACCACACGGCCTGCGGTGATTAACGCATTTATTCACCGCATATCGAGCGGTGAATACTTGACAGGCGCGGCGATTACCATCTACAATCTCCGCAACTTGTGCGGAGAATAAAGTACATCCATGAGCGGCCGGACTGGCCGGCATTCCGCTGGAACCGCGAGCGTGTGGACACCCCGCTGACCACGGTCCGACACGAGCAAGGCCGCCTCAGCGGTCACATGGAGGCGCTTGGTTTCCCGCTTCAGCAGGAGGCTGTCCTCACAACCCTGACCGAGGACGTGGTGAAGAGCAGCGAAATCGAAGGGGAAAGACTGAGCGTGGATCACGTTCGCTCCTCGATTGCGCGCCACCTGGGCATGGACGTCGGGGCGGTCGCGCCAATGGACCGCCATGTCGAAGGCATCGTCGACATGATGCTCGACGCCACGCGCCACTACGAGCAGCCTCTTACCAACGAGAGGTTGTTTTCCTGGCACGGCTCGCTGTTCCCCACGGGTCGGAGTGGCATGCGCCGGATCACGGTGGGCGCCTGGCGCGACGACCGCACGGGCCCCATGCAAGTCGTCTCCGGTCCAATCGGCCACGAGCGCGTGCATTTCGAGGCGCCCATCGCGGCAAGACTCGACTCGGACATGAGCCAGTTCCTGGACTGGTTCAACACAGACGTCACGACTGATGCGGTGCTCAAGGCCGCACAAGCCCATCTCTGGTTCGTCACGATCCACCCGTTCGACGACGGCAACGGCCGCATCGCGCGCGCGATCGCCGATCTGGCACTCGCGCGCTCCGAACACAGTCCGCAACGCTTCTACAGCATGTCGGCGCAAATCCAGCAAGAGAGCGCCGCCTACTACGACACGCTGGAGCGGACGCAACAAGGAACGATGGACGTGACGCTCTGGATGGCATGGTTCCTGGGATGTCTGGGTCGTGCGATCGAGGGGGCTCAGATCACGCTAGCGAGCGTACTGGCCAAAGCGCGCTTCTGGCAACGCATAAGGACGGTGCCGATCAACGAGCGTCAGCGTCTGGTGCTCAATCGTCTTTGGGAGGGTTTCGAGGGCAAACTCACCACCTCGAAATGGGCGAAGCTCGCCAAATGCTCTCAGGATACGGCCCTGCGCGATATCCTGCAGCTCGTCGAGCGCGGCATTCTCGCGCGAAATCCGGAAGGCGGCCGTAGTACCAGCTATGCGCTCGCCAAGGTTTCATAGTCCAAATGGTTGGGCTTCGTGCGACAGGTCGATGGCATCGACATGTTTAGCGCGACGTGTCGATGTTCCGTAAACTATTCGACATATCAGACTAGCTCAAGGTCCACTGCGCCCGAGATTCATCCAACGCCGAGCCGCGACTCCGAGGACTCGTGCCGCGGGATCCCGACCAGGGACTATGCTCTCCCCCGCGGCTATTGTGAGAAACGAATGATGGAAGGCTGGGTAGCAGTTACACACAGCGACTGGTTCGATTTCCTCGCGCAGACGCCGCGCCGCGAGGAGGTCAATTTCTGGAGTCCGTCGGACTACATGCTTTTCACGGCACGTCAGGCGCCGCCAGCGCGCCACGTTGCGGCCGCGCAACGCCATTGGCGGAGAATCAGCCCAGGTCGACATCCGGCTTCAGCGTCGCGAACCACGTCGCCGCGGGCCGGTGGTGCACATGTCCCTCGTACGTCAGCGCCACCCAGACGTTGATGTCAGGGAAA
>JANNJO010000234.1:0-6759 GCA_031395755.1 Acidobacteriota bacterium
AGCGCCTGGAACATGATCGGCAGGCCGCCGATGAACCAGACGAGCGCGGCCGCGATTGCGGCCCGCCCGAGCGGAATGCGGCCGGTGACCGACAAGCCGATCGCGATCAGCACGGTGATCCAGAGCGTGAAGATATCCAGACGGCCAACGAGCGCCAGCAGCAGCGGAGAGGCCGTGTCGGGATCGAGGAAGCGGCCGGGGCCGAGCGAGAGGCGGAAGCGTCCGTCGAGCTGCGCCGGATCGAGAAGCAGCCCCTGGATGCCATTGACCACCGACTCGAGCACACGCGGCACATAAGCGTAGGCGGCGACCACGAGCGCCGCGTGGAAGGCCTGCTTCGCGTCGACGAGTTTGCCCATGAGCCACATGGCGCAGCCCACGCCGAGCACGGCCAGGGGCATGAAAATGAACATGACCACCTGACCCATGCTCGAGGCAAAGCCGCGCATGCGCTCGATGGCTTCGGGTGGAATCTTCGGATTGTCCCGCACGGTCACGGCGATGCCACGGTCGAACTCCGCGTCGAAAATCGGCTGGAGCGCGCCGCTGTTCAAGAAGAAGAGCGCGCCCATCATCAGCGTCACGAACAGGAGCGGAATCCAGAAACTGCCCCGCTCCCGCCTCGCGAACACCTGCGACGGCGCGTAGAAAATGTCGAGGAAATCTTCCCAGACGGCGGCTGGTGCCGCGACATCGGGTGTGGAGGCGATTGGCGCTTGGGGGATCTCAGCCATCACTCCCCGCCGAGTTCAGCGACGACGTGCCCGATGAGCATTGTCGACTGGGTGATAGGTGATCACCTATCACCCACTCGCTCGCTATTTTTACTTGAGGTGCTTGCTGACCAGCTTGGTCATTTCGAACATGCTGACCTGCTTCTTGCCGCCGAACACCGGCTTGAGCTTGTCGTCAGCGTTGATGTTCCGCCTGTTCTTGGCGTCCTGCAGGCCGTTCTTCTTGATGTAAGCCCAGAGCTTCTTGGTCACTTCCGTGCGGGGCATCGGCTTGCTGCCGATCACCTCGCTCAGTTCGGGGCTAATCGTCATGGGCTTCATGAAGGCGGCATTGGCTTTTCGTGCGGTCTTCTTCTTCGCTGCTTTGGCCATCGATACTCCTTAGTAGTCGCGGAGGCTCCGCGTCGGCCCATAGTGTCGCATAGAATCGTGTGTTGCCGCCCGGGAAAGCGAACGGGATGCACGTCGCTTCCCTCTGCATGGCGGCAGGCGCCCGCCAGGCTGTTTTCCGGATGGTCCCGCCGCGACCTGTTAGCCAACAAACGCATCCGCTTCGATCTCGATCAGCATCTGCGCGTGTGCCCGGCCCACCTTTTCCCAGTTGGCCGCGATGTCGACGACAGACATGCGCGTGCGGACCACATCCTTCAGAGAGGCGCCCGCGCGACTCAACGCGCTTTCGATGTTCTTCAGGGTCTGGATCGCCTGCTGATACGGATCGCCGGCGCCCACGATCTCGCCGTTCGCGCCGGTCGCGGTCGTACCCGATACCCAGATGTGGCTGCCGATCCTGACGGCGCGCGAATAACCGATGATCGGTTCCCACTTGCTGCCCGTCGAAATGCTCTGTCGCGTCATCGCCCTCTGCCCTGTCAGCGAAAGTAATAGATGAGGGCCGCCGTCGGCCGGACGATCATCGTCGAGCTGCCGCCATTCCCGCGCAGGTCAATGGCCATCGACATGCGTCGATACACCGGGAACTGCGCCCCAACGCCCACCTGCACCTGCACTTCGGGGTCGTCGCCGCGCAGCATGGTGAGGCCGCCGAGCATGTACGGCTGCAATCTCCCGTGCGCCAGCAGGCGCACGGCGCTGAGGCTGTAGAGCATCTCACGGCGGCGCGGACCGCAACACTCGGGATTGGCCGCGCGCATCCACGTTTCAAATTCCACGGCCCAGTAGGGCGACACGAAGGCACCCACCGAAGCGCCGGCACCGGGCTCGGGCTTCGCGTCGCGAACCCTGTAGGTGTTGCCGATCAGATTGGCGCCCGCGCGAGCCGCGACGAATCCTTCACCCGCCCCATGGCCCTGCGCGGCCGCCGCGGCGGACGTACCATGGAGCGCAATCAATATGATGAGCGTCCGCATCTTCCTTGTCAGGCGCCACTCATAGTAGACTTTCCAACCTTTTCGCGCTGGCAGGATATAGTTCCCTTATGAGTCGCACACGAATGCTGGTTTCGGCGTCGTTGATTCTGGCCGGCTGCTTCGCCACCCTGGACGGCGGCATCGCCGCGCAGATACAGCGGCAGATCCGCAACATCGGCATCGGCGATCGGGCGTTCCGCCCCGTCACCGACGCCATGCTCGAGAAGCCCGACCCCGGCGACTGGATCAACTGGCGGCGCACCTACGACGGCACCGGCTACAGCCCGCGACACAGATCACCAGACAGAACGTGGACCAGCTCGAGCTCGCATGGTCGTGGGGCATGCCGGCAGGCGCGCATCAGCCGACGCCGCTCGTGCACGACGGGGTGATGTTTCTGCCGGCGCCAGGCGGCGGCGCGCAGGCGATCGATGCGACCAACGGCGATTTCCTCTGGGAGTTCCGCGCGCCGGCCCCGAAGGAAGGCAACGGCAGCGTGCGCAACACGCCCACGCGGAATATCGCGATCTACGACGACAAGATCTATGTAACGACCGGCGACGCGCGGCTGATCGCGCTCAACGCGCGGACAGGCGACGTCGTGTGGGACACGCAGGTGATGGACCCCAAGGTGGGATACACGTACACGGCGGGCGCACTCGCGGTCAAAGGCGTCATCATTACGTCGCTCACCGGCTGCCAGCGGTTCAAGAATGACACCTGCTACATCCTCGGGCACGACGCGCAGACCGGCAAGGAACTGTGGCGCACGTCCACGATTGCGCGGCCCGGCGAGCCCGGCGGCGACACCTGGGACAATCAGCCGTTGATGTTCCGTGCGGGTGGCGACGCCTGGATGACCGGCAGCTACGATCCCGCAACCAATCTCGTCTACTGGGGCACGGCGCAAGCCAAGCCGTGGGCGCAATTCCAGCGCGGCACGGCCGGGGACGCGCTCTACACGAACAGCACGCTCGCGCTCGATCCGAAGACCGGCAAGATGGTGTGGTACTTCCAGCACATCCCCGGCGAAACGCACGACATGGACGAGGTCTTCGAGCGCGTGCTGGTGGACGTCAACGGCCGCTCGTCTGTCTTCTCGATGGGGAAGCTGGCGGTGCTCTGGGAGATCGACCGGAAGACCGGAAAATTCGTCGCCGCGCACGATCCGGGATACCAGACGCTGATCGACGTCGATCCGAAGACCGGGCGCGCGGCGTACCGGGCGAACACGATCCCGAAAGACGGTGTGGAGTTCCGCTTCTGCCCGAGCACAGGGGGCTTCAAGAGCCTGCGCTCGATGGCGTATCACCCGGCGACGCGCGCGTTCTACATCCCGCTGAATCTTACCTGCGAAGACGGGACGTTCGGTCCCGTGAAGCTGGTCGAGGGCGGCGGCGGTTCGGGCCCGGTGCGTCGCATCAACCTGATGCATCCGGAGAGCCCAGACGGCCTCGGCGAGCTGCTCGCGATGGACGTCAACGGCAAAATCCTGTGGCGGCATCGTACGCGCACGCCGCCGAACACCGCCGCGCTCACCATGGGCGATGGCCTCGTACTGGAAGGGCACTGGGATCGGTACTTCCGCATCTACGACGCGGCGACCGGGAAGATTCTCTACACGAGCCCGCGGATGCCGACCCTCGTGCAGGGATTCCCGATCACCTACGCCGTGGACGGGAAACAGTATGTGGCGGTGCCGGTCGGCACCGGTGGCGGGTCGTGGGCCAGCAGTATCGTGACCGACACGATCCCGGAAGCGCGCATTCCGCAGGCGACGAATTCGATCTTCGTGTTCGCGCTGCCGGACAGCGTGCGCAGATAGCCGCCAGAACTTCCGGGTTCTTGGATCAAATCCAGAATCTTGGTTTAGGGGTCCGAACCCCACCTGTCCCCCGAAATTATCTTGACTTCCCGGTTTCCGGGAGCATGATTAATTTCTAAATCCACGGCAGTTCTTCAGCACGGCGTTCAACCTTCGATTGTTTCCTAGGAGGGACAATGCAGAGAAAATACCTCGCATTCATTTTGGTCCTGTTGCTGTGCCCATTGCCAGCTCTGGCACAACAGGGGACGGCGGAAGTCGGCGGCAAAGTCGTGGACGCGCAGGGCGCGGTGCTGCCGGGCGTGATTATCGTCTTCACCAACGAAGACACCGGCGTCGTTCGCGAGACCATGAGCACCGGCGATGGGAGCTATTTTGCGTCGCAGATGATCCCCGGCCGCTACCGTATCAGCGCGAAACTGGAAGGCTTCAAATCGCTCGATCGCCGCGGCGTGTCTCTGACCGTCGGGCAGACGACCACGCTCGATTTGCCGCTGGAGGTGGGAGCGCTTGCCGAGACCCTCACGGTCACCGGCGAAGCGGCGCTGATCGATCTGTCGTCGGCGGAGATCGGCGGCCACATCTCGGCGGCCGAGCTCACCGAACTGCCCGCGGCCAGTCGAAGTTATATGGCGTTTGTCGGGAGTATCCCGGGCGCCCACTTTGTTCCCTCCGAAGGCTTCCTCAACGATACGATGCTCGCCAACGGACAGCCGGCGGCCGCCAACAGCGTGTCGATGGATGGAGCCACGAACATCGACGACCTGCGGGGATCGAATGTGGGCGGCCAGGCCCGCGTCGCGAACGAAGCGCTCCAGGAAGTCCAGGTCATCACCAACCAGTTCGACGCGGAGTACGGCCGCGCGTCGGGCGCCGTGATCAACGCGGTGACCAAATCGGGCACCAATAGCTTTACTGGCGCGGCTTTCGGGTTTTTCACCGGCAAGAAGATCATCGCGAGGGACTTTTTCACCAGGGTGAACAATCTGCCCGAGCCGTCGACGGGGAAAGACGAGTGGGGCGGCACGTTCGGCGGGCCGATTCTGCGGAACAAACTCTTCTTCTTCGCAACCCTGGAGCGGGCGGTGCTCGCCCGGAACATGACCGGCACCTATCCCACACGGCCCGAATTGAACTTTTCGGCGGTGGCGGACGAGTCGGCATGGAACACGATGTGGCGCCTGGACCACCAGCTCAATCGGAGCAACACGTGGGCCTTCCGGTGGCTCCGCGAGTACGCGCCGCAGTTCGACCGCCCGCAGGTCGGCAACAACTCCCTCAACGCTCTGAGCGACGAGACCGACCTCGATCAAGCGTTGGTAGGCACCGTGACCACCGTCGTCTCGAATACCATGGTCAACACCGTGCGGTTTGGCGCCACGCTGGAGGATACCGTGCACGCCAACCGCGGCATCCGCGCTCAGGATGCCTCGAACGCCCGCTGTGCCATCTGCCCCGAACCGATGCTCCTCGGTCAGAGCCTGCTTCCGCCGAGGCTGGAATATCAGAGCGTCAACGTCAACTCATCGGTCATGGATTTCTCGATCAATGACGCTTACTCGATCGAGGATACGTTTTCCTGGTTCATCCCGGACAAGATGGGACGCCATGACGCCAAGTTCGGGGCGAAGTATACCTACGTCTGGATTAGCAACCCCGATAACGGCAACTCCAACGGCACGTACGTCTTCGGTCACGACCTGGCGTTCAACGCCGCCAACCCGAGAACCTATCCGGAGCGGTTGAGGATCCGCGTGCCAGGCACGCGCGAATACGAGATGGTCGGCCGCACCTACGAGCTCTACGCGCAGGACAAGTGGCAGATCAAGCCCAACTTCACGCTGAGCCTGGGCATCCGGTACGATCTGGAGGTCACCCCCATCGACGAAATTGACAACCCCCTCTTCTCCGATCGGAGCAAATATCCCGTCGACAGAAACAACGTGGCGCCGCGGCTGGGTTTCGTGTGGAATCCGGACGGCCAATCGAAGTCCGTCATTCGCGGCGGCTATGGGCTCTTCTACGACAGGACACTGCTGGGGACTATTGATGACATTTTGTTTGCCACGAAGTACTCCAGGTCATTTATTGCCGACTTCCCGCAGAACAATCCGGACCCGAACCCTGGGAGAGGCCTGTTTCCAACCGAACCGGTGCTGAATACATCCACGATCGGCGCGCTGACTCCGGCAGTCCGCGCAATCGTCAATGCCACCTACCCGCCGGGCACCACGCGCCGGAACACGGGCCAGGTCGACTGGGACGATCCCGAGCGCACGCAACCGTACTTTCATCAGATCAGCGTCGGCTACGAGCGGGAAATACTCCGAGGCGTGTCGATGTCGGCAGATTACATTCGGATGAAGGGCAAGGACATGTTCCTCAATCCGAACCTCAACATCGGGTCTCGCGTCGACACGAGCCGCACCGGTCGGCTCATCTTCCTCGATCCCTTTGCCGTGCTGAACTCAAGCTTGGCCCCTGGTGAAACGCCATACGTGGGCACCGTGCGCCTGCGGACCACGAAGTACGGATATAGCAATTACGACGCCTTGAACCTCTCGGTGGAAAAACGGTACGCCAACAACTGGAGCCTTCGCGGGGCCTACGCGCTGGGATACTCGCGCGGCGTGGTTCGCAATCAGGCGGACACGCCAGAGTTTCAAGTCGGAGCCGACCTCAGGCTCCGTCAGCGCGAAGGCGGACACGGCGCCCTTGGAGAACATCGGTAAATATTTCTTCTTTTGCGCTTCTGTCCCTAAAATTTTCAAGGGCTGCGGGACGCCGATGCTTTGATGCGCGGACAAAAGAACGGCCGTGGAACCGCAAT
>JANNJO010000213.1:0-14553 GCA_031395755.1 Acidobacteriota bacterium
GGTTCAACCGGAACTTCCAGGGCCTGCTCGTCACCGTGCCGGGCGCGTCACGTCCCTTCCGCCCGCATTCTGAGTTCTTCAACTCGCAGGACAGCCTGTCGAGCAACATCAACGGCCAGTCGCGGCAGTCGAACAACGTGCAACTGGAAGGCGCGGACAACAGCGATAACAGCGGGGCGCTGGCCTTTCTGATTCCGTCCGCCGAGGCGATCGAAACAGTGTCGGTCGCCACCAGCAACTACGACGCGGAGTTCGGACGGGCCGGCGGCGCGGTGACGAACGTCACCCTGAAGTCTGGGACGAACCAGTTCAAGGGCACGGCATTTACCTTCGGCAACACCGAGGCCACGATGGCGCGGAACCCCTTCTCGTCGTTGCCCCCGCCCGAGACCAAGTACATGCAGACCGGCTTCGTCCTCGGCGGGCCGATTCTCCGGAACAAGCTGTTCTTCTTCGGTGATTACGTGCGCACGCTTGACGACAGTGGCCGGCTCACGCTCGCCACTCTGCCGGAGGCGCCGTTCAGGAACGGCGACTTCAGCGCGGCCCCGACGATCATTTACGATCCCGCGACGGGCAACCCCGACGGCACCGGGCGCACCCGGTTCCCGAACAATCAGATCCCCGCCAATCGCATCAGCCCGATCGCGCAGCGGATTCTCGGGAACGTTCCTCTGCCGAACCTCCAGGGCGCCCCCTTGGGGAGGACCAATTACGAGAAACAATACGTGCGTGAAAAGCGCACGACCCAGTACGACATCAAGATGACGTATCAGGCGGCGGCGAATGACCACTTGTCGGTCCGGTACAGCAACCAGAACGCCCGCACCTACGACCCGGGGACGTTCGGCATCTATGGCGGCATCAAGCCATTTGCGGGATCCGGTACCAATCCCACCCATAGCGCGGCAGCCAACTACAACAGGGTGTGGTCGGCGACGCTCGTTCAGGAAGTCCGTATCGGCCGGACGTCTCACCATAACGAGGCGCTGTCGGATGCAGACGGGTTGAATACGTCAGCCGACATCGGCATTCCAGGCGTCAACCTGAACCGGTTTACGAGCGGCATCACCACAATCGACGTGGGCGGCTACAACAGCACGCTCGTCGGCTTCTCGAATTCGCTGCCGTGGGACCGCGCCGAGCGCACGTGGACCGCGGCCACGACTCTCACCAAACTCCTGGGTAACCACACGCTCAAGATCGGGGGCGACCTGCGCAAGAACCGCTTCTTCCTGCAGCAGGTGCAGGATAACGGCGGGCCGCGCGGCATCTTCCGCTTCCGCGGCGCGACGACGGCCATCCCCGGCGACGCGAGCGCGCAGAACGGCTTCGCGAATGCGTTCGCGGCCTTCCTGCTCGATGCGCCGCAAAGCCTCGCCAGAGATTTGGTGACGGATGTCGACCCTGGGGGGAGCCACACCAGCGTCTTCACGTACGTCCACGACAAGTGGCAGATGCGGCCGAATGTCACACTCGATCTTGGCCTGCGGCATGAGTACTACACGCCCCTGGTCGGGCTCGCGAGTCGTGGCGGAATGTCGTCCTACGACCCGGACACCAACACGCTCCGCGTCGCCGGGTACGGCGAGATCCCCGAGAACCTGGGCGTGAAGAGCTACTGGAAGAACTTCGCCCCGCGCACCGGCGTGTCCTGGCGCCTCAGCGACACGAAAGTCGTGCGCGCGGGCTATGGCGTCAGCGCGCTGCCGTGGCCAAGCTCGTACGGCTTGAACTTCCCGGTCAAACAGAACAACCAGCTCAATCCGGCGAACAGCTTCGGGACGGCCGGGTCGCTGGCCGCGGGTTTACCGCCAGCGAATTTCGCCGCGATTCCGGATAGCGGCATCATTCCGGCGGGCCCGTTCAATGCGCAGGGCTTGACCGTCGTGCCGACCGATCGACGCGAGGGGAAATTGCACTCCTGGAACGCTGCCTACCAGATGACACTGCCAGGTGCGTTCACGGCCGAGGTGGCCTACGTCGGCAACCGCGGAGAGGACATTCTCGCCAGCATCGACCTCAATGCCGGGTACGTCCTGGGCGCGGAGCGCGCCGGCCAGCCACTCTTCACGAAGTTCGGCCGCACCGCCAGCACGGGCAGCGTCACTCCCGTAAACTCCAGCTACCATTCGATGCAGGTCAAGGTCGACCGCCGAATGAGAGGCGGTCTGCTGGTGACCAACTCGTACACGCTCGGGCGTGCCTACAGTTACTCGGATGGGGATGGTGGCCCCGCTATCCGTACGCCGGCTGACCGCCAGCGGAGCTGGAACCGTACGACGTTCGATTCCACGCACAGCTACACGAGCAGCTTCGTGTATATGCTGCCAATCGGGTCTGACGGCCGCTGGCTGCGCGAAGGCGTGCTCAGTAGGGTGTTGGGAGATTGGCAGGTCACGGGACTGTTCTCCGCCATCTCGGGAACCCCGATCAACTTCTCCGCGAGCGCGGCGGGCCTGCGCGCCGCCGGCAACGACCAGACGCCGAACGCCAACGGCAAGCCGGACGTCCTCGGCGGTATCGGCTCAAGCGCGCTGTGGTTCGACACGGCGGGTTTCTCGGCGCCCGCCGCCGGGACGTGGGGCAACATCAGCCGCCGCGGGCTGCTGACCGGACCAGCCTATGTCAATCTCGATGCGTCGCTCGTAAAAATCATGCGCTTCGGGTCACGGCGAGCCGAAGTGCGTGCTGACTTCTTCAACGCGATGAACCGGGCGCACTACAGCAACCCGAACGGGACCTTCGGCGACGGAAACTTCGGCCGTATTACGTCCATCCTTCCTCTGACCGAGCGCGTGATCCGCTTCGGCGGGCGCTTCCTGTTCTAAGGGGATTGCAGGACGCCCGTGACGTCGCGTCGTACACCACCAAGTGGTTTTGCCGCCGACTGACCGAGTGCATTCATAGGAGAAATTCGATGACCTATCGACGCCTGCTTACTGCGTATTGCGCTGGTGGTGTGCTCGTGTTGGTGCTCGCCGTGCTGGGGATCGGGGGCCTGCCGGCCCATGCCGCCGCTCAGGCCGCCAACGGCACGCTGCTGGGTAATGTCAGGGACGAGACTGGCGCAGGGGTACCCGGTGCGACCGTGACGGCAATCGAAGTGCGCACTAATATCGCCCGGAGCGCCGTCTCCAATGAAACTGGCAACTACACGTTTACCAACCTCGTGCCCGGGGTCTACCGCGTCGAGGGCGAGCTCGCGGGATTCAAGAAGTTCAGTCGCGAAGGTGTTGAGGTCAACGTCAACACGACCGTTCGTGTGGACATCGGGCTGACGATCGGCGAGCTGAGTGAGTCGGTGACCGTGTCGGGCGAGTCGCCCGCGATGCAGACCGATCGCACCGACACCGGACGCGTCATCCAGGGCACGCAGATCGTCCAGATGCCGCTCGGGTTCAACCGGAACTTCCAGGGCATGCTGATCACCGTGCCGGGCGCGTCGCGTCCCTTCCGCCCGCATTCGGAGTTCTTCAACTCGCAGGACAGCCTGTCGAGCAACGTCAACGGCCAGTCTCGGCTGGCGAACAATGTGCAGCTGGAAGGCACGGACAACAACCACAAGACCGGACTGCTGACCGTGCTGATTCCGTCCGCCGAAGCGCTCGACACCGTCGCCGTCACCACGAGCAACTACGACGCGGAGTTCGGGCGGGCCGGGGGGGCGGTCACCAACGTCACGTTGAAGTCCGGGACGAACGAGCTCAGGGGTGCGGCCTTTACCTTCGGTAACACCGAGGCCACGGTCGCGCGGAACCCGTTTTCTTCGTTGTCTAAACCGCCCGAGACCAAGTATCTGCAGACGGGCTTCGTCCTGGGTGGGCCGATCGTACGCAACAAAGTGTTCTTCTTCGTGGACTACGTGCGCACCAACGACGACAGCGGGCGCATCACGCGCGCCGACTTGCCCGAGGCCGCCTTCAGGAATGGCGACTTCAGTGCGGCTCCGACGATCATCTACGATCCGGCGACCGGAAACGCCGATGGCACCGGCCGGACGCCGTTCCCGAACAACCGGATCCCGGCCGGCCGCATCAGCCCCATCGCACGGCGCATCCTGGAGAATCTCCCGATGCCGAACCTCGACGGCGTCCCCCTCGGAGGGACGAACTATGAAAAACCGTACGTGCGGGAGAAGCGAACAAACCAATACGACATCAAGATCACGACCCAGCTGACGCCGGAAGACCACCTATCGGTCCGTTACAGCTATCAGAACGCCGCGACCTACGACCCGGCGACGTTCGGCATCTGGGGAGGTATCAAAGGGTTTGCCGGGTTCGGCACCAATCCGACCCAGAACGTGGCGGGCAACTACAACAAGACGTGGTCGTCCACCCTCGTCCAGGAAGTCCGGGTCGGCATGAGCTATTACCACAACGAGGCGCTGACGGAGGCCGACGGGCTGAACACGTCCGAGGAGGTCGGGATTCGTGGCGTGAATCTCAGCCGCTCTTCGAGCGGCATCAGCACGATCGACGTGGGCGGCTACAACGGGACGCTCATCGGGTTCTCGGCATCGCTGCCGTGGGACCGCTCCGAGCGCACGTGGACCATGGCGACGACCGCTACGAAACTCCGCGGCAACCACACGATCAAGATCGGAGGCGACCTGCGCTACAACCGCGACTTCCTGCTGCAGGTGCAGGGCAACGGCGGGCAGCGCGGCATCTTCCGCTTCCGGGGCTCAACGACGGCCATCCCCAGCGACACGTTGGCGCAAAACGGCTTCGCCAACGCGTTTGCCTCCTTCCTGCTCGACGCGCCGCAGAGTCTCGGCAGGGACCTGCTCACGGACGTCCTCGACCCAGGCACGCGCCACTGGGGCGTCTTCTCCTACATCCACGACAAGTGGCTGGTGCGACCAAACATCACCGTCGATCTCGGTCTGCGCCACGAGTACTACACGCCCCTCGTCGGGCTCACCGGTCGTGGGGGACTTTCGAACTACGACCCGGCCAACAATACGCTCCGCGTCGCCGGCTACAGCGAGGTCCCCGAGAATCTCGGCGTGAAGAGCTACTGGAAGAACTTCAACCCACGCACCGGCGTGTCCTGGCGCCTCACCGAGCACGACGTGTTGCGCGCCGGCTACGGTGTCAGCACGACGCCCTGGCCCGATAACTCCTACGCCGATTTAAACTACCCGGTCAAACAGAACAACCAGATCAACCCGCCGAACAGCTTCGCGACAGCCGGGTCGATGGCCGCCGGCCTGCCACAGGCCAACTTCGCCACGATCCCTGACACTGGCGTGGTCCCGGCAGACGCCTTCAGGCAGCAGGGCTTCTTCTCGGTGCCGACCGACCTGCACGAGGGACGGCTGCACTCGTGGAACGTGGCGTATCAGCGGGAGCTGCCCGGCGGCTTCACCGGTGAAGTCGCCTACGTCGCCAACCGCGGGCAGGATATCGTCGCCCGCATCGACCTCAATGCGGGCTATACCTTGGGAGCGGAGAACGCGGGCCGGCCGCTCTTCGCAAAGTTTGGCCGTTCCGCCAGTACCACGAGCGTCGTTCCCGTCAAGTCCGCGTACCATTCGATGCAGGTCAAGGTCGACCGTCGCATGCGGGGCGGCCTGCTGGTGACCAACTCGTACACGCTGGGGCGCGGTTACAACTACTTCAACGGGGACAGCAACGGCACGATCGCCACGCCGGCCGCCTTCGAGCGAAACTGGGGCCGCACGAGCTTCGATTCCAAGCACAGCTTCACGAGCAGCTTCGTCTATTTGCTGCCCTGGGGCCCGCAGGGTTCTCGGCTCAAAGAAGGCATCCTCGGCAAGGTGCTGGGCGACTGGCAGGTCGCGGGAATTTTCGCGGCGATCTCCGGAACGCCGATCAACTTCACCGCCAGCGCGGCGGGTCTGGGCGCCCCGGGCAACACCCAGACGCCGGACGCCAGCGCCAAGCCCAACGTGCTCGGCGGCATCGGCTCGAACGCGCTATGGTTCGACACGTCGGTCTTCTCGGCGCCCGCGGCCGGCACCTGGGGCAACGTGGCGCGCAACGCGCTGCTGACCGGACCGGCCTATGTCAACCTCGATGCCTCGCTCGTGAAGATCGTCCGCCTCGGGTCGCGTCACGCCGAGATCCGAATGGACGTCTTCAACCTGACGAACACACCGCACTACAGCAACCCGAACGGGTCGCTCGGCGACGGGAACTTCGGCCGCATCACGGGAATTCTCGATCAGACCGAGCGCGCGATCCGCTTCGGTGGGCGCGTCCTGTTTTGAGGGCGAGATCAGTTCTGTGTGAAACATGTCCACGCCTCGCATCGTGCGGGCGGTAAACAGCGGCACGCCGGAAACTGACTTGGAGGTAAGCCTGTGAAGCCCACGATCATCATGGCGGCGATAGCGGCGACGGCGTGTTTGGGCGCATCGGCGTGGGCCCAGAATGGCAATCGGCCAGGAGGTCACCCAAATACGTTGACCAGCCAGGAGCAACAGGAGGGCTGGGTGCTGCTGTTTGACGGCAAGACATTGGACAAGTGGAATGTCACACCGGCACTGGCAAAAGTGTGGAAGGCCGTCGACGGCGCAATCAAGGCGGATCTGTCCGATGCGGGCGGGACGATGCTGACCAAGGACAGCTTCGACAATTTTGCGCTCAAGGTGGAATTTCGCGCACACCCGGACATCAACTCCGGCATCATTCTGCGCAGCCCGCCGCCTCAGCTGGCGCCGGCGGCCGGCGAGAAACCGACTCCCGCCCCGGGAGGTCCGGGCTACGAGCTGCAGATTCGCGACAGGAACCCCGGCAATTACAGCAGCGGGGACTTTCTCACAGGCAGTGTCGTGAACGTCGGCAAAGCTCCGCACGATGTGAAAATTCTTCCCAACCAGTGGAACACGATAGAAGCGACCGTCAACCGGGACCACTTCGTGGTGGTCTTCAATGGGAGGAACGTGGTCGACGCACACGATTCGAAGCGCGCGTCGGGACACATCGGCCTTCAGCTGGCGCACCCGGAGGATGTCCGTCATGCGAACCTCGAGTTCCGCAGCATCAAGGTTCGTCGTCTTCCCTGAATCACACCTTCTCACAGGAGACCTTATGCGAATTCTCGCCGCGGCTATCGTATGTGTGTTGCTCTCGACCCCGGCGTTCGCCCAGGGCGGCGCCCAACCGCCCACGGACCGAACCAAAGCCAGCTACATGTCGGCGGCCGAAGTGGCCGCCGCGATCGCCAAACTCCCCAAGGATCGTCCGAACTCCAGCGTGAGAGTGTTCACTCTGGCGCCCTACAACGTGAACATCGAACACCGGCAGCCCGTGGCTCAGGGCGCGTCGGTGCATGCGGAAACGTCTGAGTTGTTCTACGTCATCGACGGTGCGGCGACGATGCTCACGGGCGGGAAGATTGTCGGAGACCCTGGAAAAACCATTCAGGGTGGCGTCGAGCAGAAGTTCGCCAAGGGCGATTGGCTCATGGTCCCGTCTGGCGTGCCGCACCAGTTCATCGACATCAAAAGTCCGATCACGATCCTCTCGTTGCATCTGCCGGTTGTGAAGTAAATCGTTGGTGATCTCAAAACACTTGACATTCCAACTGTTCTTTTGTAGATCTCGCAATCGTCTCCCTGTCTCTCGCGGCCGATCTCTCGAGTAATCGTCAAATTGGCGGCAGTTGGTTCTATCCACGACTGAAGGTCGGGTCGGTTCTGTCTACGACGGAAACTTGGACCGGAAAGGAGCCAGCAATGCGTGGAAGATCAGGTATTCGAGCCTGGCTGTACGTGTGTGTCTTCGTGTCGATTTTTCTGGCAGGCGCCGCGGCCGCGTTTGCGCAGGGCCAGGGAAATGGAATGTTCACCGGAACCGTAGGGGATAACGACGGCGTGGTGCCAGGCGCCACAGTGACCGCAACCGACCCCGCCACTGGGCTCATCCGCTCGATACAATCCAACGAACAGGGGATTTTCCGCCTCCTCTCGCTGCCACCCGGCCGGTACTCGCTGCGCGTGGAAATGGAAGGTTTCAAGCAGATCACGCTCAGCGACGTCCTGCTGCTGAGCGGGGAAACCCGTGACCTCGGCAAGCTGATGCTGGAGGTCGGCGTTCTCTCAGAGGCGGTCACGGTCACGGCGGAGGTGACGCCGGTGCAGACCACAAGCAGCCAGCTCCAGAGAACCGTGACCGGCGACCAACTCACAATGATTCAGGTGAAGGGCCGCGACATCTTCGGCATGATGAAAATCCTGCCAGGGGTCGTCGACACCACCTTCAGTCGCGACTTCGCACAGTGGAACTCAGGCCGCGGCCTGAGCATTAACGGCGGCAACTCGCTGAACAAGAACACGACGATCGATGGCGTTCCCGTCGGCGAAGAAGGTGGCGACGGCACCACGCACATCACCCCGAACATCGACGCGATTGGCGAAGTGACCGTCATTACCAGCGGGTACACCGCCGAGAACGGCCGCCAGTCGAGTGGCCTGATCAGCATCGTCACCAAGTCTGGGACCAATCAACTCAGGGGGTCCGGTTGGTACAACGCTCGGCGCGACGAATGGAATGCGAACGACTACCTCCGCAAAAAGCAGGGAGCTGAGAAACCGTTCTTCGAAGTCGACATCTCGGGCTACAGCATCGGCGGGCCGGTGGTGATTCCCAAGTTGATGGACAGCCGCTCGAGCGAGAAGAAGGTGTTTTTCTTCCTCTCTCAGGAATTCATCGACGATATTCGCCCGACCGCTGTGTACCGCACCAACTTGCCGACTGCGGCCGAGCGCAGCGGTGACTTCTCCCAGACGCGCCTGCCGAACGGGAGCTTCCAGACGATCATCGACCCGCTCACCGGCCGGCCGTTTCCGGGGAACATCATTCCGAAAGATCGCCTCCATCCCATGGGTCAGCAGATGCTCAACCTGCTGCCGCTGCCCAATGGCGTCCTGAACCAGGCGACAGGCCAGCAGTTCACCTCGAACGATGCGCAGGATGTGACGCCCATTCACAAGCGTACGAACTTCGTGATGCGCATCGATACGATCCTGAGCCAGAGCCAGCGCTTCAGCGTCAGAGCCTTGTTCGACCGCGACGACAGCATCACGTTCAACCGTGTGGCGCCAGGCATCGGCTCGCACAACAACGTCTTCCCTGGGAATCTCCTTAGTGGTTCCCATACCAAAGTGCTCAGTAGTTCGATGGTCAACGAAATCACGGTGGGATTCTCAATGAACCACTACGGGTTCCGGGTCGGCACGGGCAAGCAGGTGCTCTCCGATTACACGTCGTATTACCGTGAGAATTTCCCCTTCGATCCGCCACGATTGGAGCCCTTTGGGCCGTACGGCGAGCCGGGGTTCAGCCGCGTCAACACCGATGAGTATCCGTACATGCCGGATATGCTCTATAACGGCGGCGATCGGGCGAACCTGGCGACATGTTCGGGTGGCACGCCGGCGACAGTGGGCGGCGGCGGATGCCCCAGAGGCTGGCGCCCATGGGCGGGAAACACTCGGCCCGGGGCGACGTGGAATGAGAACTATCGTTACACGTTCCAGGACGACCTCTCGTGGACCAAGGGGCGGCACAACTTCAAGTTCGGCTTCTTCACCGAGCGCGACAGCAAAACCGAACCCGGCTCGGCCACCTATGCCGGCGTGTACGACTTCGGCCACAGCGCAGACAACCCGCTCAGCGCGGGCAATGGCTTTGCCAACGCGCTGCTCGGCAACTTCACCACATACACGGAACGGACCAACCGCATCGATGAGGAGCGCCGGCACTGGCAGACTGATGCCTACGCGCAGGACAACTGGCGCATCAGTCCGCGTTTCACGCTCGATTACGGCCTCCGCGTGACACACGCCGGCGCGGTGTATGAATCCCGAGACATGAATTCGGCCTTCGATCCCAACTTGTGGAATCGCGCACAGGCCGCGACGCTCTTCCAGCCGCACTGCCTGACCGGCGTCCCCGGCAACCAGGGGTGCTCGGCCGCCGACCGGAGAGCAAGGAATCCGCTCACGGGCGAAATCGTGTCGCAGGCGTTTGCGGGCACGACCGTGCCGGGTTCCGGCAGTATCTTGAACGGCATGTTCGCCGGCGGGCTGTCCGGCAAGAAATCCGGGTGGTACTACGACATGCCTCCCCTTTCCTGGGGGCCGCGCGTCGGGATGGCCTGGGACGTGTTCGGCGACGGCAAGACGGCCATCCGGGCCGCGGGCGGAGTCTTCTATAACTTCATCAACCGCGCTCAGTATCTTTACAATGGCGGCCCGCTGATCGCGAGCGACAAAGTCATCCGCAACGCGACAATCGACGATGTGGCGGCCTTCGCAAAGGCTGGCACCCAGTTCGCCGAGAGTCCTCAGACGGGTAATTTGCCGGCTGGCTTCGCGTTGCCTTTGCACGGGAATCAGATGGCGCAGGGGAAGCTTCAGCCCGAAAAGAATTACCAGGCCAACGTGGCGTTCCAGCGTGATATCGGATTCAACACGACCGCCGAAGTCGCGTGGGTCGGGAACTTCGGGCGCCACTTCTGGCGGATCAAGTCGGCGAACAACATCCCGGTCAACGCCTACGCCGATCCGGCCAATTTATTCCGCAATGAACCGATTAACGGGAACTTCCTCCGACGGGATTACCCCGGCATGGGACAGATTCGCTATCTGACCACCGACGACGACATCCTGAACTACAACGCGATGCAGGTCAGCGTCCAGCGCCGGCTGCACCGCGGACTGCAGATGGGTCTGGCGTACACGCTCTCGAAGGCCGAGGGGCTCCAGGGTTATGATTTCGCGACCGAGGAGCTGTATGGGAAGGAGGGCCTGCGTGATCGGTACTACGGGCCACCGTCCGCCTCGCAGAATCAGGATCGCCGCCACATCCTGGTCATCAACTACAGCTACGCGATCCCGAACCCCACGCCGGACGTCCCGATCCTCAAGTTTATGCTTGGGGGCTGGGAAGCCGCGGGCGTCACGCAGTTCAGCACCGGCAACGCCGTCGACCCGATCTGCGGCACCAACCTCAGCGGCGTGGCGAATACCGATCCGTCCCTGACGGGCCTGTTTACCGCAGCCTCAACAACCGCGTCCAACGGACGCTGCGAGTTGACCGGCGAGCCAATCTTCAGCGGTTTCTCGCGTGACGCAAACCTCGCGGAAGAGGATCAGATGCACTTCAATGTGAACGCGTTCCGCCGACCTCGGCCGAACGGCTCCGTCGGAAACTTCGGCAATGCTCCGATTGGAGTGCTGCGGCATCCCTCCTGGTCGAACTGGGACTTCACGCTTGCGCGACGCGTCAGATTGGGTGGGCGCGCCAACCTCCGGATGCAGCTCCAGGTGTACAACCTCTTCAACCAGGTCGAGTTCACGACGCTGAATGCGCTGTACTTGTTCAGTGCGACCGGCAATGCGTCTCCCGACACTGGCAAGTACACGGCGACGACGAGCCCTAGAAATGTTGGACTGACACTTCGGATGGATTTCTAAACACCGGCCGTGAGCGTCGATCGCCTCAGACACGCCGACCCCGGTCGCACCCCACGGTGCGGCCGGGGTCGTTTCGATTTCGCTCGCTGCTCGTTTCTGAGACATCTGCCTACTTCACGAGCCAAGAAATTGCGCTGGCTTAAGACGGCGCTCCGCCCTATAGTCCGTCGTACAGCATCGAATTAACGTCTGCGGCCCCGTGCGTGCGATTGCGGCCGCTGGTGTATGCAACGGAACCAATGAACCAGGACACATCAATGCAGAATGTGACAGCCAGGTCGATGTTCGCAACGGCAATATTCCTGCTGACTGCCATCACGCTTATAGCGGCGTGAAAGTGATCAAACCGTAACGGGCTGACTCGAAGGAGACTCGCGATGGAAAACCTACGCTTCCTACGGAGAGCGCTGATCGTGCTGTCGGTGTGGGCCTGTTCGGTGGTTCCTGCAACGGCGCAGGGTGTCGGTGGCATAGGCGGAGCGGTGATGGATGCCTCGGGCGCCGTGCTGCCGGGCGTCACGCTCACGTTGTCGAGCGCGCAGGGCGGAACGCTCGGCGGCAGCCGGGAGACGATCAGCGATGAACGCGGCAATTATCAGTTCATCCGGCTCGTCCCCGGCACCTATCACGTGCGGGCGCAGATGCAGGGTTTCCGCACTGTCGAGCAGCGCAACATCGGCGTCAGCGCGGATGCCACCTCGCGCGCGGACTTGACGCTGCCGATCGGCCAGCTGGCGGAAGGCATCGTCGTCTCGGGTGAGGCGCCGCTGCTTGATACGACATCAGCGCTGAAGCAAACCGTGCTCAGCCAGGACATCCTGCAGGCGCTGCCGAACCGCATCGACGTCTGGTCGATCACACGAGTGATTCCGAGTGTCGTCGCGAGCAAGGTCGACGTGGGCGGCTCCGAGTCGTTTCAGCAGTCCGGCATCACCGTGCATGGTACACGCAACGAGAACGGGTATTACATCGACGGGATGAACGTCTCGAGTACGCAGAGCAGCGGCGGCATCGCGACGTTCTATCTCGACCCGTACGCCTTCGAGGAAGCCAACTTCCGCGCCGGCAACTCACCGGCTGAAGCGTCGACCGGCGGCCTCGTGTTCAACATGATCAGCCGCACGGGCACGAACCAGTTTCACGGCGGCACGATGTTCAATGGTACGAATCGCCAACTGGGGTTCGACAACGTGTCAGGCGCTCTGGCGGCGCAGCTGCTGCGGAACGTGCCGGCTTCGGTGAAGGCGGCCAGGCCCGATCTGAAGCCGACTGCAGACATCCGCTACCTGTTCGACTACGGTGCGTGGCTGGCTGGGCCGATCAAGCGCGACAAGCTGTGGTGGTCGACCTCGTTCCACCATTCGCAGATCCTGCAGTACCTCGTCGGCAGCTACAATCCAGACGGCACGTCGGTGCCGGATGACAACATGTTGTGGAACTTCTCCAATAAGTTATCGTGGCAGGTTAACCCCAACAGCCAGCTGTCACACTTCTACATTCTTCAGTACAAGAAGAATGGCCATCGGACCGGCAACGCGTCGTTTTCTGAGACGGGGGCGACGACGGCGAACACGAAGTATCCGCAGCTGCACCAGGTGAAATGGACTTCGACGCGGTCATCGAGAATGGTCTACGACGTGTCGGGCAGCCTCAATCGTGTGGACGATTATCAGCCTTGGCCGAAAGAAGGCGACTCGGCGAACTGCTCCGCCGCGACTGATCGTGCCGGGTGCACAGGCGGGCTGATTGCAGGGTTCGACCAGGTGACCAACACCGCCCTCCGAATCCTGCCGACCTACCGAGACCTGCCCAACACCCGCGCGTTCATGCAGGGCAGCCTGGGCTACTTTACGTCGGCGCACGACATCAAGGCTGGCTACCAGTTCGATTACGCCTGGAATGAGGTGCTTTTCTTTTCCTCGTCCGGGATGCGAGCCGTCTACCGCGCCGGCGTTCCCGATTCTGTGAATACTTACAACACGCCCGCGAGATCCATCCCTGAGAATATCCAACAGGGTCTATACCTCCAGGACAAGTGGCGGCCGGGCCGCAAGCTGACCGTGAATGCCGGTCTCCGTCTGGATACCAACTACGGCTGGACGCGAGCGTTATGCCAGGAGAAGACGCCGTTTGTCGAGGCGCGGTGCTTTGACAAGATGTCGGGAGTCCCCGACTGGAAGGTCGTGAACCCGCGCTTTTCGGCGGTCTACGACCTCGCCGGCGATGGCCGAACGGCGCTGAAGTTTGCGGCCAATCGCTATATCATCCCAGTTGGAAGCAACGTGCTCGATCGGATCAACCCGATCTTTCTGGCAAACGATACGCGCCAATGGCGAGCCCAGTCCGCGTGCGCGTCACTGAACAACATCGGCTGCGATCTCAACGGCGATCTGCTCCCGCAGATCAACGAATTAGGGCCCTCCTCAGGCTTCAATTTCGGCCAAAACAACCGTTACGAGCCGGGATATAAGTGGCCGTGGGCCCGCGAGTATTCGGTCGAACTCCAGCGCCAGCTGCCAGGCAACGTGGTGGTGAGCGCGGGCTATACGCGTCGCGAAAAGCGAGGCAACCTCGGCGCGCGGAACGTGGCAGTACCGACGGACACCTACACTCCTCTGTTGGTCACCGAGGTCAACAGCGGCAAGCAGGTCACAGTCTACAATCAGGCTCCAGCGCTGCGCGGCAGGCAGGATATCGTCTGGACGAATGCCAAAGAGCTCGATAGCAACTACAACGGCACCGACATCACCCTCGACAAACGGATGAGCAACGGCTGGATGATGACGGGCGGGATCAGCATCGGCAAGAACACCGGCTATAACGGGCTTGGCGCAGCGTGTGCCACACAAAACGGGTGCAATACCGACCTGAACAATCCGAACGCCAACGAGTTCACCCGCGGGATCTTGGGCGACGATACTCCGTTCTCGCTCCGGCTGTCGGGCATCTATGACCTGCCGTTCGGTGTCTCGATGAGCGGCACGCTTCAGCATCAGAAAGGGTTCCCTGAAGCCACTCTGGTGTCGGTGGGGAACAACACGGTCGCGCTGACACAGGGGACCACGAGCCTCCTTGTGGAACCGCGCGGGACGACGCGG
>JANNJO010000263.1:0-3633 GCA_031395755.1 Acidobacteriota bacterium
CGCACGCGTCGAGCGCCCGTGCGATGTCCGCCGCATGCTCGCTGCCTGCCACGACGAGAACGGGCTGGCCCGCCGTCAAGCCATCAGCGAGGAACGTCGCGACTCGATCGGCGAGCGATCCCGCGTCTTTGTAGAATTGCACCGCATGAAAATGCTCGGTCTTCGGTGTCATGAAACCAGTTTAGCAATCCGCGGAAGAGCTTTTGGAGAAATATTTCGCGTACAAAATCACGACACGTCCCGAGCAGGGGTGCGCGCGGCCAGCGCGCGCTCCAGCGCCTGGTGCAGCATCTCGCGGCCGATTGGCTTCGCCACGTAATCGACCGCACCAAACTGCCGCATCTTGATGACCGTAGCCATGTCCTGCGCGCCGCTGACGGCGACGATGACGGTGCCCGGCCAGCGCGCGCGGATCTGCTGCGCGAGCCAGGCGCCGTCGAACACCGGCATGATCACGTCGCAGAACACGATCTCCGCCGGCCGATCGGCCATGACCAGAGTCGCGGCTTCGGCGCCGTCCGCGGACACGACATCGTGTCCCCACTGTGTGAACCTCCGGGTCAGAATGTCGCGAATGGAAGCCTCGTCGTCGACAATGAGAATGCGGGCCATGTGTCGTGCGCCTGAGCGCGGCTTGATGCTAGCACCAACCTCCACACATAGTCTGTCGGCGGAACACCGAGGCACCGGAACAGGTTTTCACCTGCGCACCGGCTTGACGGTGATCTCGAAGTCGCGGCCCGGATCGAGATCCCCGTTGTTGATGTCGGTCTCGTCCGGCCCCTTGACGATGACCTCGCCTTCCCTGAGCTCGACCTCGATCCTGTAGCGGCCTTCGTCGGGCACCTTGATGGTGTAGCCGCCGTTGATGCCGGTGGTCGTTTCGAACCGCGCGCCGGTCTTGGCGTTGATGACGGTCACCTTCCGTGTCGCGAGCGCCACGGATCCATCGGTGCCGCGGACAATACCGGCGATGGTGCCGCCTGCCTTGAGCCCAGGGTCCGTCGTGATGATGGGGCTGCGGCTGCAGGCGGCGAGCGTGATCATGATGCCCAAAGTGAGTATCGGTTTCATGGAGATCTCCTTCGGCGGAGAGATGCAAAAGACCTACCTGACGCCCGCGCGTGAAGTCGGGGATCGCTAAGGATGGACCGCATTCGCGGTTGAGGGCTTGAGTGTGCCCAGCCTCTTCGCCACATCCAGCAAGGTTGGGTAAAACTGCACGAACGTGTTGTCGACCGCGCCGTTCTCTGCATGGCAGGCATAGCACCGCTCGGTCGAGGGCAGCGCTTCTACCTGCGTCTTCATTTCACGGCCGAAGTTGAAGTACGCCCACTTGCCGTGCAGGTGGGGAAAGCGCTCTTCATCCTTGACCGACGCTTCGATCATGACGAGGTCGGACTGGAAGTGACCGCCCTTGTTGATGGACCCTTCGCTGCTCGACCCGCGGATCTCGAGGATGAACGTCGTCTTGTCCGGCCACTGCCCCGTCTTCATGAACGCCCGGTGCGACGAAGGGTTGACGTACACGTTGGTGAAGCTCGGCGTGCGCGCGGCGCCCGTCGGCTGGTTATAGGTCATGCCGAGGCCCGACGTGACGAACATCCACTCCCGGAAGTCAGCGGGGCGAATCAGCTCGCCGGCCGCCGTATATCGAGGAGCATCCAACGACTGCTGAGCGCGCGCGGGCGCGTACGCCGCAAAGGCGGCGACGAGCAGGAGCAATCCGAGCGCAAGAAGGACTTTCATGGCCAGACTTTACCATGGCCGAACGCCGCCCACGCGATTTTACCCGTCCGCTATGCCGCCACTGACGCGCGCAGGAGGGCCTGCCGCAGCATCTCGCGCCCGAACGGTTTTGAGACGAAGTCGACCGCGCCCTTTTTCCGCGTGCTGGTCACCGTCTCCATGTCCTGCGCGCCGCTGGCCATGATGATCGCGGTGCCGGGCCATCGCTCGCGAATGCGATCGGTCAGCCAGAGGCCGTCCTGCACGGGCATCATCACGTCGCACAACACAATCGATGCGGGCGCCGTCTCGAGCTGCGCGAGCGCATCGGCCGCGCTCACGGCGACACGCGCTTCGTACCCCCACATTTGCAGCCAGCGGCTCAGCAGGAGCCGGATGGGTTCTTCATCATCAACGATCAGCACACCGGACATAATCCACCTCGGAACTACGCGACCGCAGCGCGGCGCGTTCAAAACGGGAACTACGCGCGGGTGACGGAGCAAGACACCTGCCACAGGGATCGACTGGGCGATGCAATGGTGTTCGGCGAAATACCGTGCAAATAGCCGCGGTCGTGGAATCAATTGTGCGCACACTCCCTCGAATGCCGTGCGCTGCCGCACATGCGCCCTGAGCGCGCACGATCGCGGCGGAGAAACCGCGGAATTTCCAAGGAAATACGGTGATCGGCCGCAATGGCGCCTGGCAGGAAGCTTGCCTCTAGAGGCGACATGAACCACGCACCAGATTTCGTGCATTACGCCCACCGCGACCTGCTAGGCACCCGTTTTGGTGAAGCGCTGCTCGCGCGGGCCCTGCTGAATCGTCACAATCTGGCGATCGCCGTCGAGCACTGCGAGCGGCAGCACGTGCCCCTTGTCGAGGCCGTGGTCGATCTCGGCTTCGTGAGCGAGATGGACAGTTACGCGGCGCTGGCGGTCTTCACGGGCCTGCCGCTGGTCGACCTGGCCGATCTCAAGCCGAGCAACCTGGCGCTCAGGCTCGTACCTGAGCGCGTGGCGCGCCGCCACCTGCTCCTCCCCCTCAATGAAGACAACCGCCTCCTCACGTACGCCATCGGCAGGCCCTACAACGACGACGCCGAGCGCGACGTCGCGTTTGCCTCCGGCCGGAACGCGCAGGCGGTCGTGGCGCGCCGCTCGGATATCGTGAGCGCGCTCGACAAGTACTACCAGAACCTCAGCGACGTCGATCTCCTCCTGGCCCGCGTGCGATCCGCGTCGGCGGTGAAGGCACTCGACTGCGACGACGCGGGGGCGGTGACGAGCTCGCCGATCATCGACTTGTGCAACCACATCATCGCGCGTGCGGTCGAAGCCAGCGCGAGCGACGTGCACATCGAACCGGCCAAGGAAGGGCTCATCGTCCGCTACCGCCTCGGGGGCATTCTCGAGACGGCGATGACGCTGCCCGCAGAAGCCGCCATGGCCATCCGCAACCGTTACAAAATCATGGCGCGGGTCGACATCTCCGTGAAGCATCGGCCCCAGGACGGCGCCTTCCGGCTGCTGGTCAACGGACGCGCCATCGACGTGCGTCTGTCGACGCTGCCGACGATCAGCGGCGAAAAATTCGTCATGCGCGTCATCGACTCCAAGTTCGAGGCTCAGGGCCTCGACGCGCTGGGCTACGACGCGGACAACCTCGCGCGCCTGAAAAAGGCCCTCGACCGGCCCGACGGCCTCGTTCTGGTCACCGGCCCCACCGGCTCCGGCAAGACGACGGTGCTCTACAGCGCCCTCCACCATCTCCGCACCGGCCACAGCAACATCGTGTCGGTCGAAGATCCCGTCGAGCGCCAGGTCGAGGGCGTCAATCGGATCCTGGCGCAGGACTGAGCGCAGCACCGCGGCGAACCCGGTTCCGCTCTTGTTGTTCACC
>JANNJO010000267.1:0-7288 GCA_031395755.1 Acidobacteriota bacterium
TCCGGTGGAACCTCGCGGCGGCGGACCGCCTCGCGGCGCGCCGGTTGGTCCTGCCCGCCAGGGCGGAGCGCCCGGCCCCGGTGCGCAAGGCCGCGGTGAGGGCGTAGGGATTCCGGGCGCACCGAATGTCGTCAGCGGCGCAGGGACCGCCCGGGTGCTGGTCGGGTACGCCGTCGCCGCGGATGGTCAATTGCACGTCGTGGGGCTGCAATCGGGCAAGGACCTGCAGAAGCCAGCGCCGTTCCTTCCGCCCAATGCGCAGTGGTCGAACCCTGTCGCGGTCGGCACGATGTTGTATGCCGCGACCTCTGGAAACTGCGCGGGTGCGCCCAACGGCGTGTATGCCATTGATCTCGACGCGCCCGACAAGCCAGTGGTGTCCTATCCCACGAACGGCGGCAGCGTGGTCGGCGCGGTTGCGTTCTCGTCGGACGGCAATACGCTGCTCGCCGCGATTGGTCCCGGCAGCGTGACAGGAAACGGGAAAGCGAACGCCATCGTCGCCCTCGATCCGAGAACACTGCAGCTGAAGGACTGGTTCACACAGCCCACGGCCGAGTTCGTCACCGGCCCCACGGTCTTCCGACACGGTACGAAGGACGTCGTCGCCGCCGCGACGAAGGACGGCCGCGTGATTCTGCTCGACGCGGCATCGCTTGGCGGCGCGGACCACGCCACACCGCTAGTGGCGTCGCCCCTTCTGTTTGCGAGCGGCGGCTCGATCTCGGCAGAGGCGGTGTCGACCTGGACGCACGCGGCGGCCGCCAAGACGGTGCCCGCAGACCCCGCGACGCGCTGGATTCTCGTTCCGGTCTCGGGCAGGCCGGTGGGCGCTCGCACGACCAACGGCGCGATCCGCAACGGTGCCGTCGTCGCGCTTCGCGTGAGGGAAGTCAACGGCACGTTCTCGCTCCAGCCCGAGTGGACGTCCAACGATCTGATATCGCCAGCGACGCCAATCATTGTCAATGGAGTCGTGTTCGCGCTGTCCAGCGGCCGGCCGGCTGCGGCCGGCCGGATCGGATCGCCAGCGGTGCTCTTCGGGCACGATGGCCTTTCGGGCAAGGCGCTCTGGAACAGCGGAAAGTCGATGACCGCCTCTGCATCTCCAGGCAGCTTCTGGAGCGCGTTGAGCCAGGTATACGTCGGCGCCGACGACGGGACCGTATACGCGTTCGGGTTCCTCGACGAACGGCGGTAAGTAGTGCGATGAAGCGCCAACTCGCCGCAGGTCGAGCTTTTCCTGGATCGCGATATGGGTCATTGCCGTGGTTAACCCCGCTCCATGCCAGTGCTTCCCGCCTGCCTGAGACCACACGACATCCCCGCGCCGGATCTCTTCGACGGGGCCACCCCAACGCTGCGGCCGGTCACTCGTCGGTTCGTTGAATCGTCACTCGCAGCGTTCATAGTCTGTGCTTGTTGAGCCCACGCTATGATGTGACCACATTGTGCTAGAATTGTAGTTACATCATTGCTGAGGTGTCGGATGGAGACTGTGGGCATTCGTGAACTCAAGACGCATCTGAGTCGCCATTTGAAACGGGTTCGATCCGGCGCTCGGTTGCTGGTGACGGCGCGGGGGCGTTCGATTGCCACGATCAACCCTGTCGAGGCGTCGGCCGACATCGACTGGGCGCACCAACTCGTGGCTGAGGGACGCGCGCACTGGAATGGCGGTAAGCCGACCGGCGCCAAGCGGCCAGCAAACATCACTGGCAAAACTGCATCGTCGATAGTCCTGGAGGATCGCCGGTGACGCTGTACTTGGACACAAGCAGCCTGGTGAAGCTCTACGTGACCGAGGCTGGCTCTGAGGTCGTTCGCCAACTCGTCGGCGACGCAAACGTCGTGGCGACATCGGTCGTTGCCTACGCTGAAGCCCGCGCCGCGCTGGCGAGGCTTCGCCGCGAAGGAGTGCTCACCGCCTCGAAGTTGACGTCAGCGAAGCGCGAGTTTGACGAGCAGTGGCCGACATATCTGACCTTGGAAGCCACCGATTTCCTATGCCGGGCCGCCGGCGGACTTGCCGAGAAGTACAGCCTTCGAGGTTTCGACAGCATCCACCTGGCCTCGTTCGCTGAGGTCTCCCGTCGGGCAGGCACAGAGGACACGCGGTTCTCTAGCTTCGATGACCGACTGAATCAGGCGGCACGGAAGGTGACTCGGACTCTCGAACGCACCGGTCAGAAATGATTCAAGGTCCATTCCGGAGACATATGAAACACTTTCGGCCCAACGGATTTTCAGCCGACTTCTTTCCCCGGTCGAGCGTCAAAACCGCATGGCCCCCGCCAATTGAGTGACACAATACCCTATGACGCTGCGCACCCGCATTCGCCTGCTGTTGCCGATCCTTGCATTGACGTCGGTGGTCGGCTTTGCCGGCGCCCAGCAGCCGGCCGCCACCATCAACCTTCAAAACGCGCCGCTCGACCGGACCATTCCGGTCGATCCGCTGATCACGGTTGGCACGCTGCCGAACGGCCTGCGCTACTACGTGCGCGAGAATAGACTGCCGCAGGCGCGGGCCGAGCTTCGGCTCGTGGTGAAGGCGGGTTCGGTGCTCGAAGACGAAGACCAGCGGGGGCTGGCGCATTTCGTCGAGCACATGGCGTTCAACGGCACGCAGCATTTTCCGAAGCAGGAGATCGCGAGCTTCATGCAGGCGCTGGGGATGCGGTTCGGCGCGCATGTGAACGCGCACACCAGCTTCGACGAGACGGTGTACGAGCTGCAGATCCCGACTGGCAATCCGGCGGTCATGGATCGGTCGCTCACCATCCTCGAAGACTTCGCGCAGAACGTCTCGTTCGACGCGGTGGAGATTGACAAAGAGCGGGGCGTGATCCTCGAGGAGTGGCGGCTGGGGCTCGGAGCCGGCGAGCGGATACGGGACGCGCAGATGCCCGTGCTGCTGAAGGGCTCGCGCTACGCTGAACGGTCTCCCATCGGCAAGCCGGAGATCATCCGTAACGCGAATTACGATCGGCTGAAGCAGTTCTACGCCGACTGGTACCGCCCCGACATGATGGCGGTCGTCGCCGTTGGCGATTTCGACAAAGCCGCCGTCGAATCGCAAATACGATCCCGCTTCGGCGCGATTCCGGTCGCAACGTCTCCGAAGCCGAGGCCCGACTACGCCGTGCCCGATCAACCCGGAACGGTCTATTCGATCATTACCGACCCCGAAGTTACGCAAACCGCCATCAGTATCTTCACCAAGATGCCCGCTCGTGCCCAATCTACGGTCGGCGCGTACCGCACGATGATGGCCGAGCGGTTGTTCAGCGGCATGCTGTCCGCCCGTCTCGACGAGATCGCTCAACAGCCCAACGCGCCGTTTCTTGCGGCCCAGACGAGCCGCGGCATTTTCGTGCGGACCGCAGAGGTGACGTCGCTGAATGCGCTCGTCGCGCAGGGCGGCGTCGAGCGCGGGCTCACCGCGCTGTTCACCGAGATCGACCGCGTGGCGCGGTTCGGTTTCACCGCGACCGAGCTCGATCGGCAGGCGCGCGGCCTGCAGCGGGTGCTCGAGAACGCGACAGTCGAGAAGAACAAGAGCCCGTCCGGCCCGCTGGCCGACGAGTTCATCAGGAACTTTCTGCAGGGCGAACCGATTCCGGGCATCGTCTACGAGTACGCGTTGAACCAGCGGTTCCTGCCCGAGATCACGCTCGCCGAAATCAATGCGCTCGCGAAGGAATGGGCGCCCGATCGCAACCGCGTCGTGGCGATCATCGCGCCGGAAAAAGATAATGCGACCTTGCCGGACGCGCCGGGAATGACGGCCGTGATCACCGCTGCCAGCGGCAGACCGCTGCTGGATGCGTACGTCGATACGGTCAGCACGCAGCCGCTGCTGGAGCCGCTGCCGTCTCCGGGGCGCATCGCGACCACCTCGACCAACGAGCGGCGTGGCATCACGGAATGGCGTCTCTCCAATGGCGTCCGCGTCGTGCTGAAACCGACGACGTTCAAGGAAGACGAGATCGTGTTTCGCGCGATCAGCCCTGGCGGCACATCGCTGGCGCCCGACCGGGACTTCATTGCGGCGGAAACCGCCGACGCAGTGGTTGCGCAGGGCGGGATTGGCAAGCTCCGGAGCCTCGATCTCAACAAATTTCTCGCCGGCCGCAGCGTGTCGGTGAGGGCCGAAATCGGTGAGACCGAAGAAGGACTCGGCGGCGGCTCGTCGCGCAAAGACCTCGAGACGATGTTTCAGCTCATCTTTCTCACGTTTACGGCCCCGCGCCCCGACCCCGTGGCGTTCGGCGTCTTCAAGGAACAGTTGAGGGTATCGCTGGCGAACCAGGACGCGCTGCCGGACACGGCGTTCGAAGATGCGCTCAGCGCGGCGCTGACGCAGAACCATCTGCGAGCGCGCCCATTGAAGGCCGCCAACGTCGACGAGATGAACCTTGACCGATCGCTCGCGTTCTACAAAGAGCGCTTTGCGGATGCGAGCGACTTCACCTTCGTGTTTGTCGGGAGCTTCGATCTGGCGGCCATGAGGCCGCTCGTGGAGCGCTACCTGGCCAGCCTCCCTGCGCTTCATCGGAACGAATCGGCGAAGGACGTCGGGATTCGTCCGCCGGCGGGGGTCGTCGAGCAGGAGGTGAGAAAAGGCATCGATCCGAAGAGCCAGGTGAGCATCGTGTTCACAGGATCTTTTGAGAACGACGAGATGCAGCGGCTCACGCTGCGCGCGATGGCCGAGATGCTGAGCGGTAACCTGCACAGGACGCTCCGCGAAGAGCTGGGCGGCACTTACGGCGTCAGCGTCGAGCCGCGGTTCACACAGCGTCCGACCGAGGCGTACCGCATCACGATCTCGTTCGCCTGCGATCCGGCGCGCACCGAGAGCCTCACCAGGACGGCCTTCGAGGTGATCGACGCGTTCAGAAAGGACGGCCCGAGCGACGCGCAGGTGGCCGATGCGCGCGAGGCGCTGATGCGCGATTTCGAAACGAACAGCCAGCAGAACAGGTTCCTGCTAAGCCGCCTCCTGTACAGCTATGAGCACGGCGAGAACGTCGAGGAGGTGTTCAACATACGGCCGTCGGTCGATCGCCTGACCGCTTCGCTGATTCACGGAGCCGCGCGAACCTATCTCGACACGCGCCGGTATGTGGAAGTGACGCTGCTGCCCGAGGTGCGCACTCCGTAGACCTCGCCGAGAATCGTTGCATGGCTCGGAAAGGGCCCGCGATTCAGCGGCGGTCGCGGACGCGCGCGCACGATAATGATTACGATTGCGCTAGACTCCCGCGATGAGCCCTCAGCGGGAAACAGGTAGGAAGGATAACGAGACACGTGACTGATAAGGATAAGGACGTCATTCGGACGCATGACAAGGACGCGACTGCGAGCCTCAGCGAGAGCGAGAACCCGGTAATCCCCTCCCCGACTCCCAAGCGAGGCCGACCCAGGACGAACAACGACTGGTGGCCGAATCAACTGGACCTCTCGGTTCTGCATCGGCACTCGCCCCTATCCGATCCCACGGGCGCGGACTTCAACTACCGCGAGGAGTTCAAGACCCTCGATCTGGACGCGCTGAAGCAGGACCTGATCGCTCTCATGACGACGTCGCAGGACTGGTGGCCGGCCGACTACGGCCACTACGGCGGGCTTTTCATCCGGATGTCGTGGCATGCCGCGGGCACGTACCGCATTTCCGACGGCCGGGGCGGCGGCGGCAGGGGCGCGCAGCGCTTCGCTCCCCTGAACAGCTGGCCCGACAACGCCAACCTCGACAAGGCGCGCCGCCTGCTCTGGCCGATCAAGCAGAAGAATGGCCAGAAGATCTCGTGGGCCGACCTGCTGGTGTTTACCGGCAACGTTGCCCTGGAATCAATGGGCTTCAAGACGTTCGGGTTCGGGTTCGGGCGAGCCGACATCTGGGAGCCCGAGGAGATCTTCTGGGGCCCCGAGGACACCTGGCTGGGAGACGAGCGATACAGCGGGGACCGGGCGCTCGCCAAGCCATTCGGCGCCGTACAGATGGGCCTGATTTACGTCAATCCGGAGGGGCCCAACGGTAGGCCTGATCCGCTCGCTGCCGCCCGCGACATCCGCGAAACCTTCGCCCGCATGGCAATGAACGACGAGGAGACGGCTGCGCTCATCATTGGCGGCCACTCGTTCGGCAAGACCCACGGTGCGGCCCCGGCGACCGGGACCGTCGGGCCCGAGCCAGAGGCGGCTCCCCTCGAGCAGCAAGGCTGCGGCTGGAAGAACAGCTTCGGCAGCGGCAAGGGCGGCGACACCATCACCAGCGGCCTCGAGGGCGCCTGGACCAACACACCGACCAAGTGGAGCAACGGGTTCCTGGACAACCTGTACAGGTACGACTGGGAGTTGATCAAGAGCCCCGCCGGCGCATTCCAGTGGACTCCCAAGAATCCCGAAGCGCAGGGCACGGTGCCCGATGCCCACGATCCGTCGAAGCGGCACGCGCCCATCATGCTGACGACGGACCTGGCGCTCAGGGTGGATCCGATCTACGGGCCGATCACGAAGCGCTTCCGCGAGAACCCGGACGAGTTGGCGAAGGCGTTTGCGAAGGCCTGGTACAAGCTGTTGCACCGCGACATGGGACCGGTCTCGCGGTATCTGGGCCCGTGGGTTCCTGAGCCACAGTTGTGGCAGGACCCCGTCCCTCCCGTCGATCATGACCTGATCAGCGAGGAGGACATCGCTGGGCTCAAGGGCAAGATCCTCGCATCGGGTCTGTCGATCTCCCGGCTGGTGTCCACCGCCTGGGCGGCGGCGGCGAGTTTCCGAGGCACCGACAAGCGCGGCGGGGCGAACGGGGCGCGGATCCGCCTGGCGCCACAACGGGACTGGGAAGCCAACGAGCCGGCCGAACTGGCCAAGGCGCTGCAGGCCCTTGAGCAGATCCAGCAGGACTTCAACCGGTCCCAGACCGGCGGGAAGCGAGTCTCGCTCGCTGACCTGATCGTCCTGGGCGGCTGCGCGGCGGTCGAGCAAGCGGCAAGGAACGCCGGGTACAACATCACGGTGCCCTTCGCGCCCGGACGCACGGATGCCTCGCAGGAGCAGACCGACATCGAGTCGTTTGCCGTGCTCGAGCCCGCGGGCGACGGGTTCCGCAACTACATTCGCGCCGGAGAGACGTTGTCGCCCGAGGCCCTGCTGCTCGACCGGGCATTCATGTTGAGACTGACCGCTCCGGAGATGACGGTGCTGATCGGCGGCATGCGAGCCCTCAACGCCAACGTCGGCCAATCCCCACACGGTGTCTTCACCGACCGGCCCGAGA
>JANNJO010000287.1:0-12438 GCA_031395755.1 Acidobacteriota bacterium
GACATTCCCGTACTACGATCTGAAAGAGCCGGAACACGGACCGTCCGGCGGCTTCGTCTATAAACGCAAGCAGAACAGTAAGGGTGACGAGGTCGGCGGCATTGTGCCGCACATCACGCTCAAGAACATTGCGAACAACGAGCCGCCTAAGGAAGAAGTTCTTGTAGATCGGCCCGAAGTCGACAACAAGATCGTCCGCGTGTCCGGGCCGCTCGTCGTCGAGGCGACGATCCCCACGCCGGTCGACTGGGAAGGGGACGGCGTCGAGGACTCGGGCGCGGAGTCTGTCCAGTCGTACGGCTCGTTCGTCGAGCGGATGATCGAGATCCTGCGCCAATCGCCGGTCCTGCAGACTACGACGAGAGCGTGTGGGATCACCTCGCCGGCGCGCGCAGCGCCCCGTGTGAGGCGGGCGAGCAGAAGCAGGTGGCCGTGAAGGTCATCGACGACCGCGGGAACGAACTGCTGGTCGTGAAGGCGCTGGCGTAGGTCATGGACTACGAAGTCATCAAGCGCGTGCTCGCCGCCCTCGAATCCCGCGGCGTGAAGTACGTCATCTTTGGCGCCGTTGCGCTGAACCTGCACGGCCTTGCGCGCGCGACAGAAGACCTCGATATCTTCATCGCCCCGGAAGAGGCGAACATCGATCGACTGAAGATGGCGCTGCGCGATGTCTTCGACGATCCGGAAATTGACCACATCACAGCGCTCGATCTGCTCGGCGAGTACCCGGCGGTCCAGTACAATCCGCCCGAGGGCCCTTTTCGCATCGACATCCTGACGCGCCTTGGCGAGGCGTTCACTTTTGCTGATCTCGAGCTCGAGCGTGTGCCGTATCAGGATCTGACCGTGACGGTCGTCTCGCCGCGTACGCTCTACAAGATGAAGAAGGACACAGTCCGGCCACAGGACCGGGTAGACGCAGAGATTCTGCGACGCCGCTTCAACCTGGAGCAGGACTGATGCCAATCCGCAAGTTTCGATCGGTCGAAGAGATGAACCAGCTCACCTGGCGCCAGCCTGGTGATCCGATGCTGTATCGAGCCATCGCGGGCGTCTGGGAACTTGCCCGGCGCACGAACCCGCGGCGATTTCCGCCTGGCGTCTATAAGTACCGTTCGATTGAAGACATGGACCGGGCCCGGGAACAGTGCCTCGCCGAGCACGTCGAAGCGCTGGCGAGGCAACGTGAGCGACTTCGAAGTTCCCCGAATTCGTCAGGTACGTAACGGTACCGTCGTTCGCGGCCACAGATACAGTCCATGATCCCAAGCACCCCTCCGCTCTGAAATGCACAGAAATGCCGGTGTGCAAAATGCGACAGCCGGCGCCGGCCGTCAACCCCGAAAATGCGCGGTACGGAGGTTTGTGCAGTGCAGAATGACATCACAGACGCAGGCGCGAAGCCCATTCCCTGTCCCATTTGCGGCCGTCCACTCAAATGGACGACAGCCCGCTGGCTCGCCTCATTCCAGTGCGAGCGGTGCGGCGACTTCGCGGATTTCGGCGACGCTTCCCTGGCCCCGGCACAAAGCCGCCATTCCTCCCATTTCCCCCATGTCTCAAAGCGACCCCTGTCCAAGCTTTAGGTGAGAACGACCCTGGTCGGGCACCCGGTCGACCTTCGCCGCTACCCCGCCCAGCGGGGTGAGCTGCTCAAATAGAGCTCTAACTCATTTCAGGTATGCTGGTTGCACGTGTAAAACCCGGATTGGCATGCAACGACGCTTTACCTACGCGCTGACCGCAGGAGTCTTGTCTTCAGGAGCGCCGGCCGGGCTACTGGGGATACGCCTCGCAAGGGCCCCAGAGGACTCCGTCTGGCTGCAGCACGTCAAACACGAGCTCACCGCCGACCGTGCCGCATATATGTACGTCGGCGGCGCCACCGCGACGATTTTCGCACTGTTCGGCTACATCCTGGGACGCCAGGCGGACCGGCTCGCGGAGCTCTCGCAAACCGACGCTCTCACGGGCCTGCTTAATGGCCGGGGGTTCTCCGCGCGCCTCCGCGCCGAACTCAAGCGCTCGAAACGCTACGGCGAATCGTTGACGCTGTTGTTCCTCGACCTTGACGCACTCAAGAACATCAACGATCGCCATGGCCACCGCGCGGGAAGCGAGGCACTCAGACAGGTTGCACGGGTGATTCAATCGGAATTGCGCGAGACCGATGTGGCAGCGCGATGGGGCGGCGACGAGTTCACGATCCTGGCGCCGAACACGTCTCCCCCGGCGGCCATGGCGCTGGCAGAGCGGATCCGCAGCCGCATTGCCGAGCAGGCCGACCCGTTCCAGCTGACGGTGTCCATCGGCGTGGCCACGCATGTGGGTGACGATGAAGGGATGCCCGGTAACTCCGCGACGATCTTGCGCGCCGCCGATGAAGCGCTGTACGAAGCGAAGAAGCGCGGGAAGAACACTGTTGTTGCCGGATGATGCTCACCGAACCAATCGGCAGCATCCCCAGGCCCACGGCCCTCATAGAGGCGGCTGCGCGGGGCGAGAGTGACGATCCGCGCCTCAACCCGCTGTACGAAGACGCAATCCGCGACACGATCGCCCGGTTCGAACAGACGGGATCTCCCATCATCACAGACGGAGAACAGCGGAAGTACCATAACTTCTGGACGTACTCCGTTCACGGGCTGGTCAACACCGCTCCCGACGGCTTCCGCATTCCATTCTCGGCGGGACACACACGCCGGATGCCGCGGCTGACCGCTGGTCCTTTCCGTTATAAAAGGTACGCGGACAGTTATCTGGACGTCGTGAAGCGTTACGCCAACCGCCCGTTGAAGCAGGCGGTCATTTCCCCCTCGGCGCTCAGTCTGATGTATCCCGCGGAGGGGATCGCCGACTACACGCGCGAGCAGTTCATCGACGACTTACTGGCGGAGCACGAGACCGAAATCCGTCGGTGTTTCGAAAAAGGCGCCTGCAAGGTGCAAATCGACTTCACCGAGGGACGCCTGGCGATGAAGATCGACCCCACGGGGCATCTCCTCAACAGCTTCATCGATTTGAACAACCTGGCGCTCTCGCGGTTCACCCCGGAGGAGCGGCAACTCATCGGCGTCCACACGTGCCCGGGCGGCGACCGCGATTCGACGCACAGCGCCGATGTCGATTATTCCGAGCTGCTGCCCAGCCTGTTTCAATTGAAAGCCGGCAATTTCTATATCGCATTGGCCGGCGAACCTGATCGCGTCCACGTCCTGAAAATCATCCGCGAGTACATGAAGGCTGATCAGCGCGTCTTCGTGGGCGTGGTGTCGCCGATCGACTCGCACGTCGAGACGCCACAGGAGGTTCGCGATCGCGTTCTCGAAGCGGCTGAGTACATTCCGCTGGAGCAGCTCGGCACGACGGATGACTGCGGGTTCTCGCCTTTCAGCGACGATACTTCCACGAGCCGCGACACCGCGTTCGAGAAAATTCGCGCGCGCGTGGCGGGAACCTCCCTCGCCGCGGTCGCCCTGAAGGCGCAATGAAGACGCCCCCGGATCAGGAAGACGCTCTGCTGCGCTCCGTCGCGCTGCAGAATGCCAACAGCATTCTGCTTGCACGGCAGCGCGCCGAGGATGACCTCCTGCGGACCAGGGAAGCCCTGCGCGAGAGCCAGGAGCGCCTGCAGGCAGCCTTGAGCGCCGCCGGAACGGGAACGTTCCGCTGGAACCTTCAAGACAACAGCGTCGAGTGGGACGGGAATCTCGATGGGCTGTTCGGACTTCGGCGGGACCGGGCGACCCAATCGCTGGAGTCCTTCATCGCCGCCGTCCACCTCGACGATCGGCCCGGCGTGACTGCCCGCTACGAGCAGTGCGCCCGCGACGGATCCGACTTCGACATGGAGTTTCGCGTCGTCTGGCCGGACGGAACCATCCATTGGATCGACGAGAAAGCTAAAGCCTTCTTCGACGAAGATGGCAAGCCGTTATATATGACCGGCGCATGTGCCGATGTCACCAGCCGCAGGACTGCGGCCGAAGCCTTGCGCGCCAGCGAGGAACGGCTCCGGGCGACGTTCAATCAGGCGGCCGTCGGGATGGCGATTGCAGAGCTGGACGGACGGTTTATCGACATGAACCGGAAGTGTTCCGACATCCTGGGTTACAGCCCGGATCAGCTGCGAGGATTGACGTTTTCCGAGATCACCCACCCGGACGATCTCGCGGCCACGCGGGCGTCGTTCAGTCAACTGATTAGCGGGGCGATTCCCGAGGCCTCGCTCGAGAAGCGCTATCTCCGGAGAGACCGCTCCATCGTGTGGAGCCTGACGACCGTCACGTTGTTGATGGATGCGGCCGGCCGGCCGCAGCGATTCATCGGGGTCATCGAGGACATCACGGCTCGGAAGGAGGCTGAAGCGGCCCTGCGCGAGGAGACACGCACCCTCGAGCTGCTCAACAAGTCGGGAAGCGTGCTGGCTTCACAGCTCGATCTTGAGTCCGTGGTCCAGTCCGTGACCGATGCGGCCACGCAGTTGAGCGGCGCCCAGTTTGGTGCGTTCCTCTACACCACGACCGACGGGAACGCGGACGCGTTCCTTCGCGGTGAGGGGCCAATCCGGTCCGACGACGTGCTGAATGACCATCGCTACGGAACGATGGCACCGCACCCCGGTCTGCCGCATGGGCATCTGCCGGTACGCAGCTACCTGGCGGTATCCGTACGCTCACGCTCCGGCGAGGTTATTGGGGGCTTGTTCTTCGGACACCCTCAACCCAATGTGTTCACCGAGCGGACCGAGAGACTGGTCGTGGGCGTGGCCGCACAGGCAGGGATCGCGATCGACAACGCGCGTCTGTACGAGGCGGCGCAAAAGGCCTCGGAAGAGCGGAAGGTACTCCTGGAAAGCGAGCGGGCTGCCCGGAGCGAAGCCGAACGGATGAGCAGTCTGAAAGACGAATTTCTGGCGACGCTCTCTCACGAGCTCCGCACGCCCCTGAACGCCATCCTCGGTTGGTCGCAGATCCTCAGAATGGGCCAGAGGGACCGCGCGGACCTGCTCAAAGGGCTCGAAACGATCGAGAGGAATGCCCGCGCCCAGACCCAGCTGATTGAAGATCTGCTGGACATGAGCCGGATCACGTCCGCGAAGGTCCGGCTGGATATTCAATCGATCTCACCGGTCTCCCTCATCGAGGCAGCCGTCGAAAATGCGGCGCCCGCGGCCGAGGCGAAGGGCATCAGGCTCGAGAAAATTCTCGACCCCTCGGCGGGACCAATTTCGGCCGATCCAAGCCGTCTGCAGCAAGTGTGCTGGAACCTGCTTTCGAACGCTATCAAGTTCACCCCCATAGGCGGCAAGGTCCAGATCGTCCTTCAGCGGGTCAACTCTCACATCGAGATCAGCGTCGCCGACACGGGTATCGGCATCCACGCCGAGTTCATTCCTCATCTGTTCGAACGGTTCCGACAAGGCGATGCCTCGACCACGCGCAAATACGGAGGCCTGGGACTGGGGATGTCCATCGTGAAGAGCCTCGTGGAACTGCATGGAGGAACAGTGCAGGTTGAAAGCCCGGGAGAAGGACTCGGCACAACGGTCTCAGTGCATCTGCCGCTGGGCGCCGCGAACCCTGCACAGTAACCTTGCGGCGACCTCTCATCGGCGCTCTCCTCATCACCCTCGTCGCCAGCGTGCTGGAGGCTCAGACGCTCTCCCAGGCGCCCACGGTCCAGGTCGCGCCGCCGAGGCGATCGATCACGGCCGAGCGGCTCCGTGACGGCGAGCGCGTCCTGTTCGATGGGTTGGTGACCGAGTCCTTCTGGCAGCGCGCCGGGAGCGCCGACAACTTCATCCAGCAGGATCCCAGGAACAGCGAGCCCGCAACCGAGAGGACCGACGTCCGAATCGTGTACGACGATGAAGCCCTCTACATTGGCGCGACTTTTTATGACAGCGAGCCGGATCGATGGCTCGGGTACGAGCGGCGCCGCGACCAGACGCTCGCCGCCGACGACCGGTTTCAATGGGTGCTGGACCCGTACCTGGACGGACAGAACGGCTACTTCTTCGAGATCAATCCGTCCGGACTGATGGGGGACGGTCTGATTAGCTCGACATCGGTGCAGAATCGCAATTGGGACGGCATCTGGGACCTCCGCGTGCGCCACACGGATATCGGGTGGACCGTCGAGATCCAGATTCCATTCCGCACGCTGAACTTCGACCCCGGCAAGACCGAATGGGGCATCAATTTTCAGCGCACGGTACGCCGGAAAAACGAAGAAAGCTTCTGGAATGGCTGGGCCCGGAACCAGACCTTGCGGCGACTCACCACCACCGGCCTGCTCCGCGGATTGGAAAATCTCGCGCAGGGCAAAGGCCTCGACATCAGGCCGTATGGCGTCGCCAGCGCCAGCGCCGAGCCTGGACGCAACAATCCCAAGACCGAGCTGGATAGCAATGCCGGGTTCGATTTGTTCTACAGCATCACGCCATCGCTGCGGGCGAACTTCACGGTCAACACCGACTTCGCCCAGACCGAGGTCGATCAGCGGCAGGTGAATCTGACCCAATATTCGCTGTTCTTTCCGGAACGGCGCACGTTCTTCCTCGAGGGAGCGGGGAATTTTGATTTTTCGAGCGTGGCGCAGGGCGGAGGCGGTGGAGGCCAGGTCGGCTTCAACGCCGGGGGCGACACCTCAATCGTTCCGTACTTCAGCAGACGAATCGGACTGGGAGAAGACGAGATGCCCCAGAAGATCGACTACGGTTTCCAGTTGACCGGGCAGGTTGGGAAGGCGGATGTCGGCCTCCTTCAGGTGCGGACCGGTGCAGAGGAAGGCGTGGTCGGCGAAGATTTTACAGTCGTGCGCGTCAAGAGGCGCATGATGACCCAGTCGTACGTGGGGGCCTTGTACACTCGTCGGAACCCTCGCGAAGCCGGGGCAAGCACGCTCCAGACCGGGGGCGTCGATGTTCGTCTGGCGACCTCCAGGTTCCGCGGATCGAAGAATCTGTTCACGACCGCGTTTGCGTTGTGGAACACGAATCCCGCCGGTACCGGTGGGAACGCCGCATTCGGCGCAACCGTCGACTATCCGAACGACCGGTGGAATGCTGGGGCGACGTTTCGCGAAGTCCAGGAACACTTCTCGCCTGCAGTCGGCTTCACCCTCCGCAACGAGTACCGCCGGTATAACCCGTACCTGAACTTTTCTCCGCGACCAGCGAATCATCCGTTGATCCGGCGCATGGGGTTCACCGGCGACTTCAACGTATGGACCGATACCAATAATTCGCTGCTGCAGCGGGTGGTGACCCTCACCGTGTTTCAGATGGACCTCCATTCTCAGGAGACGCTCTCCGTCGAAGTCATTCCTGAGTATCAGCGGCTCGATCGGCCATTCAAGGTCGGCCGGGACATCCTCCTGCCGAGGGGAGCGGACTACTCGTTTGTGCGCTACCGCGTGAGCGCAGGCACCGCCAACCGGCGCAAGATCGCAATTTCGCCGATGGTCGAGTGGGGCGGATTCTACTCTGGCAGCAGGCAGCGATTTGCGCTCAACACGACGTTCCGGTTTCGTCCGGGCGTCATCGTGTACCTGTTCAACGAGCTGAACAAGATCGACCTGCCCGAGGGCAGGTTCACGACAAGGCTCTACCGGCTGACGCCGGAGCTGCAGTTCAACCAGTTCATCGCGTTCGTCAACATGTTCCAGTACGACAACGTCAGCGGCGTGTTTGGCTGGCAGTCGCGCTTCCGCTGGATACTGACGCCGGGCACCGATCTGTACATCGTGAACACCCAGAACTGGCTGGACGATCCGCTGCAGAACCGCTTCACGCCGCTGGATCGACGGGCCGCCACGAAATTTCTCTACACGTTCCGGTTCTGATGTGGAGCCGACCGGCGCGCTACTTCGATCTGGCGATCACCTCGATTTCCACGAGTGCGCCGGCGGCGACCAGCCCCGCAACCTGCACGGTGCTTCGGGCGGGTTTGTTCGGCTGTGTGGCAGTGCCGAAGAACTGCGTAAAGGACGCCATCATCCCGGCAAAGTCCATCTTGTTGCCCATGGCCGGATCGCCCGCGAGGTACACGTGCATCATTACCACGTCGCCCATCCCGAGGCCCTGTTCCTTCAGGATGGTCTCGATCTTCCTGAGCACGCTGTCGGTCTGCGTCCTGGTATTTCCGTAGACGGCCGCCGTGCCGTTGGCGGGATCGGCAGGCGTGGTCGGGGTCGGCAGTTGCCCGCTCACATACAACGTGTCCCCCGACCAGACCGCCGTGGCGATGGCCGCGTTCGCCGGTTGTATGCGTCTGACGGCCTGCGCGGCTCCGGACGCGGGGATGCCCGCCAGAACGGCGGCGCCAAGAATCGTGAGGAGTGTGCTTATTTTCATGCGCTTATCATACGGGAAGCCCGGCGCCACCAATCGCCAATGTCCTCCATCGGCCTCGACTTCGGCACGACCAATCGGCGCAGAGCGAGACCCTGTTCGAATTTCAATGCGAGCCGGTGTCGATCAGCAAACGCGTGACGCGGCTCGAATTCGAGAAATGGATCGAGCCGGAGGTCCAGCTCATGGCCGGATGCGTGGATCGCCTGTTGACCGACACCGGCGTCTCGGCGCGCGACATCGATCACGTCTTCCTCACGGGAGGATCATCGTTCGTTCCCGCTGTGCGGAACATCTTCGTCGAGAGATTCGGGATCGAAACGATCACCGGCGGCGAAGAGCTGACGTCGGTTGCGACAGGGCTGTCGCTCCGTGCGTCCGAACATTTTGATATATGATGGCTGAGGTTGGTTCGTCGGGAATATGCCGCAGATTTTTCATCGCAGCGCGAACACCATTGCCAGGGTAAGCATTTTCGGCGCGCTCTTCTTCGTCGCCGGGCTTCTCTACCTCGCCTTCCAGATCGATCGATCGCCGTGGGTCACGCAGGTGAACGTGGCGCGCGACCAGCCCATCCAGTTCAGCCACGAGCGTCACGTCGCGGGCAACGGCATCGACTGCCGCTATTGCCACACCACGGTCGAAACGGCCGCATTCGCCGGCATCCCGCCGACGAAGACGTGCATGAACTGCCACTCGCAGATTTTTTCGAACGCGGCGTTCCTGGAACCGGTGCGCGAGAGCTTCCGCTCGAATACTTCCATCGCCTGGACGCGCGTGCACGATCTGCCTGACTTCGCCTATTTCGACCACAGCATCCACGTCGCCAAAGGCGTCGGCTGCGCGACCTGCCATGGGCCGGTGGACAAAATGCCGCTCATGCGCAAGCAGCACTCGCTGCAGATGGAGTGGTGCCTCGACTGCCACAGGCACCCCGAGCGCTACGTGAGGCCACGGGAAGACGTGTTCAACATGAACTACGTGGCGCCGGCCGACCAGCTGGAGCTCGGCCAGAGGCTGGTGGCCGAGAATCGCATCCGGAAGATGACGGACTGCAACGCGTGTCACCGATGAAACCAGGCAATGCTCCCGAGTTCTGGCGAACGCTCGCAGAACAACAGGGCGCCGACCTTCGGGATCTCGTCGGCGACGAGTTCGCGTCGCGCCTGCCCGAAGCCTTCGACCCCGTCGAGCGGCGAGCGTTTCTGAAGTTAATGGGCGCGTCGCTCGCCTTGGCGGGCATGGCGGGCTGCACGCGCCAGCCGCCGGAGCAGATCCTTCCTTACGTCCGCCAGCCGGAAACGATCGTCCCAGGCACGCCGCTCTTCTATGCGACCGCGATGACGCTCGGCGGCCGCGCAACCGGCATCCTCGTGGAGAGCCACGAGGGACGCCCCACCAAGATCGAGGGCAACCCGTCGCACCCGGCCAGCCTCGGCGCCACCGACGTGTTTGCGCAGGCGTCCCTGCTCGATCTCTACGATCCCGATCGGATGCAGACGCTCTCGCACGTTGGTGAAATCCTCCCGTGGTCCGCCTTTATCGGCGCGATGCGCACCGTCACGACCTCGCAGCAGGCGACGAAGGGGGCTGGGCTCCGCATTCTCACCGAGACGGTATGCTCCCCTACCCTGGCGGCGCAGATCCAGGATCTTCTCGCGCGCTTCCCGGCTGCCGCATGGCACCAGTGGGATCCGGGCAGTGAGCTGCATGCCGCCGCCGGTCTGCGGCTGGTCGCGGGCAGCGATGTTTCCGCGCAGTACAACGTCGAGAAGGCCGCGGTCATCGTCTGCCTCGATGCCGATTTCTTGAGCTGCGGCGCCGGCAGCCTTCGCTATTCGCGCCAGCTCGCGCGACGCCGACGTCCGGAAGGCCCGGGCTGCCGCCTCTACGCTGCGGAAACGATGCCGACGCCGACCGGCGCGAAAGCCGATCATCGACTACCGCTCAAGCCGAGCCAGATCGAATGGCTGGCTCGAGCGCTGGCGGCCGATCTCGGTGTGGGCGGTGTGAATCGCGGCGCGGCGCTTCCTGCCGAAGCGCAGGCGTGGCTGGCAGCCGTGCGCGGGGACCTGAATGCTCATCGCGGCGCCAGCATCGTGGTGGCCGGCGAGGGACAGCCTGCCGTCGTGCACGCTCTCGCGCATGCGATGAACGCAGCGCTCGGCAATGCAGGACAGACCGTGTTGTACACCGACCCCATCGATTCGCGACCGGTCGATCACGTGGGGTCGATTCGCGAGCTGGCGGCCGCGATGGCGGGCGGACAGGTCGACACACTGCTCATTCTCGGCGGTAATCCGGTGTATACCGCGCCTGCTGACCTGCACTTCACAGACCAGATGAACAAGGTGCGGCTGCGCGTGCACCTGAGCTTGCACGCGAACGAAACCTCGGCCATTTCTCACTGGCAGATTCCGGAAACGCATTTCCTCGAAGCGTGGAGCGACGCGCGCGCATTCGACGGCACGGTGTCGATCGTCCAGCCGCTGATCGCCCCGCTCTACGACGGACGTTCGGCGCACGAAGTGCTGGCGGCGCTCAGCGATCGCCCCGAGCGCACGCCGTATCAGATTGTCCGCGACTTCTGGCAGGGGCGGCGCCCTGTCGCTGACGCCGACTTCGAAGCCTTCTGGCGCCGCACGGTGCATGACGGCGTCATGGCGAACACCGCGTTGCCGACCCGCGAGATCGCTCCGGCAGGCGCGATTGCCGCATTCAGCGCCATCCCTGCGGCACCCTCGAGCGGTATCGAGATCGCGTTTCGAAACGATCCTACCGTGCACGACGGGCGTTTCAACAACAACGGATGGCTGCAGGAGCTGCCGAAGCCGCTGACGCACCTCACGTGGGACAACGCCGTGCTCGTCAGCCCGGCAACAATGCAACGGCTCAACGGTACGGCCACCCCGGACTTCACGGGCGGCGAGCGTGGTCAGATTCACGGCTCAGTTGTTGAAATTCGCCATCGCGGACGCTCGGTTCGAGGCGCGATGTTCCCCGTCGCCGGTCATCCGGACGATGCCGCGACGCTGCACCTCGGCTACGGCCGCACGCGTACGGGCCACGTCGGACGAGATCGCGGGTTCAATGCCGGCGCGCTGAGAACCTCCGACGGGCTGAGCTTCGGCACCGGCGCGCAGATCGTCCTCACCGGCGAGACCTTCCCGCTGGCGTGCGTGCAGTATCACCACCTCATGGAGGGCCGCGACATCATTCGCGCCGTTCCACGGGCGGAGCTGGCCTCGCTCAAGAAACACGAGAACGAGCTGCCCTCGATGTGGCCGGTCCTGACCGACGAACAGGAGAAGGTCGCCGACTACAAGTGGGGCATGTCGATCGATCTCAATGCGTGCAACGGATGCAACGCGTGCGTCGTGTCGTGCCAGGCCGAGAACAACATCCCGGTAGTCGGCAAAACAGAAGTGATGCGGGGCCGGGAGATGCACTGGCTTCGCGTCGACAGTTACCACCAGGGCGAGGTGGAGAACCCCAAGAGCTACTTCCAGCCGGTCCCCTGCATGCACTGCGAAACCGCGCCGTGCGAGCCGGTCTGTCCGGTCGGCGCGACGACGCACAGCAGCGAAGGCCTGAACGATATGGTCTACAACCGCTGTGTCGGGACGCGCTACTGCTCGAACAACTGCCCATACAAGGTCCGGCGTTTCAACTTTCTGCAGTATCAGGATTGGGAAACGCCGGTCCTCATGCTCGGCCGCAATCCGGACGTCACGGTCCGCAGCCGCGGCGTTATGGAGAAATGCACCTACTGCGTCCAGCGCATCAGCGCGGGCCGCATCCAATCGGAACGGGAAGGCCGCAAGATTCAGGACGGCGAGGTCACAACCGCATGCCAGGCGGTCTGCCCGGCCGAGGCGATCGTCTTCGGCAATCTGAATGACCCGGACAGCCGAGTCTCGAAGCTGCAGGCCGAGCAGCGCGATTACGCGCTGCTGCGGGAACTGAATACGAGGCCCAGAACCACCTATCTCGCCGCCATCACGGAATTGAATCCCGACCTCGCCCCGAAGGGCGGCGACAAACCATGAGGCCGCTGCCCCCGGTCATTGCGCCGGGCC